>JBBTBG010000020.1:0-2446 GCA_038043805.1 Nanobdellota archaeon | reverse complement strand
CAAGAAAGACTGGGGAAAAAAATCCGCATCATAGAAGAAGCGCAGAGTGTACAAGAAGCAGAGAAGTTTATAAGAGATATTGTCGCACCTGTTACATTTCATTCTTTAGAAATGAAAGAAAATATACTAATCATGACTGCAGGCAGCCAAAGCAAAGCCGCTCTAATCGGTCGCAATCGTCGCAGAGAAGAAGAACTTCAACAAATTATCAAAGATACCTTCAATATTGAGCTAAAAATAATCTAACTTCTCCATTGCGCTTCTCGTTCTTGCACCATTCGCGTCGCTCTCTGATCTCCACGATACAATCTCTTATGGATAAGACGTACATCATAAATTCCGTATCGAACCATAATATATTTTCCCGTTGCTTCAGAGAGAGGATCGACACATTGACGATCTTCAGACGATAAAAACTTACGTGCTTGAAGCGTTTCAAGTACATACTTTCTAAGATACATACGATCACTAAGTGAAAGATGAATGTCAAAATAGCCCTCTATGATCTCCCTCACATGCTGTATTGTTACTTGGAGATCTCTCTGATGATGTGATGCAAGGTCTCTCTTGTCCTTTTTCATATATCTGTGACGACAAGCAATTTATAAATCTTATCGAAGACATGAAGTTTTCGACAGGTTTAAAAACCACTTTTTTCTCTTACTATAACATGGGATTAATGAATGCACGTAAGTTTTTGAAGGCACAAAAGAAATTCAAATGGAGTCAGCGCGCCTACAAAAAAAGAATGTTAGGACTACGCGAAAAAGTAGATCCTCTTGAAGGTTCTTCTCAAGCAAAAGGAATAGTTATTTCAAAATTTCAGAAAGAAGCGCGCCAGCCAAACTCTGCTATGAGAAAGTGTTGCAAGGTACAACTCATAAAAAATAGTATTCAAGTAGGTGCATTTATTCCACGTAATTTAGCACAAAGATTTATTGACGAACATGATGAAGTTATTATTGAACGAATCGGCGGCCGTATGGGTCGTTCCAAAGGAGATATTCCAGGTATTCGTTTTCAAGTAATAAAAGTAAATGAACAACCTCTTCATCTTCTCGTCAAAGGCAAAATTGAGAAGGGAAGGAGATAAACATGGATAAAAGAATATTAAAGAAAATGACGAAACTTATCAATACTTCTGTAGGGGTGATATTTTCTGAAGATGGTTGGAGTGGACAAGAAATTGCTTATGATGGAGTATTAAAGTATGTTCCTCACAGTGAAGATTCAACGAGCGGTAATTATCATATTGGAGAAAGGGTTATACCTATGAACAATGTTGTAAGAGTGCGTCAACGTGACTATGATATAGGTCTTATTTATCTTAATTTTCGCACAGAGGAGACACTATCAGCATGACAAGTACGAAAACAGCACATAATATCGCAGTCATCACATTTGATGATGGTCTCTCCCTCGATAGAGGAGGACACCATGCTGTTCAGGTTCTCAATCGCCTCTCAAAAGGATCATTCGTTAACGATACCTGTCCTGTGAAATATGAACATCTGCTTAGAGAATATGTTGAAAAATTACAAGCCGCAGGATTACCTCTTGGACGCGGACAAAACTTTAATTATCTTATCGGACAACCTAAAGACCGCCCAAATGACCTTCGTTTAACGATTTATCGGAGGAGAGCAGCATGATAGAACAAACAACCGAGTCCTTCAAAATCTTCGACATCTATGACACTAAAGAAGTAGTCGTGAAAGATATTGCATTAAAGCCCTATCTCAACCTAGGCACAAAATTACTTCTTAAGTCCTATGGACGCAGGAAAGAAAAGTTTGCAGTAGGAAAAATTCCTATTATTGAACGATTCGCCAATAGGCTTGCAGTTCCAGGTCATGTTGGAAAGAAGCACAAAATAATCACAAGCTGGTCTTCAGGCAAATATAACAGGAATATGAAGACCATACTTCAAACCTTGGAAGTTATCCAAAAAAAGACAAACAAAAATCCTGTACAAGTCTTAATAGAAGCAATAGAAAATGCCTCGCCAAGAGATGAGATTACAGTTATCGAATCTGGTGGTGCACGTTATCCTCAAGCAGTCGACTGTAGCCCACTACGAAGAATCAACCTTGTAATACGCTGGATAATTCAGGGATCCTATGGAAAAGCATTCGGAAAAAAGACAAAAATGGCGGATGCACTAGCAAATGAAATAATGAACGCTGCAAGAGGCAGTATGGACAGCTTCGCAATGGGTAAGAAGAACGAAGCTGAAAAGCAAGCAGATGCTGCTAGATAAGTATGTTTATACTTTAACCTTCACAGCTCTTTCCACAGGCGGAGGCATATGTCTATAAATTCTTACCACTTCCCTTTGGAGTTCATCAGGTTTAATAATAAAAAATAATCCGTAATCATCTATAGAAAGCTGTTTCCAAAGGGGCTGTATGCCTTTCGCAAGACTGTTCGCGCGCATATAATACCC
>JBBTBG010000019.1:0-7986 GCA_038043805.1 Nanobdellota archaeon | reverse complement strand
TGCCCATAATTAAAAAAAAGCAGAGTCAATTTAGAGGAAGGATATTTTTTCTTCAGAAGATGTGCAGCAGTAACACTGTCCACTCCTCCTGAACATAGCACGATAAGTTCCTTAGTCTTCATTACAGAAGGAGAGTACAGAAGGTTTATAAATTTCTTTCAGCCTCTGAAAGTATGACAAAAAAGAAAGCTCTCGAGGTAAAAAAAGGAGATATGCTCAAAATCGGTGGCGAAGATGTTCTTGTGGAAGAAATAGAAATCTCTGATATCGGTAAGCAGGGGACAAAAAAGGTACGTATTGTAGCAAAAAAGAAGAATGGTGAGAAGACGATCATTATCCGGCCGGAGGAGTATCCTCTTGATATTACATGATTGACATTATCATTACTTCCTACAACGAGCCTCAATCAACTCTAGGTGTAGTCAAAGCGTTTCTAAACCAAGCTAAAGGAAGAAAAGATATACGTATTACTGTAGTCGATCCTTTTCCAGAAGTAAAAAAGTTTCTTAAAAAGCACGTCAAAGACAAACGATTTGTATTTTTTCTCGACCCTGGAGAAGGAAAAGCTTACGCACTCAATCTTCTTTTTCAAGAATATGCTTCTCAGGACACAAATGATTTATTCATTCTCACAGATGGTGATGTTATTATCTCAAAGAGCATCATAAAATCAATTGAAACAGCATTTGAGGAGCAAAATCTTGGATGCATCACAGGAAAACCAGTCCCTCTTGATGATCCAAATACCAAGTACGGATGGTGGGCACACCTGGCATTTAGAGGGATCGATCGTGCTCGCCAAGAGCTTTTTAGAAAAAGAAAATTTTTCGAGTGTTCAGGTTATCTGTTCGCGATCCGAAAAGGAGTGATCACTGATTTTCCTTTAGAAACAAGTGAAGACAGCATCATTCCCTACCTTTTCTGGAAAAAAGGATTTTCCACAGGATATGTGCCAGAAGCAGAAGTTTCAGTCAAAAACCCTTCTAACTGGAAAGATTGGCTTGCACAGAAGATCCGCAATATTAAAGCACATGAAAATCTTAACAAGATTGCTCCAGATCTCCCACGCACAAAATCCTTCTTCAATGAAGTCAAGTGGGGAATTTTCTTCGCAATTCGTCAGCCTCGTACGCTAAAACAACTTTGGTGGACTATTGAGCTCTACTTTGCTCGTCTCTATCTTTACTACAAGGCTTTCAAAGAACTAAGGAAAAAACAAGCCTATCAGGATGGCTGGCGCGGACAGGCAACTACTGAATCAACAAAAATAGATGTCATTCTTAAAACTACTGAGAAATCTTCAACACCTTCTGAATCATTGCCTCAAGTTCCGCCAGAGAATTCACAATAGGCATCGAAGCAATCAAAATAGATGAAAGATACTCAAATCCTTCCTCAGCACTTTCATCAGTCTTCAGACCAATTGCTGGAATGCCTTTTGCATACGCATATCCTAACTCCCATGCAGTTCCTGCACCCACATGCAAACCATCAAGCGAGGCAATCACCAGTACAACGTCCTTGAAGCCTTCAGTTATGTCTCCTTTGAATATCCTTTTTGCATCTTTCACACTCTCGGCAAATCCAACATCTCGATGCGGCAGGAATGTTTCTAGTTCTAATTTTTTGCAAAGCGCATCGATCTTCTCAAGTTGATCTTTTTCGCTTTCTGTCCAGATTTTTCCAGCGATGTAAACTTTTTGTGGTTTCATAGATTATACCCTTCGCTCAAACTCTTCTCGCGTCAGCTTTATCTGCTTCAGTATTGCGAGCAATAGACCGGAACCAATCTCCTCATTACTATGTACAGGTACAACTGTTCGTCTTCCATCAGTATGTTTGAAACGAACATGGCTGCCTTTTCCATAAATTTTCTCAAATCCTAGTTTTTCAAGAACTTTGCACAACTCTTTGCCCGAAACTCTAGGCAACTTTGTCATTCTGCCACTGCTACGCGTTGAAGACCAATGAACTTAAGAGGCCTTACCTCTTGTGGCTCGGCTTCGAGGCAGACTTCAATAGCTTCTTTGATACGTTCAAGGACTTGTTGTATCGTCTTTCCTTGTGTCTGGCAGCCCTGAATGTCGGGAACCGTTGCTACATACCATCCATCTTCATCTTGTTCAATCAAGACAGTAAAATCCTGCATTTTCTGTTCCATATAAAACTCATACCGTTCTTCCTTAAAAATCTTTCTGCAGCTTCAGAAAGCTGCCTATGTTGTCATCTTTGCCATTGAAACCTGCTTGCGTACGGAAGCCGAGTGTTGCAGAATATCCTTTCCCAAAACAATAGCTCAAGGGAATAACTGCGCGAACATGAGCAGTGCCTTCTTTACTTCCATAAAAATCTTCTCCAGTAAGATACGTCCAGGAAAATGTCGGAGTAACGCTGCATTTCTTACTTATCTGATACGGCAAAGAAACCGAAGTGCTCAACATTACACCATCACTTCCCTTTTTTCCAAATAATTGCATCCAGCTTGCTTTTCCCTCTAAAGATACTTTTTCATTAACTTTCTGATTCATCCAGATTCCTCCCTCAACAATGGAATGGCTCTCTCCGAGTTTTCCAGCAAGACCATACTCCCACCAAGCAGAATGTAATATTACGCCTGCTTTGAAATTTTCTTTCTGAATAAGTGAATGAGAGTTGTAACTAATTCCAATGTCAAGCTCATGCGCTCCTTCAATACGTAGTCCAGAAGAAAGGTTTTGATTGAGCCAAGCATACACTGAAAGTTTTCCGATTTTAGAAGTATGTGAAATATTCGCTTCTGGCTGGACAACCGGTCCGCTTTTATCAATCGGGAAGAAACCTGGGCGTGTCCAGTAAGCTTCACCCAGAGTTATTGCAGCCGAAGCACTCCATGGAGATTTTGGAGGTTGCTCTGCGGGAGACGAAGCTGCGGACTCTACAAAAGAAAGAGATGCAAGAGCAAAAGTGGCAAGTTTATCAATCATGTTCCAAGATATTTGTCTCCTAATTTTATGATTTTATCTAAAAGCCCGAACCACCCATTCCACTTCGCAATCATCTCTAGCCTTGAAACAGGATCATCAGGGTTCCTTGAATTTGCCTCCTTGATTTGATTAACACCGACTAGTTTTACAGCTTTTCTAAGTGGACCATTAGTGGAAAGAAAAAGTAAATGACTATAATTTATACTATATCGTTTTCCATCAATGATCTGATATTCATGACAACCAGTGTCGTCTTCAGGAAGAGATTCTGCAATTGTAAAGGTTATCTTATATTCTCTGATTTCCTTATTCTTACTTTGTTCATTCATGCCTTTCTCCTATTTGCGCTATCTCTGGAGTATATTTCCGAGAGTACGCCCAATTTTTATCATGTACAACTACAAGAGGAATAGGTTTTGATCCAACCTTGAGAACCTTCCTATCAATATATCTGAGAACCCCATCTAGATCAATGTTTCCTCGTCTATTAAGTTCATGAGTTTTATAGACGAAGTGCTTTAGTGACCGAACTACGCTCTTTTCTAGTCCTTGATATATTCTTAAAATTGGTTCATTAGGGGGTGAAGTAGCTTCCATTCCATCATTGACCAATCGCCCCCTATAATTTGTCGCTCCCAGGATCTCTGATCCAATCAACTTACTTCCTCCTTCAAACCTAAACAGCACTAAGTGCTCGAAGTCTTCTCCTGTTCTTGGGAGCATGTCTTCTTTGATCTCACTGCTTGTATACAGCAAGGGTTTGTTTTGTTCTTCCATAGTCGTGAATCTTAAAAAACACTATTTAACATATTGCGGTGGTAACTACCACCAAAAGCAAAGAGTTAAAAGTAGGAGAAACGAAGAAGAAAGATGCATGAAGAAATTCTCAGAGAAATTGGACTAAGCGTGAATGAAGCGCGCGTCTACGAAACGCTTCTAGGTATGGGTGAATCCTCTGTTCAATCACTCTCACTCAAATCTAAAGTGCACAGAAGAAACGTCTATGATGCACTCGCCAAGCTCCTCGAGAAAGGGCTTGCTTCAGAAGTCTTTATTGGTGGAGAAAAGAATTTTCGTGCAGTTGCCCCAGATAGATTATTAGCTTTGCTGAAGGAGAAAGAAGAGCAACTTTCGAAAGAACTTCCGCAGATGCAGACAAAATTTGAAGCTAAACAAGAGGAAACAGCAGCTTATATGTACAAAGGTATCGAGGGGTTCAAGAATTATCTCAGAGATATTCTCAAAACAAAGGAAACTGTTTATTTCATTGGAGCTAAAGCTTTCTGGCTCGATCCACGTCTCCAGCATTTCCTTCCAGGATTTGAACGAGAGCGTAAAAAGCTCGGCATCAAATACATGCATCTTTTCGATGCAGAAGTAAAAACAAAAAAGCCTGAAATTTTGAAAGTTGTTGGAAAGCCTTATCGATTCTTGCCTAAAGAGTATTCAACTCTTACTTCCATAGACATATTTGGCGATTATGTCGTTACCTTTGTTGGAGTTGGAGCAGGGCAGTTAGAAGAAGATCCCTTGCAATTTGTCATGAAAAATAGAAGATTGGCAGATGGCTATCGAAAGTTCTTCCAGTTCATGTGGGATCACTCTGCAAGTGTATGAACTCCGTAAGCATTAAAAACCTCATTCTTTTTTGTAAGGCATGAACATCTGTATCATTAAACTCGGAGCAGATGGAGACGTTCTAAGAACACTCCCCTTAGCAAAAGCATTATATCAAGAAAAGAAAGCAACTATCACTTGGATTACCAAGGGAGATATCGCAACGCTTTTAGAAGGTCTGCCTTATATTCATAGAATTGTACAACTTGAAGAAGTCACAGAAATAGAAGAAGAATCTTTCGACGCTCTCTATAATTTTGACACTGAGGAAGAAGCACTAGAGCTCGCTGAAGCTTTACAAGCCACAAAAAAGTATGGATTTCACGATGATTCAGGATATCCTGTAGCATACAACGCAGGCGGCGAATACTATCTTAATACAATGTTCGATGATGAGTTAAAAAAATCAAATAAGAAAACATATCAGGAGATGATGTTTGAAGTAGCAGAGTTGCCGTACAAGAAAGAGCGTTGTGAGCTAAAACTTAAAGAAGAAGATAAAAGATATGCAAAAGAGTTTACAGAGAAAAATAACTTTCAAGGAAAGAAAATTATCGGGATCCATATGGGTGCTGGAAATAGATGGCCCTCAAAAGCATGGCATCCTGATAATGTAAAAGAATTTATTCAGCTAGCTAAAAGTAAAGGATATGAAATAATTATTTTCGGAGGTCCGAACGAAATCGAAAAGCACAATTCATTAATTGAGCATCTAAAAAATCAAGGTCTACATATCTGCAGAAATGATCCGCATAATACTAAGAGCGAATTCGCAGCGCTTGTTTCACTCTGTGATGCTTTTGTATGCAGCGATAGCTTTTCTCTGCATGTCTCGATAGGATTGGGAAAACCAACGATCGCGCTTTTTTTTGTAACGAGCCCCGCCGAAGTTGAAACCTATGATCTAAGCACTAAAATAATTTCTCCCAAATTTAAAGAATTCTTTCCAGAAAAAAGCGACGTCTACGATGAATCCTTAGTCAAAAGTATTTCTGCAGAAGAAGTGATGCAAGCAGTGGAGAAATTATTATAAGAAGGGCTGAGGACGTCCAAAAGGATCATGCTGCTGCACGTTAAATCCCTGATTTTTAAACCATCTCACGCGAGGACAATCTCCATTTTTACCAACTGGAAGAATTGCATGGGGGAGTGCCTTGGCTTCAACACGATATTCAAGACAATTACTCTCTAAAGATCTCTCAAGTAGTTCTAGCGGAGCACTACCACATGTGGAGCTATAACCATAAGCCTTAATGACTTTTTGAGCATCATCGATTTCCATAAATCCTCCACCCAATACATGAAGAGCCTCCGCATCAGGGAGAATTGTCTTTCCTAAACCATAGAGTCGATTTCCCACACAGTCATGTGAAAGACTTGCAAGATAATCTGAGATACTTATTCCAGAGCTCTGTTTCGCTTTATCATAAAATACCTTATTTCCATAGATAAGAGCTCCAAGCTGTACTTTCTCAGCAGGTTCATCTGCTTCAATGACAAATTTTCCAAGTCGTAACTCTGGATCTTTCGTTTCTTCAAAGACATCACCACAACAATCGATCATGCGAGCACGAATAAGAAGAGGGGATTCATATACGAGTTCTTTCATGAGAGGGTTACCTCCTTAGGAATCGATTGCTCCGGACTTTTCGTAAGATTTCCAAGAATCATCCAAGGATTTTTCACAATATATGCTTCAAAACCATGATCCCAATACCATCTCCTTTGATCTCTCTCACTGCCATAAAATTCCTTTCTCAGTAATGCCTCAGAACTACCAACGATCTCTACAGAGTATTTCTGACTATGTTCAGATAATGCCGTTCTTACTAAATCCTTTTGAGGAATACCATAATTAAAGTCAGTACACGAAGCGATCATTTTTTTAGTTGAATGATGGAGTGTCAGAAAACCTGTTCCTAAAATAAGACTATACGAACTAAAAGGATTTTGTATCTCTCTAAATGCGCGCTCAATATCTTCAACAGGCCAAGGAGCCAGAAGACTTTCTATATCAAATGGTGCTACCCCCGAGAATCTTCCTCTCTCCATCGTCCTTTTTTGGAGGTCAACTTTATCTACAAGTAATCCATATGTTCTTACAGTATCTCCATCTGCCAAAGCGATGAATCTTCCGATATTCTTTTCTTTGAAAGCTACGGCTCTGTAATCTCCTAATACTTCTTGAGCGCTTACAATGATTGCTGGATCATAGGTAGTCTGGTTTGTCATAAAAACACTGCAAAAACAGCCTATATAAAATATTGTCGTACTATACTAGTACGAAAAATATATAAAGAAAAAAAGAATCCTTTCAAGATGAATACTTCAAGTCTTAGGCAGTTAGGATTAAGTGAAAATGAGATCAAGCTCTATCTCGCTCTTCTGCAAGGAGGATCTGCCACAGCTTATGATTTGGGTAAGAAAACAGGAATCTATCGCGTACATGTCTACGATAAAATCGAGAACCTGATGAATAAAGGGCTCGTCACGCACATCTATCGTGGAGCAAAGAAATATTTTCAAGCAATAGCTCCCGCAGCTCTGCGGCAAGTACTAGAGGATAAAAAGAATATTTTACATACACAAGAGCAAGAAATCGAGACACTGATACCTCTATTGGAACAGCGCGCTCATACTTCCCAAGAGGATACGCATGTAGAAGTCTTCAAGGGAGTTGAAGGACTAAAACACTTTCTTAAAGATATTATTAAAACAAAAAAAGAAGTACTCGTTACAGGTATTGATGATGCTAAATATCAGGAAGCGTTGCCTATCTTCATGGAGCAATATTTTAGGGATTTACGCATCTATAAGATTAAAGAGCGGATACTCACGCTTCAAAAGAAAGACGTATTCCAATTTGATAAAAAAACAGCACCTACAACCGAATACCGTTATCTTGAAGAAAAACAATTTAATCCCGCAAATACTTTCATCTATGGCTCTAAAGTTGTTCTTGTTTCATGGGGAACACCTGTAACTGCAGTCATGATTGAAAATGCAGGAGTTGCTGCAACATACAAAGGACATTTTGAGGTTCTTTGGAAAATCTCCGCCAAAAAGCCTTAGATACGAAAGCATAAAAACTCTTATTTCTTCACCACAGCATGTCAGAAGAAGAGGCAAAAGTAAGTGAAAAAGTGCAAAAGATAAAGAATTGGCTTAAAGATCCTAGTAATTTGCTGATTATAGGTATTGTTGTACTTGCATTGATCATTAGAATATACTATCTGCGTATGGGTTCAGGCCAGACACTTTGGTGGGACGAAGCAGAATATATGGCTACGGCAAAACATTGGGCTTTAGATGTTCCTTATACACTCAATCCTCAACGCCCGCCTCTCTTTCAACTAGCAGCAGCATTTCTCATCCGCGTAGGATTTGAAGAATTTGCTCTTAAGTT
>JBBTBG010000018.1:0-20020 GCA_038043805.1 Nanobdellota archaeon | reverse complement strand
CCCATGTATGCTCAGATGTACAGTGCGCCGCGGTTGAGTGTCGAAGAGCGACGTGCAAATTATCATCAAGTTACTGATGCGGATCGTCGATGCGCGCTTTGGATTGCAGATACTCTTGTTCAGGATGTTGATGCGCTTTATTCTCTTGGCGGTTTGAAACGAGAAACAAGTAAAAGATTTGGAAAAGCCTATGGATCTGTTTTTACTAGAGGCTCAACACTCAAATAAGTTTTATCTTTGTGCTTTAAATTCCACAATAAGCTTGTTGTCCTGCAAAGAGAATCCTTGAAGGGGAAGATTCACAGGAATACTGTTGACGTAGACCTTCTTGTCTGAGATCGCTTTGACTTCATACCCTGATTCGAGTTTGGCTAAGAGAACGTCGTCGGTTGAAGTAATTCCAGGAGTATTGAGTTCATAGATTATCTTGTTGCTGAGCCTTCGCATGGACATCTTAGCTTTTATACGAGGAAGGCCCGACATCTTTTTGATTTGCTCATCGGTAACTGTTTTTGTGGCAGGAGTTTGAGGTTGTGTTGTTGTTTGAGGCGCTGTGTGCATAGGCATTCCAATCTTAATTTTTATCCCGTTAGGATAAGCAGTAACTTCAGATTTTTCTACTGCTTCTCTTGTTTGCTGGTCAATATTTTTCATCATTGTTTTCATCAAAGAGGTAACCATTTTTTCCATCATACCTAACTGTGGAGGCATACTAAATTCTTCATTAACCAAGTCGTTTCTTCCTAAGAGGCCAAACTGATGCATTTCTTCTTCAAGATTAACTAGACTTTCTCCACAGTAAGGGCAGAAAGAGAAGTTTTCTGTTATCTTCGACTCGCAATTAAAACAGCGAAGTTTTTCTTTGTCTGATTTCTTCTTAAAGAACATTCTTTTCTTAAGAGTGATTTACTTTTAAACTTTCCTATTCAGAGAAAGGTTTAAATATAAAATTTATCTTGTTAGGAGATGGTTGTAAAGTGGGTGGGATATATAGTAGCGTTCGTTGGTATTATTGGTCTTGCTTGTGCAACAATGCCTCCGCTTCGCAATGCGTTTTCATTGTCATCAACAGTTTCTAATACTTTGATGCCTTTAAGTCTTGTCGTGGTTGTGGTAGGTGCTGTGATGGTGTATCTTTCTGCAAGTAAGAGTAAGAAAGGCACAGAAGTGCCTATTTATGAAGGGAAGAATGTAGTAGGTTATAGAAGGATTTAGTATTTCTTTTAATTTGTTTAAGGTATTCTTCCCATTTGTTTGATTGCATTTTGTAGTTGCTTTTCTAATGGCTTTATAGCCGAATCGATTTGGTTTTGCGGGAGACCCGATCCTCTAATGGTATTTATTTTTTGTCTTAGTTCTCCTATATAGAGCATGACATGTGTTTTTCCTGCGCGTTTCATTTCTTGCATGACAAGATATCTATGAATGGTTCCATCAAAAAATAGGAAGATAAGGGCGGCAATCATCGTCCAAAAGTAAATGTCTGCGTAACTATTTTCAGGGGCAGTTGACCAGAGGCCGAAATAAACAGCTATAAAGAAGATCCATCCTATTTTTCGTATGGGTGAATAATCTTCTCCTACTTGATGAAGGAAGAAAAAGTATATTATGAATGGAAGTATTCCTGCAAGGGCTATTGCTAAGACTTGATATTGAAGGAGAATAGCCTCGAGCCAGCCTACATCTAGAAAACGTATGGCTATCAGCGGTACGATAATTGCTATTACTTTTCGCGTTGCGGGACTTTCTCCAAGCATGGGGAAAGGTTTGAGTGATATATACACGAGAGCGACTAAAATAATGAAGAAGAGCAGTTTTTCGAAGAGGTAAGTGCTGTTCCAAGCTGTGCCTCCAAAGAGTGCTTTTAGAACTGGTTCAGTCATGTCCACGAGCGTGTCAATCGTTCGTTGTGTGTATCCTCGGATGTCCGTATATGCTGAAGCGAATGAGAGAAAGAAGATAAATGAAATGCCGAGTAAGATGACTAAGGAATATACGCTGATGATGCCTCGTTTCATTTCTTTTTGAATAATAAGAAGTTTATAAAGATACCTTTATCTGCTGAGCTCGGCGATCATTTTAAAATACTCTTTCTTTCGTTTATCACTTTCTTTAATAGTAATAATTCCTGTTGCAACAAGATTAGGAAGATCCGCCAGTTTCCTCTTGATTTCTGTTATTGCTGTTCTTGTGGTTTCTTTTCCTACACTTTCCATAATCAGTTTATTACGTGCTCGTTGAATAGTTCCATCAAGTGACATTATTAATAATGCTAGGGCTGCTGTTGCTGGATAAATGTATCCTGCGAGGGCATCGTTTCCTGTCGCTGCAGTGATGAGGTCATAGCGCGAATACCAGAGACCGACAAAGATAACAAAGAAGAAAATCCAAGCGAACCTGCGTGTAAGTCTGTACTTTTTGGGATCTGCAGGGTCTGCAAGTCCTATCTCTACAATGAAAAACCAAAGAAGGAACGGTACGGCTGCTGAAAGTGCAATGCCTAAGGCGCTATAGGGAAGAATAAGCGTATCGATCATCGCTTTTCCCCCAATCCAACGTATTGCGAGAATAGAGGCAGCTAAGGAGATACCCCAGTGGGCTAATTTATATTCTGAAAAGAAATCAATCTGACTTAATGAGATCCAAACAATAGCCAGAACAATTAAGAAAAGGAGGCTTTTTGCAAAGAGATATTGTTCTCCAGGAATATCACCGAGAACTGTTTGAAAGAGAGGTTGTAAAATTGAATCAAAAAGGGCTTTGCTTCCCGATCTTAGATCGTCAAGAGGGCTTCGTGCCGAGACGAGTGTTGAAGCAAGAAGGATAAATGAGATTGTGATAAATAGAATTCCCCACACCTGTACCTTTTTCATGATGATAGTAATTCTAAGAGGTATTTAAATATTTCGCGCCTGGATGGTAGAGAAGTAGCTCTCGAGTCTCATAATTCTTAAATAGATAGAGAGATACTGAAAAGGATGGATAAAGAACAGAATAACGTTGTAATTATTTCCCCTTGTTCTCTTATCGTTCATGGTCTGACTCATATTCTTGATGGGAGAGAGCCGAAAGCCTATAACGTTATTGGAAACACAAATACTCCCTCGGGCGCGTTTGAAGTATTACGGCAACAGCGTCCTCATGTTGCACTTATTGATCTTGCTACGGGTGACTGTGATCCTAATTTCTCTTTTGTTTCTGAAATGCGTGAACGTGATCTTAGCTTACCTCTCGTTACTTTTTCTCATAGTCGAAACCCAGGATATAACGATCTTGCCCGTCTTGCGGGAGCACAGGAGCATCTTTCCTATGCATGTACTCCTACTCTTCTTCATCAAGCGCTTCGGCGTGCGAGAGAGCATTCTTTTGCTGGAGTTCAAACAGAGCTAGGAGGGTTCGCATTGAATTTGCCTGTTCCTTCAAAGCAAGTAGTGGAGCCTCATGAAAGGCTTCATCTTACTCCTAGGCAATATGAACTCTATGTTCTCTTAGGGGAAGGAAAAGATGCTCAAGAGATTGCTGCAAGTTTAAAGATTGAGCTCAAAAGTATTGGACCGTATTGTGCACTTCTTGCGCAGAAACTTGGACATCAAGGCATTCCTCAACTTCGGTATCACGCTATACGTGATGTTGTCAGAGAAGAGTTGGCGAGAGAAACTAAGAGCGAGTTTCTAGAGAAGGTTTTATAAAGAACAGTTTGAGGTTTTTAATATGAATGCACATACTCTTAAGATTAAAGACTTTGCTTTACATCAAGAAAGAACGCTTAAAGTTACGCCCTCTTTAGTGCGCTTTGCTCTTGAAAGACGGTGTAATGTAGATACGAATAGCGCTGAAACTTCATTAATAGGAATGTCATTTTTTACACAGTCAACACGAAGAGAGACTGCTATGGATATCTATACGACGTATCCCCTCAATGAAAGGGATCTCAATCATATTAGTAATTTGATGTTTCAATCTCGTATTGCTGTTCCTTCTTTAGGCGAGAAACGTACCGTGCGTCATCCTTTGTTAGATCCAGCCGTTTATGCAGATGAACTTCATGAAGGAGATTTCTTTTTTCCACTCTTTATTATGCATACGCATCCAAGCCAACTTGCAGTTATTTCTGCAAGAGATACGAATGGAGATGGAGATATGCCTGCTCTTTTGTCACGCTATTCTACACACTATACTCTTGGAGATGCAAAATTTCAGATTACGAGCCCTGCGATTCATGTAATCGCGGCGCAAAATGGTCTTGAAATCCCTCCTATAGATACAGGATTTTTATTTTATCAATTTACTGGAAATCATGGAGCATTTGATACTTTCGCGAAAGAGTATTCTGCTCTTCGTATGAAGACTTTGGGATCGACTCAAGACAGCGTTTTGTGCGTCCGTCAGGCAGAGGCAGACTATGCTTTTTCTAAAGAGATGAATCGAAGTGGAGCATTTAAGGCAATGTATTTTCCTCCAGCAAGCGCTCAGCCGATACATCAAAAATTAATTCCTTTATATCATCGCTATGAAAACGGACATGTATGCATAGATCCGAAGAACCTCTCACGTATTTGCCAGAATTTTACATATGAGGCTAGAGTGAAGAGAGTAGCTTAATTATTTTTTCTCTGCTAAAAACATTTTAACGAAATCGGGAAGAACTGAATAGTGCCAGACTCCTGTGGCAACGGCCTCATAAATACTGGCGTGCTGCTGGTTAAATGTTTGTTCTCCGAGCTGTTTCTTAAGAGAATTAAGGATGTTTTCCATGTATGCAAGACCGATGGGATAGGTTGCATCTTTGACGCAGGAAAGTGGAGAATGTTGAGTAGTGGAATAGATGAGGTAGAGACCGTAGTTATTTGTGAGAGAAAGGAACTCTTTTTCTACGTCTGTTTTTTTGTCTTCTAGAGAAAGGAGCTTAAGGTAATTGTAGTAGACATAGAAATTAGATGTCGTTTCACTTGCTGCTGAGAGTTCGCGCTGTTTGATATAATCTTCTTCGATCTGGTATTTTTTTGCATAAGAACGCATAAAGTCTAGAGAGATATTCTTAGTGGTTTGCGAGACTCCTTCTGCATGTACATGAGAGGTCGGGACCATAATATTAACTCCGTTGTCTTGTAATCCTGGTGGCATTGGACGAGAGTTGAATTCGTGCCTACCATGCCCGAGCAGTTCATGGAAAAGTGCTTCAATGACTGCGCAACTGTTAATCTTGATATTTCCATTATCGTGGAAGATAAAGAAAGTATTTGGTGAAACTTCCATACGCTTAGTTGTAGGATGGAAGAAAGTGCGTGGAGAATAGGGCTGCCCAAGAATAAGGTCAAAGGCGTATTCTTTGGAGAAATTGAACTTTTTCTCACCATAGTCGAGTACGTCCTGCTTGAGTTGTGCAAGAATTTCTTTTAATTGCGGGCGGAGAGATTCATCATCTGAAGGAATTTGACGATAAGTATATTCTTGATATGAACAGTAATATTCCCAGATTTTTTTATAGTTGATGGATTTAATATTGTTTTTAATAATGTCTAGTGCGTCTTTTCCTAATACTTTGGTGAACATTTCTTTGGTGTTCTCTTTATTACGTGTTGCAAAGTATTCAATGTACGTTCTTTGTACTTCGAGATTTGCAAAGTGATTCTTTTGGACGAGAAGATCAAAGTCAGTACATGAGAGTTTTATAATTTTCTTTTTGAGGGATTCGATATTCTTGACCATCTCTTCAACTGCATAGATATTCGTAAAATTATTCAAAGAGTGAATAACCATGCCGAAGCGCTTGTTGAGTTCTACGACTTCTTTGTCTAAGATCTGTAGATCTTTCGATTTTATTTGAAAGGGCATGAAACAGGCAAGATAGAGGAGGTTTTAAAGATTATCTTTCTAGAAATCTACTTTGGGAACTGTGCGCTCTTCCTCTTTAATAGCAAGGAATGGACGTTCTTTCTTACCATAGATATTTGCGAACATAACCCCTGGGAACGATTCTACTGAGTTGTTAAAGCTCAGGATAGAATCGTTATAATATTGCCTGCTGTAAGCAATGCGCTCCTCAATTGCTGAAAGTTCCTGCTGAAGGTGGATAAAGTTTTCATTAGCTTTAAGATTAGGATAGTTTTCTGCAAGGGCAAAGATAGACTTAAGTGCTGTTTGAAGATCTGCTCCTGCTTTTGCTCGTGCTGGCAAATCTTGAGCTCCGAGAAGAGCTTTTCTGGCATCTGTTACTTCTTTGATAATTCCTTTCTCATGCTTCATATAGCCTTTTACAGAACTGAGAAGATTGGGTACGAGGTCTGCTCGCTTCTTTAATTGGACGTCAATTTGCGAAAGAGAGTTATCTATGCGATTGTCTAACAGCACGAATTTGTTATAATAATAGATAAATGCGATGACAATGATCGCAGCTAGTGCGATGAGGATCCAGAAGATGAGTTCCATGATGTTATTGAGGATGAGGGGTTTATAAATTTATTGAGAAGTAGATTTATCTACTCTTGAAAATGGATTGTATCCATAATCTTGCCAGAGCTCTGGTTTATATTGAAATTCGACAGGATGAGGATTAAGACCTAGCTGAAAGATGCGATTCGCTGTTGTAAATAATAACTTTTCGATATTGTTTTCAGACATTCCTAATGAACGCCAAATTTCGACACGTTTAGGAAGAAACACAATTGCTGGAATTCCCGAAGGAGGAAATATTCCTGGAAGAGGATTATCTTTATTTTCAACAGGATGAGGTGCATGATCATCTCCAGCAATGTCCGTTTTTTCTTCAATAACATATTCTAAAACTTTTTCCTGATCTTTTCTTTCACGAAGTGCAGGATTCATCTTGACTCGATTTGAATGAATAAGATAATCGCGTGTATTAAGCATTTCGTGATGAGCTGTTGTTTCGATAACTATTTGGAAAGGATGGTTTCTTTGTTTTTCTTCACAGAGAAATTCTATACCTTCTGGAGTTGAGACATGTGCTGCGTAAAAAATTCCTCTAAAATTAGCATCGCGAGCATTTCTTACTTGTTGCATCAGAGAATATATTTCACTCCATTTAGTTTGGACAAGAGAATGGGTTAGAGGTGAATCTTTTAAATAGTCTCCTCGAAAGAAATACTCATTTTGACAATGCTGAAAGAAAACTCCCGTAAATTTAACTTTTCTTGCAGCAATCGCCCAAATTTCTTTTTGCTTTTCCTCATTCCATATACCCATATTGCCTGTAGAATCTACCCAAAACGCTTTAACACCAACGATACTTGATGTTCTTTCTTTTGCTAGTGTGAATGCTTGTTCTACTTGGATAAGGTCATTTGTAAGTCCTATATGAATACCATGGTAAATATCTCCACTGTATTGTTCGCTTTGTTTGATACGTTCTCTAATTGGTTCTTCTTTTATCAAATTTGGTGTAGGATTTGGTTGTTCAAGAACTGCAATTGCTCCAACAGCCTTTGCATCTCTGAAACCTAATTGAAGATAATTGTGTTCTGGATATTCTTTTCCTCTAAGATGAACATGGGGAAGGATAGGAGAAGTATATTTGACCATTCTTTTTAAGAGCATTATTTCTTTAAAAAGATAGTTGTGATAATTTACCTATGAACGATTCAATTTCCTGAATAGTTTTACATTGCATAAGCTCTTGCCGCAGCTTAGAGGCGCCTTTCACTTCTCGTAGAAAATTCGATCCTATTGATTTGATTTTTGGAATATCTATAACATTGTATTTTTTTGTAAGATTGAGATATCTATCAAAATATTTAAAATTTTCTTGAAAATTAAAAGCCAATTCCTCGCCTGTTTCGGCATAATGGATTATCTGCTTAAAAATAAAAGGATTGCCTATTGCTGCGCGAGCAATCATACATCCGTCTGCGATTTCGAGCATGGCCTCTGCTTTCTTTGGTGAATCGATATCACCGTTGCCAATTACTGGAATTTTAACTGCTTCTTTTACTTTAGCAATCCATTGCCAATCAGCAGGCACGTTGTTTCCATGCCAAGCAAGTCTTGCGTGAATCGTCAAAGCGTCAGCTCCTGCCGTTTCAATTATTTTCGCTATCTCCATAACATTATTGTTTTTAAAACCAAGACGAATTTTCACAGTTACTGTGTGTCCTGCTTGCTTGAGAACTTTGATCATTTCTGCAATTTTTTCTGGATCTTTAAGCAGATAGGCTCCAGATTCATTGTCTGTAGTTCGTGTGGAAGGGCAGCCGCAGTTAATATCTATGAGATCGTAAGATTTCAGATAAGGAAGGACTCGTTTAAATTCTTCCACTGTTTTTCCTGTGATCTGGATGGCTTTTGGAGATTCTTTGTCGAATGTTTTCATAAGCATTTGTGTCTTAGGATTAGGATGAAGGATTGCGCCGATGTTAAGCATCTCTATATAGGCTAGGCCTGCTCCTGCTTCACGGCAGATTTGCCTGTAGGCCGCATCTGTGATATCTACCATGGGTGAGAGAAAAATTCTATTTTTGAGAGTAATGTTGCCGATGCGAAGAGGTTTGAGGTTCATAGAGTAAGAAAGAAGAAAGGGTTTAAAAACGAAATGTATATAAACCTATTATCTTTTAAAAGATAATGAGCATAGTACATGAGATTCCTGCGAAGATAGTACAACATATTGAGGATGGAGAGAGCATTCATAGCTTGGCTGTTAAGATCGGTTTTGCATATTCAGCAGTCTATAAATGGGTGCATGAATTAGAAAAATATGGCATCGTTAACGTAACGACGCGAGGAAACAAAAATAGTATACGAATCAACAAAAGCACAGTTTACGCAAAGTATAAAGAATTGGACGAAGCAATTTCCAGTGTAGAGAAGGACAGCGTTTTTTGGGAAATAATAAAAACTACTAAGTTACGAGTAAGGTTTGTGAGGGGAACAGCTATTGCTATCTGGACAAGAGGCGGATTCATAACAGGCGACTTTTATGATAAAATCTATTTTTTGGAGGTTGATGTGCAAGATTCCGATAGTTTGAAAGAAGTCTTTAGAGAACATAGAATCCAATATACTGAGAATGATATACAAGAAGTTCGGCCTTTAGTATATATCATCCCCAAAAGAAATATAAAGAAAAAAATACAACATGACTTGCCTGTAATGCCCTTACCTGAATTAGTTCGATGGTGCAAAAAGTTGTACTTAGAAAACGTATTGGAGGAATTAAGTTTGTTATACAATTTAAAGTTAAAAGAAAGATACTCAGAGGTTGCCACCAATGTCTAAGCAATCTTCGAGAGAAGGATTGTTAGAACGAGAAGAAGAAATATTTAGAATATTGAATATGCTTATACAGCACAAGATGAATTTTATCGTTGTGGGTGGATATGCTGTTTCTACCTATAAGAAAAGATTCTCTGTCGACCTTGATGTAATAATTAAAGAGAAAGATACTAGAGAATTTGAAACTTTGTTAGAAAAAGAAGGATATGTATTTCACTATGAAAAAAACATCTCGCTCGTTTATGGAGAGAATTTTAAGCGTTATTTAAGAAGTATGAAAAATCTCCCTGTGTACATTGATTTTTTAATTAATGGGTTAGTTTCAAGAACTACAAATGCTGTGTGGAGTTTTGAACACGTTAAGGAGAATTCTGTTACAAGAACACTGAATGGACTCCAGTTCCTTACTCCAAAAAGAGAGCTGCTTATTGCGATGAAATTACACAGCGGCAGATTGTCCGATGTACGAGATATCGTAGCTTTGATGCCTTGTGATATAAAGGAATTGAAGAAACACTTGATTCAAGGAGACATTAGTAGGCTTATGATCTCTATCAAGAAACAAGCGACGTTTTTAGGCAAGCTGCAATTCGATGACAGTTTTAAAGGGATTTTCGGCATTCAGGCGTATAAAGAAGAAGAGGTTGAACAAGCAAGAGTAATGATGGAAGAGCTAATGAATCAAAAGAAATAAAAGACTCTGTTCAGTTACGTATGTTCAACATTGTAGTCAGGAAGTGCATATCCTTTTTTTGCCAATTCTTTTAGTACCCTAGTTTCCATTTTTCTTTGCTCGATTAAGAGCAGATATCTTACGTAAGGTTGTAATCGAGCAGGATTATAGGAAAGTTTTTCATCTCTGTAAGTAAGAGACCTCCAATATTCCTCTGTTACAAATCCCCCTTCAGGAATAAGCGAAAGCTCTTTCATTGCTCGTTCAGGTACTTCAGGGTATGTTAAAGAGCTAAACCTAAAATTTTCATTAAGGTGATGGTTTATTCTACCGAACCTATCAGCGTTAAAATTAAGGTCATGAAGCACATTCTTTATATGCTTATAGAAGGTCTCGCCATCTATTGATCTTCCGCAGTTAATTGATGCCCATTCTCCGACTCTTTGAAAAAACTCAGCATCATTTTTACTAATATTTCTAGATAACTGAAATACATCCATTTGAGAAGAATGAGGTAATACGTAATGAAAATTTTGCAGAGTATCAGTGCTCACATATACTCCTTCGTTCATCAATGAGCTTTTTTTATGGGCAAACCACTTTTTAGCTACATCCTCTAACGTATTTCTTTCAAGTCTTCCTACAGGCATATGACGACCAATAAATGTCTCGTCTATCTCTATTCTATAGGTTCCTCTAAGGATTTCCTCTAAGAAATCTATATTGGCAGGATTATTTAATAGTGCTTCGCAATCAAACTCGTATTCTTCACCAAAAGAGCGGTTAGCATATTGTTGAATAGCACTAACATATGCTGGAATTCCTAGTTCAGTGAGTTTTTGCAAGGCAGCATTATAGGTTACCTTTTTCCCAAGAAAGTTTCTGTAATACTCAATCTTACAACGAGGATATCCTCCATCATTGAACGTAGTTTCTACCTGTCCTGGCTCGCTTACTCGAGCGATGTATTTAAGTTCTTCTTGTTTTATATATTCATAGTCCATACAAAACGCACCAAAAAACAGTCTTTATATCTTTGCTGTCTCTGCAGAGACAGTAGTATACAATGGTTTAAATAACACAAAAACGTGAGAATTATATGAACAAAGAAATTCTCAAGCAGATAGGCTTTCTCGATGCAGAGGTAGACGTCTACCAAGCACTCCTCCGCAAAGGTCCCGCTCTTGTCAGCGAACTCCACCAAACTACGGGTCACCACAGGACACACATCTATGACTTACTGGAGAAACTGCGTGAGAAAGGTCTAGTAAGCGTGTTCATTCAAGCAGGAAAGAAGCATTTCCAGGCTGCATCACCGCAGCGTCTTCTTGCATATATGGATGAGCGAAAGAAACAGGTCGAATCTTTGCTTCCTGACTTGGAAGAATTGATACAAACACCTCGGGAAGCAGTCAATGTAGAATTGTTCAAAGGAAAAGAAGGTCTTAAGACGGTGCTGCAGGATGTTTTGAGGACAGGCAAGAACTATTGTGTCATGGGCTCTATCAAACAATTCGAAGAGATTCTTGAATATGCGTTGCCTTCATTCTTACGGACTATTGAGAAAAAGAATATCAAAGAACGTGTGCTTTGTGACACTCGAGAGAAAATAGAGAAAGCCAAAATAGGAACCTATCGTGCACTTGATGGAAAGTACCTTTTTCCTTCAAGTTTCTGGGTCTATGGTGATAAGGTCGCTTTTTTTGTCTGGACAATGCCTTATTTTGCGATTGTTATTGAAAGCAACGATGTAGCAAAGACGTATCAGGCATATTTTGAATTCTTTTGGAAGATTGCAAAACCGATGTGAGTTTACATCAAAAATAACAGTTCTTTTGTTGTAAAAACAGGGATTATTTGTTGTTCTTTAAAGTGTGGATCATTGCTCCAGATCGGTAGATGAAGATGCAGAGCAAGAGCGAGATACGGTGCATCATCGAGATCTGAGATAAGGCGTACTGCTTTTTTCAGAGAGGACTTATAGTTTTCAGAGTCTACAAAAATAATTCGTGATTCGACCCATGACCGTCGCTCTTTAAATTGTAATGAGGAAAGTGAAGACTTTCTTTGACATTCCTCGCTATGCTCATCTAATTCTGAAAGAATAAACTTGGGAGCGATGAATTCTAGGTCTCCAGATTCAAATATGAATGAGGCCATACTTTTTGGGTTCATGAAAGAGAATAAGATATTGGTATCAATAATTATGTTCATTTCTTCGTCTCTTTTTTGATTTCTGCTCGCTCTTGTTGTGAGAGTTTCGCAAGTTCTCGCTCAAATCGCCCTTGTTTTGCCTTTCTTCCCATCTCTATTGTCCACTGGGTGAAGCCAGACTCGTCTTCTTCTTTGAGCTTCTTAAGAATCTCTTGTTTCCACACCAGTTGTTTCACTTGTTCCTCGATCGTTTTTCTTACTAAGCCCGACCAGTTTATTTCGGGAAACTGCTTCATTTTTTCACGGATATCGTCCGGAATCGATAAGGTTACGGTTGCCATATTCTGTGTAAATATTTAGAACTGTGTAAATATTTAAATGTTTCGCTCAGAGGTTGTAGGGAGATTCTTGGGAAGATTGCGGTTTATTTCTTTTTCTTACATAATCTCTTAGTAAATCACTCGCGCAAAGCATCCCTGTCCCCAATCCTGCGACAAGCCCTGTGACTGTTAGTAGACTGCATGTGGTAAATACCATTGCACCCGTCCAAGCAATAAGAGAGTGATCTCCTTGAAAGATTGTGTATCGTGTGGCAACTGTGGGTAGCATACCTCCAAGTATTGCTCCGCTGTAGATGTTGACTCTTACTCGAGCTTCTAACCACTTTGAAGTTGGTTGCTCGCTTTCTGTTTTTGTTTCTAGACTCATTTTGTGGATTTCTCCTTTCAGTTGTTAATATGCGAAGGAATGTCATTTATTTAAAAGTTATTTCTTTATTTTTTAACAAAATAAGAACATTTATATATTATATCATATAATGTTAAGATATGAGTGAAATAGTTAATATAGATGAGAAAGACCGCAAGATTCTTGCTGAACTTGATAAAGATGCACGACAGCCTGATAGTGTTATTGCACGGCGCGTACACGTGAGTAAGCAAGTCGTGCACTATCGCATCAAGAGGCTTCTCGACCAGAAACTCGTGACTTCTTTTTATACGGTTGTGGATGTGGGTAAGCTTGGTTATTCTTCGTATTATGTCTTTCTCCAATTTGAGCGTCTTAATGAAGAGGAAGAAAAAACATTGCTTGAGCGTATTCGACAACGGCATTCTGTTGGGTGGTTGGTGAGTGGAACAGGACGATGGGATGCAGTAGTTCTTCTCTATGCTTCTTCTACTTCTGAGTTTGATAGCATCTTAAGTGAGCTCCTTGAACTTTGCAAGAATCATATTCATGAATATCGATTTACACAGCTTCTTTCTGCAGAACATATCGGGTATCGTATTTTTCAATCAAAACAGACGATTGTGCGCCAAAGTGAGCAGCAAAACAGAGTTTCTTTAGACGTTATTGATACGAATATTTTGAGGGTGTTGTCGCAAGACGCACGTATTTCCATTGTTAATCTTGCGGAGCGTATTCGTCAGCCTTTACATATTGTTCATTATCGATTGAAAGAGCTTAAAAGAAAAAAAATTATTGAAGCTTTTAAGCCTAAGATTGCAGTTGGAAAGTTAGGATATCAATGGCACCTCCTTTTACTTCAATTGGCTCCTGTTGGAATGTTGCAGAAGCAGAAGTTTATGGACTTTTGTAAGTCTCATCCTGCAGTTTATTACGTGACGAACACGATTGGAGATTATAACGTGATGTTGGATGTTCATGTTCGTAGTACTGAGGAATTTAGAGGCGTTCTTTCAACATTCAAGAAGGAGTTTGCGGATAGCATCAGAACATATGAGTCAATTATTATTTTTGATGAGTATAAGATTGATTATTTTCCAAAGTTATTTGAATAGAATTCACAGTTATTAGTATCGTTTTATTAGTATCTTCTAGAATATGATCGTCCTCGCCCACCAAAGCTTCGTCCGCCACTACTGCTTTCTCTTCCTCTACTGTTACCATATCTTCTTCCTCCGGAATGTCCTCGACCACCATCTCTGCTGCCTCGATCATCACTCCCCCGAAAACTTCGGCCACTGCCTTCGCGACGGTCGGAAAATCCTCCTCGTGATCGATCCATCACAGTGAAAATGACGCGTGCCATATTTTCTGGAAGTTTTATTTCTTCGATATTGAGTGAAGGGTCGCGCAGAACGCTTCTGAAATTATCATAGTCGCGTTGTGATACTAGGCTGATCGCAATACCTTCTTTTCCAGCTCTTGCTGTTCTTCCTATACGATGGACGTATTCCTTGCTGCTAGGAGGAGTGTCATAATTATAGACATGAGAGACGCCTTTAATGTCAAGGCCCCGAGCAGCAACATCAGTGCAGACGAGAATGAAGACTTTCCCCGTGTGAAATCTCTCTAGAATCATATTTCTTTTTTGTTGTGTCAGTCCGCCGTGAATAGAAGTAGCGTCGATGCCATTCTGGTAAAGATTGCGTGCTACAATTTCTGTGTTGCGGCGTGTATTGCAGAAGACCATCACGAGGCCTGTTTGTTCTTTTTTCAAAAGATGTACAAGAAGAGAGAATTTTTGTTCTTTTGGGACATCATAATATTGTTGTTTAAGGAGAGAGGGATCAACATATGAATCTACGGAAATATTGATAGGATGCCTAAGATATTTCTTTGTAAGATGCTCGATGTCAGCAGAGATGGTTGCGGAGAAGAGCATAGTTTGCCTTTCTTTTGGGCAATGGTTAATAATTTTGTCTACATCATCAATAAATCCCATGTCGAGCATTCTGTCTGCTTCATCTAGGACTAAAGTTTTTACGTGTTTGAGAGAAAGTGTTCTCTGTTCCAGATGATCTAGAATTCTTCCAGGAGTACCGACTACAACATCTGCAGTTTCCAAACCTCTGATCTGAGGACCAATGGAGACCCCACCGTAGACCATGACAATGTTCAGAGGTTTATATTTGGAGAATGCGCGGAGGCTTTTTCCTACTTGTTCGGCAAGTTCGCGTGTGGGAGTCATGATCAGTGCTTGTACTCCTTTTTTTCGCGGAAGATTTTGAATAATACTTGCTCCAAATGCTAGTGTCTTTCCTGAGCCCGTTGCTGCGCCTCCAATGACATCTTTTCCAGCTAATGTGATTGGGATTGCCTTTTGTTGAATTTCTGTTGGCTCTGTGAAATGAGCATCAGCTAGCGCTTTAATTATTTCTTCACAAAGTTCTAGTTTCTTAAATGGTTCCATTGTTAACTTAACGCAAGCCTTGCGCGGGGGAGAACAAGAAAATCTGCGCAGGCAGTTCTGTTCTCAAACATTCGGTTGTCCGTTTGTACTAGTTTAAGCTGGAAATGTGGGTATTTAAAGTAGTATGGTGATACTTAGGTAATGAGAAGAAAATTATTCTCTGCGTAAGCGCTCAAGTTCACGCTGTGCTTCATTGAACTTTCTTTCTGCCTCAGCGATTCTTTTACTTTTGTTTTTAATATTATATATTTCTGCTTCGAGCTGCTTAAGCTTCTTTTCTGCATTGATGAGCTCTCTTGAACTTCCGATGTTTGAGTCTTTTTCTGACTCTTTTGAATCTTTAGATACTGATTTAGGTCTTGAGCGAAAATCATCCCATTTCTTTCTGATGTTTGGCCAAAATTTAATTATAATGAGCACGACGATAATGACGACAATAGTTATAATAATTATAGTAAGATATCCTGATACAGCATCCCAAATTCCTGATAGTGAAATGCTTTTTCCTGATGATGAACTATTTGTTGCAGTAAGATTAGTCGTATTTTGCGTTAGTGTGGTGTTAGGGGATATCAAAGGAGTTGTGTTTTGAGGAGTTGTATTTGTAACATTAGGAATAGGGGGAGTTGTTACAGGTGCATTTGCGGTAAGTGCTTTGAGATCAAGGGTTCCTCCTGTGGAAAGACCTTCGAATTGTTTAGTGAATACAATCTTTCCATTACTTCTAATAATGGCGTAAGCATTAAAATTTTGATTGCTTGTTGATGTGTAAGTAAGCGTTGCGATTCCTGCTGCATTTGAATTTCCTTCAAGACCTTTAATTGCATCACCTGTGGTTGTGCTGAGAATATTAAGAGTTACTTGGTGATTGGGTAGTGTTTCAACATTAATTATTGTGTCTACTGCTGCAGCGAGAGGCAGCACGAGGAGTATGAGCACGCCTAAAAACAACGCGGATGTGAATTTCCTGTTCATTGTACTTTTAGAAGGACAATGAGGATTTATAAATATTTTCGTTTGTTCTTGATATATGAAGAAGCGCCATGTTAGGCATCAAAAATTTACTGTCTTCTCCAGAGAGCAGAAAGTCCTTCCATCCTTTTGACTCTAGATATGGTTGTATATTTTGTATTCCAAACCACTTCACCCAGTCTTCTTTTCCTGAAAGTGGAGAGGTATAGACTTCATGCCTTCCGAATAGCTTTCCAGGCCCACCTACAAAGATGACATGTTGTGCTTCGCTTTCAATCAAAGCAGCATCTACATCATCATCGACAGGATTGACTATAAGAAGTGTATCTTTTCTTGTTGGCTTACCTAAGGAATAGTCTCGCAGAGAATACCATGGAGTCTTTCCTTTGATGATGGAAATTGCGTTTTTTACTTCGAGTTTGAGCGTTGCGGTATTAAGTTTTTCTGCAAGACCTCTTGTTTTTCTTATTTTTCTACGACTTTTGTCAATCGCCACTACGGGTTTGTTGGTTAAGATGGCGTATGCTAGAGAGGGTATTGCTAAGCCACATCCTACTTCATAGAGTGTTCCTTCTCGATTTACCGTTGCAACGTATGCACCTATTCGTGCGTAAAATTCAGTAAGTGGCGCGATCATTGCAATACTTAACATGGGATCTTTACTTTCGATGAGAAGCCGATTGTAGAGTGCCGACATGACCTGTTCAGAGGTATTACCAAAGAGAGGGAGTTGTTCTTGTTCATTAAGAGTTACTTGCTCGAGTAATGAATGCTCAATGCATTTTTCTAGTTCTTCTGTTTTAAACATGCGTGCTTTGATGTTCTTGCCTTTAAAATGCTATCGCTTGGCGATGCTTTGCTATATTTATTAAGGTTTAAATAGTGTCTTTTAAGGTTATTTTTATGGTTACACATGGATATATTGTACTTGATGCTTCTTTTTTAATTGGAGATAATTTATCTTCTTTAAAACCTAAAAATTTTCTAGAAACGTGTAATCACCTTTATGATGTCAACTACTCTGGATTACGAATGTTGTATTGTACCTATAAGGAACTTGCAGGCTTACTTTCAATTCCCAGCCGCGATCTTTCTTCTGATTATCATATTAAAGAGGCAATGAAGAAACTAATCAATATTTCACGATTGCCTGAAAGTAAGAAAAAAGATAACTCCTACTTTAACCTTTTTAGACAGAGAATAATTCAGATTAATAACCGTGTGCCTTCTAATAAATGCCTTTCTGCTGCCGATATTGACTATGGAGCATATACGTTATCGAAACTCAGAAAAAGAGACGTTATTGCTGCGACGCAAGATGGCCAACTTATTGAAATTATGCTTGAGATCGAAAAAACTGCTCGTCCTGTTCTTGCTGAGCATCACGGTGAAAAGTTTTTGTATATTGCCCGAACCATGAGTGATGTTGAAAACTATCTGGCAATTATCCGAAGCCAGAGAGAGACAAGAAATTCATTAACTAGTTTTGTTGTTTAGGGTTTATCTACGTCTTCTTCCATGAGAGAGGTCGAAGATAAATCCTTGTGAGCCGGTGTTCTCTGGTGAGATGATATAGAGCGCGAGGGCTGCGAATTCTTGCCGTGTTGCTATTCTTCCATCGGGAACCATACTTGCCATTCTTTGTATGCCTTCTTCATCGTTTTTAGTCCTTAACATACGAGTATCGATTAATATGGGTGCTATTCCGTTAATATTAATATCTGTATGAGAGTTTTCTTTTCTATATGCTGCGAGTTCTTGGCCTGTTCCAACGATGAGGCCTGAGACCCCGAACTTAGAAGTGCAGTATCCCGCCATCTTAGGGTTGCCATCGACTCCTGCGATGGAATCTACTAAAAGTATTCTTCCGTAGCCTTGCTGTTTCATAAGGGGAATGATGGTGCGTGTGATGTTGTAGGAACCGAAGAAGTTAACTTCGACTATCTGGCGGAAGATATCGGGATCGGTTTCTTCGATTGTTTTTCCTGTATCGCCACTAATACCTGCACAGTTAATGATCGCATCGAGTCTTCCGAAGTAACTATGGGTCTCTCTCATCCTTTCTTGGACACTTTTGAGGTTAGTTACGTCCATAACTGAAAATTTTGCTATTCCTTTTTGTTGTGCAAGGTCTTCTAGTCTTTGAGAGATGTCCATTTCACCTTGAATATCGTAAAGCGCTAGTCCTGCAACTCCTTCCTTAATGAGTCTTTCTGCTGCCGCATACCCTAGGTTATCTTTATTCCCTGCCCCAGTGATGCCAACTACGTGTCCTTTGAAACGGTTGGGAATGAATTCAAGAGCTTGAGGTCTTTGATAGGTAGGATGTTCAATCATGGAAGACACATTCTCTGAGAGTATTTAAATATTGTAATACTTCAAATAGGTATAAATAAAGACTTATTTGATTAATGCTTTCGAAAGCTTGTCGAATGCAATCCTTCTCATGCTGATTTTATTTTTTTCTTCTTGCGAGAGCTCTGCAAAACTCTTTGTGTATCCATTAGGTTGGAAGATGGGATCCCAACCAAATGCTGTTTTAGTCTTTGGTTGTACGATCGTTCCACGCACCGAGCCTTCGTAAAAAGAAATTTCTTGGCTATTTTTTGCATAGCCGATATATGTTTTTGCTTCTGCATCAAAGTTTCCTAATTTTTGTGCTAAAGTATAGATTCCTTCGTTTCCTATTGATTTAAGAAACCACTTGATTAAAGGTCCTGGAAGCCCATTAAGACAATCAAGATAGAGAGAAGTATCTTCTACAATGAATTCTCCTGTTTTATGCTTGAACGCTTCTTGTAATTTTGCACGGATAATTTCGTGCGCATCATCACTTTGGATTTCGATGAGGTCGATTTTAAGTTGTTCTAGAGAAGAGAGTATTGCTTTGGCTTCTTGGAATTTATTTTTATTTCCTGTAATGAAATAGAGCACCATGATTTTTGTGTGTTTTCTAAATATATAGATTTTTCTTATGTCAAGGAACTTGACTGAAACTCCAGCTTTTAAGCTGGAGTCGTTCCTTGAGCATCCAAAGCACGAGCGCTTGCAACAAACCACACCTTTCAAGGTGTGGTAGCGCATCGTGCTTTTGATTAGAATAGATGGATTTAAAAGTAGGATTTACATCATGATAATATGCCAACACGAAGAAGAGCTTTACGCCGCAATCGCGCAAGAAGAAGACGCATAATAAAACTAAAGAAAAAATAATTTCTAGGCGCTTTAGAACTTGATACTTGCGAAAGGACCTAAAGTGTAACTCATTTTCTTGTCTGGAGCATGTCCAAGATTAACACCTAGACCCCATTCAAAACGCTTTGTAGTTATTCCTGCACGGAAATTCTGCGAAGCAAAATTATATCCCTTTTCACCGATGTTTGTTACTGCTTCGACTTGAAGAAGCCCACTATATCTTCCTGTTTTTCCTAAAGGAGGAGACCAAGTAAGAGTTGTTACGTTCTCTCCATTGAGGAGAGGATCACGATGTGTTGGCACATTCACTGTATTAATTGTGTATAGTGTAAGGTTTGTGCTTATAGGTGATAGTTTTCCAAAGTATTCAAAACCTAATCGTGGAGTTACAATCGTACCTTGTGAACTATCAATGAACTGCGTTTCATTGACTAAAGTAAATCCCTTCCCTACGTTTACGCTCAGATCGATAAAACTAAAAGGTGAGCTAGTCTTTTCATTATGATCAAATGTAGTGATATTTCTTCCGAAGTAGTTGAAGTGTTTTCCTAATGTTCCTCCTACTTTCGTATCTAGAGTTGTATATTTATCTCCTGCAAATGCTTCTATTCTACCTGTAGGTAAGTCGGCTGCTTGTA
>JBBTBG010000017.1:0-13200 GCA_038043805.1 Nanobdellota archaeon | reverse complement strand
CAGCCCATTGACCAGTAAAAAGAGTAATAGGATTTTGCATCGCTACCATTCTCTTTTTACATTCTCTTCCTATATAAACTTTCTGTCACTTTTTTCATCGGAAAAGAGTAATCAAAAAATTATAAATTTTCTTTCACTAACTTAAGAATTTCATCTTTGGAGAGAGCACCTGTATGCGCGCCAACCATTTTACCGTTTTTGAAGAACATAGTCGTGGGAATGCTCATGATATTGAATTTGTCGGAAAGTTCAAAATGATCCTCAACATTGACTTTTCCGAAATTTACTTTTCCCTTAAGTTCGCGAGCTGCTGCTTCGAATTCAGGAGCCATCATCTTGCACGGACCACAATTATGAACGAGAAAACCATTTGCTATGAAATTATGATGTTTTTCTGTTTCGATAACTTGTACCTGTGGAAGATGAACTGTTTCTATAAGATCAACGTTTTCCCATACAAATCCATCTCTTAAACTCTCTGTAGCTTCAGCGAGCCACGTATCAAATTTAAGATAGTGTTTCTTTACTGTAGGTTTAATACTTTTTACCATCCATTGGTAAGCCAAGAGAGGAGCAATACTGAGTTTAGAACTTACCTCTTGATAAGAATCTCCTTTTTCTTTGAGAACCATTACTTTTCTATGAAGCTCTTCCCATGAATTTCTTTTCTGCAATAGCTCTCTTAAAAATTCTCCTGCATGAAAAGCAAGAGATTGTTTCTGGGAACAATATGAATATCCTATCTGTTGTGTAAGAATAAATCCCGTCTTAAAATTATTAGGGAATGAAATGTGAATAATTGCTGTACGAGTATTGTCCTTTCTTAGATAAGGATCAATTTCATAGAATACCTGTGTTTGTGTTATTCCAAATTCTTGGAGTAAACTTGAAAGTTCGTATGCAAATTGAACTCCTTTTTCAGCAAGGTCAACTCTTTTTCTAAACTCAAGATCATTTATATTTATAGAATTATAGGGATTTTTTCCTTTTCGAGGAGTCACTCTCAAACTTACTCTAGGTCCATCTCCTCCTAAGTATGCGGAAAGAAATTCCCTTTTGATTGCTCGTTCTCCTTTCTGTATCCATGAGGGGATAGAATAAACCGTATTCGTTTTATTTCCTTGAGGCGCTCCCAATGCACTTAAAAGCAAGTATAATGCTGTAGATAAACACTTCACTTTAAATGTGTGCATGGTAAATGCTCTTCCTTCAATATTATGTTCGTTTGTCCTCTCGGAAATATGAATGATTCCAAACCCTAAAGCGCTTAAATCTGATACTATGTGATTTACGTCTTCTTTTTGGCCTAAACAAAAGCTTATCTCGCGATAATTATTTTTCTTGCTTTTATACAGACTCCCATCGCTGAAAAGCGCCCCAATAATTCTTGATAGTATAAGAATACGCGGATCATCTTTTTTTAAGGGAAGCAAATTTTTTTCTTTTAATTCCTCAGAATACATTTTAATGTTTTTATACTCCGTATGTAAAGAAATAAATGTATCTTCGTCTATGAGTGTATTTTCTTCGCCTATAAATGGAATTGCATCTACTACAGGTAATATCGCGACTTTGTCCTCTTTTGTTAATTGATCGGCTGCAATCCATCCTCGCTTAGTAAAAAAGGCGTGATCATCAGTAGTTTTAATTACTCTTCCAGCAGAAGTAGTTATTTGTTTACAATGCCCGTTTTTTCTTGAAGTGTGAGAATGAATAATTCTGTCTTGTGAAAGTCCTTGATTAAAAGATATAATTGAATCATTTTTTTGTATGCTGTTTGCTGCTTTTGAGTGAAAAGGAGAATGATAAATTTGCGTGTCAGGCGCAACACACCAGCTTGCCCAGAAGTCCACCACCCATTCACCTTTTTTAATTGAAGACTCGAAATTCTCTGTTGTCAATTCTATTGCGTCACTCATTTTTTAACTAAGATGTTGAGAAAGATGAATTAATAAATGTTGTGTCTTAATTTATTTTTCCGACGATAATTACTGAAAATTCTTAAGATACCACTCTAGAGGACAACGGATATTATTTTTAATATATTTTGTATAACCTGAAGATTTAAAAATAATAACTCTTTTTATTAATATGAGTTCGCTTTTACTCTATCTCTCAGTAAATCTTCCGCTTGTAGAACCCTCTTTGCGCGAGATCTGGCTCTTAGATCAGAAAGGATTTAGAGTTCTCTCTGAAGGTCTTTTTGGTAATTGTTATGTTAGAAAAGAAGAGATAGCGCAGTTTCGTGTCTTGACAAAATTTCTTCAAGGAAGTGAAGAAAGATACTCTGTGGTTTTCCAGCAGTTTGAGTATGATCTTCGCCAAGTTGCACAGTCAGTTTCAGAGAGTGGCATTCATCATCTTCATCCACGCAAGTCAGAGATTAACTCTTCTCCCCTCATGATTGCAAATAGTCTCCCACTGAAGAAAGCCATTCATTTTTATGATGCGCTTGAAAGTGCAAGACTTCTTAATCGTGTTTCCCATCACTGCTCTTGAGTATTTGCTAATCCTTGATGGTCATCAATAAATGGGTGATCTAAATAAGGTTTCAAATCACAGCGAATATGGTCTTGTGGCTGTCTAGTATGATTATGGACCCAGAAATCAAAAGCTCTATCTGTAAGAGCCTGTACGACACGTGTGCGCATTGAATTATAATCTTCTGTTTTGAGCTCTGGAAATAACTTTTGCGTAGTATTATTCCATTTGAATCCATCTCTTTCGAGCGCGTAGTGCGTTTCTCGCGCAACGTAATCGTATGCCTCTTCAGAAGGTCCTCCATTTTTTGGACGATAGTCTCCGCTTTGAGATTCTTTATGAATACTTCTTCCCAGTTCTACTGTCCACTCTTCTGGATTACAGCGGTTGGGAGCATTACTGAGTAAGATTCTAAATCTTTCACAGACTAACTCTGCATCTTTTGTACTGAAGTGAAGAGTATGATTCATATAATTTCCAATTTGCTTGTCTTTTTAAAGATTATTGAGATGGAAAATTTATTCTCCACAACCACTTCTTGTTGTTTGCTTGCACGAAGGGCAATAGATTGCACAATTACCCATGCGCTTTGCAGAGCTTCCACATTGAGGGCAAACAAGACCCTCGTTGCCAAAATCTTTGAGAGACTTTTGCTCTTCATTGAGATTGATGGCTGCTCCTGCTTCCATGACTGGGGCAATGATACCTGAAGGAGATTCCTCTGAAGGTGGTGTGAGTTCAATCTCTACCTCTACCTTTGGTGTTTTTCCAAAAGTAGTGATCATAAATTGGGCAACGTAATCAATGATAGAGGAAGCTGTGCGAATCATTGTTCTATTCTTATCTAACTCACCTGGAGGAGTATTACGGACGAATCCTGAAGGCTCGAACTTTTGATGTCTAAACTTATTGAAAAGTATTTCTACAGGAATGCCATATTGCAAATTAAGAGAGATTGAAGCTGCCCAAGCATCCATTAATCCTCTGATAGTTGAGCCTTCCTTACTCATCGTAACGAAGATTTCTCCAGGACGGCCCTCATCATAGAGCCCTACAGTAAGATATCCTTTGTGCCCTGCAATTTCAAATCGGTGAGTAATCGACTTGCGAGTCTGAGGCATGTCCTGCTGCTGCATACGTACGACCTGAACTGCTGTCTGTTGTTTCTTGACCATTTCTCCCTCTGTCTTTTGAGTATTGAGTGGCTGGCTTCTCTTGGAGTTTTCACGATAGATGGCTACTGCTTTAAGACTTTGTTCCCAGGCAAAGATGTAAGCATCCATAATATCATCAACTGTTGCTTGTTCAGGAAGATTGACTGTTTTGCTGATGGCTCCGGAAATAAAGGGTTGAGTGACTGCCATCATCTTGATATGGCCTTTGTAATGAATAGCGCGTTTGCCCTTAGCAGGTTTAAAAGCGCAGTCAAAAACAGGAAGATGCTCTTGTCTTGCCCAGGGGGCGCCTTCAATAGTATCGTTTTTATCAATATATTGAATAATTTCCTGAATTTGCTCAGAGCTATAACCTAGCGTGGCAAGTGCAATGGGCACTGAGCGATTTACAATTTTGAGCATACCTCCGCCTGAAAGTACTTTGTATTTGACAAGTGCAATATCTGGCTCGATACCAGTGGTATCGCAGTCCATCATGAAAGCAATAGTTCCTGTAGGAGCAAGGACTGTAGTTTGTGCATTCCGATAACCAAATTTTTCTCCAATCTCGAGTGCATCAGTCCAAGCATCCCATGCTTCATTTACAAGATATTTGAGAGGGATAGGCATCTTAGTCACTTGGATTTCGCGTACATGTTCGCGATGAAGATTCATTACCTCTAGCATGGACTCGCGATTTTTTTGAAAGCCGGGAAAGGGTCCCATGAGTGCTGCGATTTCTGCTGATGTTTTATAGGCCTCGCCACACATAATAGCTGTAATCGCTGCTGCCACTGCTCTCCCTTCATCAGAATCATAAGGAAGACCTAGACTCATGAGCAATGCACCAAGATTTGCATATCCTAGCCCTAGCGTTCTGAAAATATGAGAGCGCTCTGCGATTTCTGCAGTTGGATAACTTGCACCATCAACTATTATATCCATCGCAGTGATAAAGCTTCTGACAACTCCTTTGAATTTCTGGACATCAAAATTGCCATCAGGTGTAAGAAATTTCATAAGATTAATGGATGCGAGATTGCAAGCAGTATCATCTAAAAATAAATACTCGCTGCAGGGGTTTGTTGCATTGATTCTCCCTGAATTCTTAGAAGTATGATATTTTTGAATAACTCCATCACACTGAATGCCTGGATCGCCGCAAAGGTGAGTGCCTTCTGCAATTGCCCTCATAATCTCCCTGGCCTTGAATGTTTCTATAACACGTCCATCTGTAACTGCCTTAGTTTGCCACTCTCCATCCTCCTTGACTGCCTGCATAAACTGATCCGTGACGCGGACTGACATGTTGCAGTTCTGGAAGAAGATACTGCTGTAAGCATCACCGTTCATTCCTCCACTATATCCTTGTTCAATAAGTGCCCATGCTTTCTTTTCCTCATTTTGCTTGGCAAGCACGAATTCCATAATATCTGGATGATCTACGTTAAGAATTTCCATTTTTGCAGCCCTGCGCGTCTTTCCTCCTGATTTTATAATATTTGCATATGCATCATAGCCTTTCATGAATGAAACTGGACCTGACGCTTTTCCTCCTCCTGTGATCTTCTCTTTGGAACTACGCAGAGGAGATCTATTTGTACCTGTTCCAGAACCTGCTTTAAAGAGAATCGCCTCTGCAACTTGAACTTTGAGTATAGATTCCATATTGTCCTCTGTACTCAAGATAAAACAGGCCGAACATTGAGGTCTATCATCTGTTTTCAAGGCATGTATTGCTGTTTGAGTTGATTCATCCCATTTCCAAGCAGAAACGCCTCCTGCCTGCTTGTTATATTCCCAGATGCCTGCATTAAACCAGACAGGTGAATTAAAGACGCAGAGCTGGTTGAGAGTAATGGCTGCAATTTCATCTCTAAGAATATTTGCCTGCTCTTCGTTAAAGTATTTCTGGGCAAAAGCTTGCCTTCCAATATATCTTGAGACACGGCCAATAATCTTCTCAACAGAATTTTCTCGTTCTCCTTTTGCCTGATCACCCCAAAAGTATTTGCTTGCAACGACTTTAATTGCTAGAGGGCTCCAAAAATCAGGCCTTCTGACTGCTGGTTGAGTAAAAATAGGCTTGCCCATATCATCGGTTACCCTAACATCTTCCGCTAGCCACTTGATAGGATTACCATAAATGTCAAATTCAAAAGGGCTTTTTCCCTCGAATGTAAACATTCTTTTCAAATCCATCTTTTTTAAGCCTAATTGTTCTATACGATCTGGTGTCATGCGAGCTCCTTAATTTCTTTCTTGAAATCTGAAATATCTGTGAAATCCCGATAGACTGAAGCAAAGCGGATATAAGCTACTTTGTCGGTTTTCTTTAATTCTCTAGAAACAGATTCTCCAATAATAGAAGCTTTCACTTCTTTGCCATGTTTCCTTAGTTTTTCCTCGATCATATTTAGCATAGTTTCTATTTTTTCTGCACTGATCGGCCTTTTTTCACAGGCCTTAATCAATCCTCTTTTTATTTTTTCACGGTCAAAGGATTCCATTCTTCCGTCTTTTTTGATAACACGTAGTTGGATTCCTTCAACTTCTTCGAGTGTGTTAAATCTTTTCCCACACTTTAGGCACTCGCGCCTTCTTTTAGTAATTGTATTTACGTCCCTTTTATCAACCACCTTTGTTTCTTCATGACTACAATAGGGACAGTGCATACCTTTGTTTTACCCCAAGATGTTGTGTTTTTTCATGAAATTCAACACAATATCTTGTATTTCATTTTCACAATTTCTTTTAGTATTTAAATGTTTCTTAGGAAAAATATTTTTCGTCGCTGTTGTTTCAGAAAATTTTGAGTGTCACTTTGACATGAATATTTTTAGACACTAAAAAATATTCTTTTGTAACACCAACATATTTAAAAAATCAGAAAATATTTTAGATGATGGTTTTTCAAGAGGGTTATTCTAGAAAAGACCCTGCTCATATTCTTATCTTTCGTTATATTGTTGATAAAAAAGAATATCTTAAAAACACTCAACTTCATGAAGAAAGGAGCCAAGATGGGCTTGACGAAGCACTTGTACATATAGGGTGGGCTAAAAGAGATAGAGATGGAGAAAGATGTGTTGTATCTGGAGATGTTTCTCTGACGTATTTTAACCGCTCTGAAGGTTCGTACCATGTTTTAGAATATCGTATCAGTAAGGAAGATCACTTGTTTCTCCATCCTCCAGACGAGAAAGCAAAAGTTTAAATCTTCACGAAAGATATAAGAGTATGCATACTAAATTCAAGCGCCATCAGGCAGTTCGATTGCTGAGAGATGCCGATCCTGAATATGTCGAATATCATAATGAAGATGATTCTGAATTTAAAGAGATTCCACTCAGAAAAGGAATGAAAGGAAGAATAAATGTTCTCTTGTCTAATGGAAGATATCATGTTGAAGTTTTTGATGAGAAAGGGAATACTTTAGCTTATGTTCCGATGAATGAAGAAGATTTGGAAGCTATTGAGGAATAAGCGCATCATTTATAAATCTCTCAAATGTTATGAGTGTGAGGTGATGAAATGTTAATAGCTGCTTTTCCTGAAACCCGTATCATAGGGAGACGTGTTGCGCACTCTCTGAAAGCACACTATACTGAAGTTCGCGTAAAAGATTTTCCTGATTCTGAATTTCACTTAAAATTGAAAGTTAATCCATCCCATCAAACAGTTGTGCTTATTACTTCCATGACACACGATCCAGATGAAAAGTTGATTGAAACGATTCTTGTAGCTGGCATTGCACGCGACTATGGTGCAAAAAAAGTTGTTGTTGTGGCTACGTATCTCCCATATATGCGACAAGATAAGCACTTCAAAAAATATGATAGCTTCTCCTCTAAACATATACTTGAACTGTTCAAACATGTCGATAAACTTCTTATTATCGACCCTCACCTGCATAGAATTCACAAAATGGAAAAGCTCTTACCTCAAGCCCACGCATTTACTGTAAATTATCTCCTTGCAGAATATATTCGTAAACGCTTTAAGGATAACTTCTCGATTGTAGGTCCTGATGAAGAAAGCGCGCAGTGGAGTAAGACTATTGCAGATATGCTTGGGAAGAAAGTTGTTATTTTAAAGAAAACGCGTTTTTCCTCTACGCATGTACAAATTGCCGAACAGCAATTGGGAAAAAATATTATTATAATTGATGACATCATCAGTACAGGAAGAACACTTGTTGAGACAATTAAGATGGCGAAAAAACAAGGAGCAAAGAAAATTGTTTGTATGGGTATTCATGGTATGCTTGTTAAAGACGCAGATAAGTTAATTACGAGACATGCTGAGTTGATAACGACTAATACTATTCCTAATAAATATGCTAAGATTGATGTTTCTCCGGCGATTGTGAACGTGTTGAAGAAATATAAGTAGTTTTATAAGAGATCTGATTCATCTAGAATGATGAAAAATGTTGTATTTGTAGTTTTTGGAGGCACTGGCGATTTGATGAAGCGCAAGCTTGCGCCTGCGATTGCAAAGCTAGTTGTTTCAGGAATAATGAACAAGGATTCTGTGATTATTGGAGTTTCACGCAAAAAAATGAGCAATGAAGAATATCAATCTCTGCTTGTGAATTCTGCGCATGAGAGTGAGAAAGAAGCGCTACGAGGTCTGCAAGTCTTGTATACTTCTGGTGACGCTTCCCGCCCTAGAGGACTTGATTCACTCATGGAGCTTCTAAATAAATATACAAATTATGAAAAAATCTTTTATCTTGCCACTTCTTTCACTCTGTTCTCGCCAATTTTATCTGTCTTGAAAAAGGCAGAATTTGATAGAGGCTCTAAAATTGTGTTTGAAAAGCCTTTTGGTTCTGATTTGCTTTCTTCTGATGCACTGAACAACGAGATTACCTCTTTTGCTCCAGAGGAAAGTATTTATCGTATTGATCATTACCTCGCGAAAGAGACTGTTTTGAATCTTACGACTCTAAAATTCACCAATCCTCTTGTGGAAGAAATGTTGCAAAGCCGCTTTGTCGAGCGCATTGAAGTTATCGCCGATGAAGATTTGGGCGTTGGAGACCGACTTGAATATTATCATGTATCAGGAGCTATTAAAGATATGATTCAAAGTCATCTTCTGCAAATTCTTGCACTTCTTCTCATGGATAGAAGCGAGAATGTTAGTGCACAGAAAATGCACCAGAAAAAGTATGAAATTCTTTCACAAATAGTACCTGTTGTTTCAAATGATAATCTTCTTGGACAGTATCGCTCTTATGCTGATGAGTTACACGCGAAAAATCTGGTATACTCTCGTACCGAGACATTTGCACGTATCTTCCTTGAGTGTAAGAATGATCGCTGGAAAGGAGTGCCGCTTGTTTTAAGGACTGGAAAGAAATTAAAAAGAAAATATGGGCAGATCGTCATTCATTTTAAGCAACTTGCAGGATTTCCTTCCAATAAGTTAATTATAGATATTTATCCTCAACAGAATATCGCTTTTTTATTGAATTCCCGTATTCCTGGCTCTGCTGATGTTAAGCCTGTACGCCTTGAATTCTGCCACGATTGTGAATTTGGACCTAATACTCCTGATGAATATTCTGTGCTTCTAGGAGAAATATTAGCTGGAAATGCCTTGCTTTTCCCAAGATATGAGGAGATCCGCGAATCCTGGAGAATAGTTGAACGGATTGAGAAAATGAAAGGAACAATGAAATTTGTAGTTTATGATGACTTGGATGCTCTCTGAAAAAAGAGAGAGATAAGATTTAAGTAGCGTCGAGAACTTTATTTTCTATGGTGATGAAAAGAAAAAAAGAGAAGATTAGTTTTTGGAAGACTTTTCAATTATACTGGCAAGTGGCACGACCTTATACTCCTCTGTTCATCTTTGCAGCGTTTCTCGTTACAATTATGAGCATCACTCATGTTATTGAGAAGTTCTTATTTAAAATTATTATAGACAATGGTGAGACCTATACTGCTGGTACGTTAGATGCGTCGGTGTTATCAAAGATTCTTTTTATTGTTGGAGCTGTCTATCTTGGAAGCGTTATGATCAACACTTTTTGCCATTGGTTAAAGATTCACATCGTCAACCGTCTAGATGGACGTTTGATCTATGATTTGAAAAAGAAGTTTTTTGACCATATTATTGGTCTTTCGCATCGTTTTCATACCACTCATAAAACGGGAAGTATGATTTCTCGACTCATGCGTGGCGGGCGGTCTATGGAAGGAATTACAGATGCTATTATTATGAATAGTATGCCTCTTGTTGTTCAGATGGTCGTTGTTGGAGCAGCCATTGCATATTTTGACGTTTTTTCTGCATTCGTGGTTATTACTACTTCTCTTGTTTTTTTGACTTATAGTCTTCTCATTCTCAGAGCGCATCAGAAACCTAGTATTATTGCTAATGATACTGAAGACATTGAGAAGGGAACTGTGAGTGACTCTTTTACTAATATCGATTCTATTAAGTATTTTGGAAAGGAAGATCTTATGAAAAGCCGTTTTGCGGCACTTGCTGAAAAGACGCGCAAGAGCTTTGTCAGAAGCTGGGATTATTATAGATATATGGAAGCTGGCCAAGGATTTATTTTAGGCTTAGGAGTATTCTTTCTTGTTTATTTTCCTTTGCAGCAATTTCTTGCAGGAACTATGACTCTAGGGACTTTGATCTTTCTCTACACAGTCTATTTTAATCTTGCTGAACCACTTTATATGTTTGTTTGGGGAGCTCGCCGTATGTATGAATCGCTTGCTGATCTTAAAGGACTTGCAGAATATGATTATATTACTAATGAAATTATTGATGCACCTAGCGCCCCGAAGTTTATCGTTGATCGTGCAGATATTGAGTTTCGCAATGTTTCTTTTACATATCACCAAAGGAAAGTGCTTAATAACCTCAATCTGAAAATCGAGCCGAATGAGAAAGTTGCTCTTGTTGGGCACTCAGGAAGTGGGAAAACTACTATTGTCAAGCTTCTGTATCGCTTTTATGATGTACAGAAAGGCGACATCTTTATTAGTGGAAAAAATATTCGAGAAGTCAAGCAGGAATCTCTACGATCTGAACTGAGCATAGTTCCTCAAGAATGTATCTTATTTGACGATACTCTTTATAATAACGTTGCATTTTCCAATCCTAATGCTAGTAGAGCCGAAGTGATGCGCGCATTTCGATTTGCTCAACTTGACCGATTTATTGCTTCGTTGCCTGAAAAAGAAAAGACTATTGTGGGAGAAAGAGGAGTTAAATTAAGTGGAGGTGAGAAGCAAAGAGTATCCATAGCACGGGCAATTTTGGCAAACAAAAAAATTCTTGTTCTTGATGAAGCGACAAGCGCTCTTGACTCCAAAACAGAGCATGAAATTCAAAATGATCTTGCTGAACTCATGAAGGGAAGGACTGCGATTATTATTGCTCATCGGTTGTCAACCATCATGCGTGCAGATAAAATTGTAGTAATGGATAAAGGGAGCATTGTCCAAGTGGGAACACATCGTCAACTCATTTCTCGGTCTGGAATCTATCGTGAACTTTGGAGTCTGCAGAAAGGCGGATATATTGAGGAGTAAACTCTACTTTAACGACCTTGATATATATGCAATTAGTGCTAGTAGAAGACAGATTACGCCTACGAATAAAAATCCTATCTGCCAAAAATATAATTCCTGGCTTGTACAAGAATGTAATGGTAAGAGGCAAGTGCCTCCTAAACAAAGATATTCACATTGTCCTCCTTTAAGGAATCCGAGTGCTATGGATGTTCCGACAGCAGTAAAGAGCAACCCTACTATCAGAGAGAGAACGATACCTGCTTTGCTCTCTTTAGGAAGAACGATAGTAGCCATTGATTTCTAAAGTAGCGAGAGTATAAAAAGTTGACTTTATTAGAAGAGACATGCAAAAGAAAAAAGTAGCTGTTTTGATTGTTTGTCTAGTAATCAGCTATGCTGTTGCGTTTATAGGAAGTTTGTTTATGGTGCCTGGAGTGCAAAGCGAGTGGTATGCTAGCGTAAATCCGAGCATTACACCTCCCAATTATATATTTAACATAATCGAGATTGTTATTTTCTTTTTTATTGCCTGCTCTCTATATTTTGCTTGGATATCTGCAAAAACCTCCCTTGATAAAAAAAGAGTTGTAACAGTCTATACAATCAATTTTGTCGCCGGTATTTTCTGGAGTATATTGTATTTTACCTTGCATCAGCCTCTATGGGCTTTTGCTGATCTTGTTATGCTTGCTTCTTCGATAATAAGCATTATGCTTGCTACTTGGGATGATGATCTTCGCGTGAGCTGGCTTCTTACTCCTTATTTTGCATGGATTGTGTATTTAGGTGTTTTGAATTGGATGTTCGTCCTTTCTTGAGAATAGGATCTTCCACTCATGTAATCAATTTCGGAAGTTCTTTGATTCTCGTGTGCATTTTCAACTTTTCTTGAATAATCTGGAGTAAATTGATACACAAGAGCAGTAGCTGCGATTCCTCCTGCAGTTACAAGAGCAGCAAGGCTCTTTTTTGCTTTCCGAGAAAGATCCTGCACTTTTCTAGGAAGCCTTGGAGAAGGTTCTATTCCGGCTAGATCTAGAAAAGCATCGGCAAGATAGCTTGATGGCCAACCCATGCAGAAAGAAATCCCTCCAGCTAGTCCTGCTGCCTTTACAAGCCCTTCTAGAGAATGAACGCTTGAAGTGTAGTACATAGGGAACGGCAAAAAGTGCGGCAAAAAGCGCCCCATTAATAGTATCATGAGACCCTATGAGTGCTTCATTGCTTCTCTGTGTGATTTTGAAGAAATTCCTTGAGACATTACGAAAAGCAATGGCTGCATAGCCTATTCCTAAATACGTCATCACCGTGCCAATTCCTTTTGCGTATTGTGACTCTGCATGAGGCATTTGAAGAATTATTTTTTCAAAAAGCGCATATGCTGGATTTCCTACCGTCACTAGTGCAGTGCTGTTCATCAGATGCCTTGCTACCCCTTCTTTTAGCTTTGAGATCTTCATGTTCAGTGCGCGAGGAAATAGTTTTTAATATATCTCTATATTATTACATTATACTCTAACTTTTCTTTATCTGTAATATGTCTTTTCCATCCCCACAAGGTTTAAATGTCATTTATTATTTGAAGAATAATGAGTGGATCTTCCAGAGCATCAAGCAAAGAACCTGCACATCGTGCGTATTTTATTGTGACTGATGAAAAATTGCCTGAAGATGTTCAACAAGCACTACCTCTAATACGGTTGCAACTTGAAGAAGAATGTGATAAGAGTGTGACTTCCCCCACTGGTAAATCTACTTGGTATGAATTTAGAGGATATGTTGTAGAATATTCTCCTCATCAAGATAATAAAAATAGATCTCTCTTAATGGTTAGTTCAAATGAACGCGGCGTTCCTGAACAACAGATTGATGCACTTCTAAAGTATGTTGGATTGCCCTTTGTTCCGCGCGGCAAGCCTTCGCAAATGACTAGAGGTAAAAAATTGAGAAATAGAATTACAGATGTTAATTCCTATCGTATTGCTGGATATAGCGATGTAGAATCTAAACTTATTTGAAAT
>JBBTBG010000016.1:0-10804 GCA_038043805.1 Nanobdellota archaeon | reverse complement strand
AAAAGTACCATAGAATTTTGTTTGAAAAAAGGTATTTAAAGTTATGTAGCAGCTTGTACTTTTGAGCCTATCAATTCTGCCAGTGCACTTAAGGGGAACTGTGCTTGCTCAATTCTTTTTAAGTCATACGCAATACTTCTGTCTTCGAGAGCAGTTTGCGCAGCAGGATGCTCGTAAGGTACGGCAACACTGCGTACTCTCTTTCCATCAATCAACATATTCCAGACTGCAACATTCATAGGTTCCCATCGGTCAAAGGGCTTCCCGTTAATTTCTCCAGTATATTCTACCCAGTATTTCTGAGCACTTTCACGATTAAACGTGCGAGGTCCACACCACTCATCAAGGTAGGGCACGCATTTTGTTGCTTCTTGCTCAGGGAGGCCTTTGCTTCTAAGGTACTCACGTACTTGCTTCATGCAAAGAAGATTGCAGAAGAGTTCAATGGCTTGCTGCGTAGCAGGATAATATGAGGTATCTATTCTTCGTGGCAACACCACATCAGCAAGACCTTCATATACAGGAGTGGCAGCCATAGAAATAGGGTTTCGTCCATCACTTGAAGTAATATATGTAATCTTCTCAGGCTCGCACCACGTAATCAGTGGAAAATTACTTGAATGATTAAGAGCTTCTGCAAATACTTGCCTTCTACTTCTTCCTATCGGATGTTTTCCAGGAAACTTGTCTAAGTTCTCATCGATAAGAATAACACCTAAGTCTCGTGCACTAGCGCGCCAACCAGAGTCGCTTCCACCATCAACAGCTAAAACAGTATATCCTAATGAACGTGCGCGACTAAAAAATTCAATTGCAAGCTTTGCTCTTCCTGCAATTTCAGGCTTACCCTTAATATCTGCTTCAGTATATTTAGTGCCTGTAGTAAGAATACTATGTTTTGGCATTTCTGAGAGCAAAGAAAGATTAGGCTCTAATTCTCCTCTTAAAAGAAAGGCAGGAAGCTGAAATTTCACTCCCGTAATAGTCTCATAATCCATAAATTATTCTTCTCTTCTTCGTTTATAAATACTGCTTTTCTCAAAAATATATATTAAAATATAGCACTAATGCTTAATTCAATCAAATAGAAAAGAAGAATGAAATACGTATTTCATCACCACTTTCTTTATAAAACCTTCAGCGCAATCTCTTACATGCAAAAAGTGTTGATAACAGGTGGTGCAGGATATCTCGGAAGCATCATTACAGGTCATTTGCTCGAAAAAGGATTTGCTGTCACTTGCCTAGACAATCTTAGCCACAAGCAAAAATCTCTTCTTCATTACGCAACCAATCCTCAGTTTAGATTTATCTATGGAGATGTCCGCAATCGCGAGCTTCTCATAAAGATTCTTCCAGAGTTTGATATTATTATTCCTCTTGCTGCAATTGTTGGAATGCCTGCCTGCGATGCAAGGCCTCTCGATGCAACTTCGATCAATTACGAGGCAATTGTTTTAATTAACGAACTCAGATCTTCAAAGCAAAAGGTAATCTATCCTACCACCAATAGTGGATATGGAACAAAATCAGGAGAGACGTATTGCACAGAAGAAACTCCACTCGAGCCCATTTCCCTATATGGCCGGACAAAATCAGATGCAGAGCGTTATCTCCTAGCTGCCGCAAAGTCTGGAAAAGAAGTTATTACTTTGCGACTTGCAACAGTTTTTGGCATCTCTCCTCGTATGCGCACAGATCTCTTAGTTAATGATTTTGTCATAAAAGCTATGCGTGATGGATATGTAGTAATGTATGAAGCACATTTTAAGAGAAATTATATCCACATTAGAGATGTTGCGCGCTGCTTCGAACATTGTATTGTCAATTTTGAGAAAATGAAGAACCAAACGTACAATGTAGGGCTTGATGATGCTAATCTTTCAAAAATGGAACTCGCACAAAAAATAAAATCCTATCTTCCTAAGTTTGAAATTATTCCTATGGAGATAGGTGAAGACCCTGACAAAAGAAATTATATTGTCTCAAACAAAAAAATAATGTCTACAGGTTTTATCCCACAAGTTTCTCTTGATGAAGGAATTCAGGAGCTAATAAGAGGATATGCCCTTCTTCTCAAGGACGATCCTTATAAAAACGTATAAATATGAAAGCAGTCATTCTTGCCGGTGGATTTGGAAAGCGCCTAAGGATTGCAGTTCAAGACGTTCCAAAACCTATGGCTCCCATAGCAGGCAAGCCATTCTTAGAGCATCAAATTCGCTTTCTCAAGGATCAGGGGATTACCGAAATTGTTCTTTGTGTCTATTATATGGCTGACAAAATAAAGTCTTATTTTGGAGATGGAAGAAAGTTAGGTGTCGAAATAACTTACTCTGACGAAGAAATTCCCTTAGGAACAGGAGGTGCTTTGAAAAAGGCAGAGAAATATCTTAAAGATGACCAGTTTCTTGTTTTGAACGGAGACTCTTATTCTCAAATCAATGTAAGCGCCTTACATGCCTTTCACACTGCTCAAAAAGGAATAGGGACGATGTGTCTTACAAAGGCAAAAAATGCTCTTGCTTCGGGAAATGTTTTTCTAAAAGACGGCAAGATTACTTCTTTTGTTGAAAAGCAAGACATAGGATCTGATTTGATTAATAGTGGAGTATATCTCTTCCAACCAGATCTTTTTTCGTACATTCCTCCGAACAAGAATGTTTCTTTAGAGCGAGAGATTTTTGTTCAATTGGTAAAAGAGGGAAATCTTAATGGATATCCTTATGATGGATATTTTATAGATATTGGCCTTCCTGAAACCTATTCTCAATTCAAGCAAGACGTACTCTCACTTCTCTGCATCAAAGAAGAAAGTACCATGCGCGAAGCCATGAAAAAAATAGAACGTTCAGGAATACCTGTATTACTTATTGTCGATCCTTATAAAAAATTATTGGGAACAGTTACTGAAACTGATATCAAGCATAGCTTACTAAGTGGAGCCACAATGGAAACAGAGATGAGACAAGTCATGAATAAGCATCTCATTACTGCAAAAGTCACTGCTCCTCCAGAGCATCTTACAATGTTATTCGATCTCGGCGTAGATTATATTCCTTTGCTTGACGAATCAGGCTCCATCAAAGATATTTCATTTTACACAGAAGAGATTAAGACTAAGAGTTTTCCAATGGTCAGTGGAAGGACGCCTCTGCGGATAAGTTTTGGCGGAGGAGGAACAGACCTTCCTTATTTTTTCGGAAAATATGGAGGAGCAGTAATCAATGCGACTATTAATAGATATTGTTACGCTACGATAATCAAACGAGCAGATAAAAAAGTGATTATCGATTCAGATCTTTCATTAGAGAATGAATCAGTAGTGCATTCTATAAATTCTTTAGTTTATGACGGGAATATGGATCTGATTAAGGCAGCCATCAGAATCATGAAGCCCGATTTTGGATTTGAGCTGTATCTTCATAACGATATTCTTCCTGGACGCGGACTCGGGTCTTCAGCAAGTCTAGCTGTCCTCATAATAAGTTTATTGAATCATCTTCAAGAGACCAATTACGACACTTACAAGATAGCTGAGCTTGCCTATAAAGTGCATCTTGATGAGTTAGGAATTAAAGGTGGATGGCAGGATCAGTATGCTGCAGTTACAGGAGGATTTAATTTCATGGAATTCAACGATGAAAAAAATATTATTTATCCTTTACGCCTTAAAGAAGAAGTTATTCATGAGTTGAACCATCGCCTGCTACTATGTTACGTGGGAAAAGCACATGCATCAACCGAGGTACATGCAAAGCAGGAAGAATCTTTTAAGAAAAATGAAGAAGATTCCATACGCCTACTACAAATTATGAAAAAAATTGCTATTGAAGTAAAAGATGTACTGCTTACTAACAAAATTGATATTCTGGGAAAGCTTCTTCATGAGTCATGGGAGACGAAAAAACTGCTTTCACCAACGGCTTCAACTGAAGCAGTAGACCGGCTTTATCAAATAGGGCTCAACAATGGCGCAGACGGAGGGAGGCTACTCGGTGCAGGCAATGGAGGGTACCTTTTATTCTTCTATCCACCTCAGAAAAGAAACCAGCTTACGCGCGCGCTTGGACAAGCAGGAGGGGAAATTATGAACTTTAATTTCGAGTTTGGAGGCACGCAGGTCTGGACAGTCAAGCATAAAAGCCAGATTGTTTAAAGAGAACTAAGAAATGCTATAGATGTGCGTGTATGGGGGCGCTGTTCAAAGTCTTCTTCATTAATTTCAAGGACAAGTGGAACTTTTTTCCCATTTAGGTGCATAACGATCTCACGCAAATTTGGAATATCTCCTTCTCCAAGTGCAACACCTTCATAAAAGATCCCGCTTTCTCGAGAATAGAATCCTTTTCCATCATTAAGGTGAACAAGGTCGGTAGATAACAGAGAATGTACATCCTCTTCAAGAGAAGTATTCTTCAAAAAGTCTATATCTTCAGAGAAAAGAAATTCTTTTGCTTCTTTGCTTCTTGCTAAATGATAGATAGTTCTTGCATGACATATATCTAAGCAAATTCCCAAATTCTGCTCTCGTATTTCAGTAAAGCCACAGAGGTGAGTAAGGTAAAATGGGCTTCTGAGCTCTCTAAGAGAGACACCAAGATAGGTTCTCTTATCAGTCAGAGGAACATCTCCAAATTGAGGAAGAGGGACAGTTTCAATTTTTACTTCAATATTTTTCTCTCGTGCATATGTTCCTATTTCCTTTAAAAGAGGAGCAATATTTTGCTTAAAATATTCCATCCACTCTTTTTTGCTGCGAGAAAAGAACTCTTCTTTACTAACATAGTCATTAAGGTGAAACGTCAGTATCTTTCTTTTTCCTAAGGGGAGGTTGGAAGTAAAATCAATACCTTGTTTAATATGATTAACAGCAAATAAAGCATGGTGAATGATATCAAGTTCTTCAAGAGGAAAGACTGAGAGCATGACGATGACAACTTCGTTATTAATCTCAGCCTGGTAGCGCACAAGATTCTCATATTGAACTCGAGAATTAATACCTACCCCTAGAACGCCTCCTTTAATCACTAACATAAGTCCTGGAACATATCCTTGAGAAAGCGATTGTGCAATCTTTAGGCTTGCTTGAATATCAGAAGCCTTGCCTGCATAAGTAGGAATAAAAATATAATTCTTCATCCGAATTGTTTAAAATATTCGTGCAATTTCTGGGAAATATACTCCAGATCATCAAGCGAGAGATACTGATGCACACCAAAGTGAAGACCATTGTCACCTATATATTCTGCCTCAGGAAATTCACCAAGTCTGTGACCCATAAACGCAAACGCTTTGTGTTGAGTAGGCATGCTTCCAAAATTTCTTTTGCATTTAATAGAATTATCTTCTAAAAATTTATAGAGTGCAGCGCAATTATATTTAGGATCTTTTAATGTAACACTAAAAGCATGTGCGCAAACCACATCATGTGACCCTTCAGCATTAAAATAAGCATATTTTTGAAGGTCTTGTGTTTTGTAAAGAAGATAGATGAGATTTTTTTTGCGCGTGTCAAAAGTCCACCAGAACTTTTTTGCTTCTGAAAGGCCGACAGCAGCCTCCATATCATTCATTTTAAGATTGGTTCCAAGGCGTTCATGGTCAAAATAGAGCTGGCCTCCCTTTCTTCCATGTGAGCGAATCGATCCCAAGATATATGCGAGCTGCTCATTATTAGTAGAAATCATTCCTCCTTCTCCACAACAGATCAAATGTGCAATATAGAAGCTAAAAACAGCCATATCTCCCCAGTGGCCTATAAATTTTCCTTTGTATTTAGCACCATGGGCTTCACAAGAGTCTTCTATCAAAATAAGTTTATGCTTTCGGGCAATATCTGCTATTGTGTCCATTTCACATGGTTTTCCCATCGTATGTGCGACGAGGATTGCACGCGTGCGAGGCGTTATTTTCTGTTCAATGAGTCGAGGATTGATATTCAACGTTTCCTTTTCTACATCAACAAAAACAGGCGTAAATCCTGCCTGCAGAATGGCTTCTCCAACAGCTGCAAACGCCAATGCAGGAGCAATAATCTCATCACCTCTTTGTGCACCAAGGTCATAAAGAGCCATACATGCACCAATGTCTCCTCCTGTTCCAGAATAAACTGCTAAGTTATGCCTGTATCCGAAAAGATTTCCCCAAGCTTCCTCGAATTGCTTGACTTTTTCTCCTCCAGAGATCCAATTCTTAGCTACACAGTCAAGTAAGTATGCTTTTGCATTCTCATCAAGACGTAAATCACCAAATTCTATCCTCATATTTTTGTTCCAGGAATTCCTACAAAGGTAGTTTGAGCATCTGCATGGTATAAGTCAGGAATCTCGATAAGAATTGTAGAGCGTTCACTAGCTAGTGCTTTCCGGTAGGCAGGGAGAATATCTTCTTTTTTTTCAAGTTTTATGACATCCACATTTTTTAGCATCAGTCGCAAAGCTTCTGTGTGATCCTGACAATGCTGGGGCCCTGGAAACAAAGGTTTAACACTGCCAATTGCAGTGCGAATAATAACTTTAGGTTTAAACTGTCCTGAAGACATCATTTCCATTTTATCAAGATGATTCACAAGCTGATTGAGACCCAATACTAGAAAATCCATGCGTGGAAAAAAAGAAATAGGAATAAATCCTTCCAAGCTCAAACCAATAGTCATCCCCACCTGTACATCTTCAAAGACAGGAAGCTCAATACGTCTGCTGTCTGGAATACCTTCAAGTGTTTTGAAAAGCGCTGTTCCTTTATATGCAACTGCTTGTCCAATGAAGAGAGTGCGCATATCTTGTGCAAGGAACTGCATTGCTTTTTTAAGCTCGTCAAAATAATCACCCATTAGAATACCACCCACACTCCAAATCCATAGTGAGGATAGATACGTTCATAGCGATAACGTAAGACATTAGGTCCGCCATCTTCTTCTCCCCAGACTTTTTGAGTAGGAGTATCAACACTCCATCCATTGTCTTCAATGATAAATGTGATGGGCAATTTATGCCTTCGGGCATATTTTGTACACTCATAAAATGTTCCTCCTTCACCCGCCATCTCTCCACAAAAAACCCAGACATGTCTTCTCTCTTGCTTTAGTTTAATTGCCATTGCTGCCCCGATTGCTTGAGAAATTGTCCCACCCACGATAGAAGAGGTAACAAAGCGATACTCTTTACTCATAATATGGATACTATGGTTTGCAAGGACTTCTTGTAAAAGTTTGTCACGAGGCATTCCCTTTAATAGTGCATGATAATGATTTCTATACGTGGCAAAAATCCAGTCTTCAGGTTGGATATTTTTAAACAAAGCTATAAGTTGTTCTTCATTTCCTCCTGAGGCGTGAACTGGGGAGCTAATTTTTTTGTTGATATAGAGCTGTTCAATTTCTTTTTCAAAGGCAATCAACTCCTCTTTTGTAAGATGTATTTCCATGAATACTATGACTCGTAGAGTAGGCTATTTAAGGATTATGATACTCAGATAGTAATTTTTTAATAATATGAATGGGATTTTGTCAAGAAAGGAACATAAGCACTGAAAGATTCTCGCAATGCAACTTTTTTAATATATCTAAAAAAGAATCCACGTAAAGAATGATGCATAAAAAAAGAAATCTTGCAGAATTCTTTTACAAAAGTCAGTGGATTATTACGAAGAGAACTTGAGAGGAGGTAAAGAAATCTCAGCTCAAAGGCCTTTTCAATGTTTTCATCACTCATCTTTGGAATAGTGCTTACACTAACTAAAGGAAGTGCAACGAAAGCAGTAACCTCAGGAGTAACAAAATCAATGAGGGTGCCACGCGCACATTGTTGCAGTTTCTTTAAATTTTTATAGAAATAATTTTTTGTAAACATAAGTTGGTTAAGTGAAAGCGTTTTGAAGAATTCTTCACGTTTCAAAAGACTTTGAGCTTTTTGTGTTTTATAAAGAAAGGCATTTCCAATACCTGGAAGATAGATAAAATATTCGCAGCAAGAAATTTCTTTTCCTGTTCTTTTTAGTGAATTGGCTTGCATTCTTATACGATAAGGATGAGATATAGCATTGTGTGAAGAAATTGTAACAAATTCTGCGTCTTTGATTTTCTCGTGCAAGGATTCAGCAGAATGAAGAATCTCTTCTTGGGAGAGAGTCACCGCTTTTTCTGTAATAGGGAGAAAAGGTTTTCGTTCAAAAGAAGTAGCTTCTTCAAAAATCTTCATAAAAATTTTTTCTAACTCTACTTCTCTAAGATATTGCTTTACCATACGTTGATATGCGCGTTGCGCTATTTTTTCTCGCTCTTTATCTTGTTTAAGGTAATAACTAATTTCACCGACGAGGTCTTGTGTATTTTTAAACATGACGATTTCATCTTTTTTAAAGAAATCGTAGTATCCTTCAAAATATTCTACAAGTTGAAATGACTTACACGCCGCAATTTCAAAGACGCGCCCTGTGAAATGAGGTTTATTACCAAATCCCCCCTTAGTAAAACTAAGATTTACTTTGCTTTCATTAATGACTTTTACAAATTCTTCAGAGCTCAGAAATCCCCCATAAACTTCCTTGAGATCAGGATAGCGATCCCATCCTTTTCCCCAGACGCGAAGAGGTATTTTCTGGCTAAGAAGTGTCTTCAGGAGTTCATATCTATCATTTCTCGGGCTACCGATAAATGTAACATCATATTTTTTTGTAACATCCATAGGATGATAGACTTCTGCATTAGCTCCAATGCTGCAGAACACACGAGGCATACTTTCTTTAAGGTATTGAGGAAGATATTCAGGTTGATAGACAAGAATATAATCGATAAGATGTCCTATATAACGCGAATACACTTCGTACTGGACATCATCATCTCCAAAAAAGTTGATAGTTTTGATCTCCGGAAATTGTTCACGCAGCTTTAGTAGAGTTTCAATGGAGAATTCATCTCCCAAGAGATTAAAAAAAATATAATCGGGCCGTTCCTTCTGTACGAGTTCTAGAAATCGTTGCTGCATACCCTCTTGACCGCAGTATTTCCTTCGGAGTTGAGGATCAAAAAGAATGATCTTTCCAAAAATCTTCTTGAGAGGAGGTATCCAATTTTGAGTAGAATATCCACCTTCACTTTCACAATCCCAGCATGCAAAGAGAAGTTTCTTTTGAGCAAAAAATGTTTTCATCTTCTCAAGAGCAATAACTTGGCTGGACATGGTGAGGGGGATGATTATGATATTAAAAAGGTTGTGATACTAGACTATGCTAAATTTCTGAAGAATTTTTTTGCGTACACTATTCAGAATAATCCAATCATAGGAGTCAAGACATTTTGTAAGAAGGATAAGTGTAACATAGAAAACGACTGAAAATACACAAAGTGCAATAAGCATAACTGATGTTAAGGCAACTTGCGCACGGATAGTAAGAAGAACAACAATAGTGATCAGGGAAATTAAGAAAATTTTTATCATTGATCTTCGCAAGGGAATAATAGAAGTATATTTCTTCGCTTGCATAAAATAGAGCGCAGCAATAAGCATATTTGCAAGCATTGTAGCAAAAGCTGCCCCAGTAAGACCATATGCAGGAATAAGCATGATGTCTAAGATTACGTTTGCAAAGAATCCTAGAAGAGTATTCACTAAAATAAGGCGTGATTTTCCAATCATTGAAAGAAGATTATTAGAAACGGCTATCATAGATAGGAAGAAAGCACCAATAGCTAAAAGCCGCAGAGCATTTTCTGCAACAAGATAATCTGCTCCAAAAAATAGATTAATAATAGCTCCTGGAAATACTACCATGAAAAGAAGGAGGGGGACATTCAAGAGAAAGATCCACTTACCTATTTGCTTGCTAAGTTCACTAATAAGTTCATGGTTCTTTTTAGAGTATTTACGTGTAATGAGGGGGAAGAAAAGCTGCATGAATAAATCAGGTACAAAACCAAGAAGCAAAGCAAGGGGTATTGCTGCATTGTAATAGCCTACATCAGCAACTCCTTTGAAAATACCTAGAAAGAAAGTATCTGTCCAATAAAGAATATTTGCAACAGTACTCAAAAACAAAATGGGCCATGAATACGAGATGATTTCATATCTAACTTCTCTTTTTTTATCTTGAGTAAGTTTACTCTTGTCTTTTATTTCTTTGAGAAAATGGCGGACAGTCAGATAAGAGATCAAGAGAACTGACACAGCACCTACAGCATAAGAAAATGAAATAGATTGTGTTTTTAATCCCATCACAATGAGGAAAAGCAAAAGAATGAACCTCATTCCAGTCTGAAAGATATTTATAATAAATGAGTACCAGCCGATTTTCTCATACGCACGTAGTGTCGCGAGATAAAAACTTGAAAGAACTGTTAAAGGAACTAGGAAACTAAAAATACGCAAATACAGCACGAGTGCAGGAGCGTGAAACATATTTAGGGAAAGAGGCTCTGCAAGAAAGAAAAGCACAACTCCAAAAAGTATACTCGTGCCCATAAGTAATATCCTGGAAAATTGATAAACAAAACGAATTTTTTCCAGCTCTTTTTTCCCACGGAAAAGCGCAGTATATCTCAGTACTCCTTCAGGAAGTCCTAGAGAAGCAAATGCTACAAACCACCCTAGGATCATAACTGCTAGAGAAAAGAGGCCATATTCTTCAGGACCAAATGTTCGTGCAATCAAGATGCGGTACAAGTAACTGAAGACTTTGGACAGAATGATTCCTACAAATACAATAAAAGATGTTTTTACAACAATACGAAGATTAGTATCAAATGCCTTTCGCGTTCGAGGCTTCATAGAAACCAAAGCGTGAAGAGAGATTATAAACGTTCTCC
>JBBTBG010000015.1:0-11814 GCA_038043805.1 Nanobdellota archaeon | reverse complement strand
ATTAACGTTGGAACATTTTCATAACATCGGAGATGAGAAAGCCGATGAGTCCGATGGCTAAGAGGCCGAGGGCTGAAATTTTTGAGATAGATTTTAATTCGTCCATGCTTGGCTTTCTAAGGAGTTGCCAGACGCGCGTGCATTGTACGAAAAATGATTTGATGCGAGTTGTAATTGTTGGGCCCTTAATTGTATCCATACTGTAGTATGGAAAGAGAGGTTTTTAAACTATTTCACGTAATCAATTCCAAGTTCTTCTTCGAGAGCATCTTCTTTTTTGATATCTAGGTCGATGCCTGCGCCGAGAATTTGTGAAGATTTTACTCCTGTGACTATTAGAAGAACTTTTATAGAACGATCCATGTCGGGAGAGATTTGCGCTCCTGAAATAATTTTTGCGTCCGGAGCGATCTTACTTCCAATGACTTCCATAATTAAGCGATATTCGTCAAGAGACATATCATTGCCTCCAATTATATTGACTAGTGCTCCAGTTGCATTTGTAATATCTACGTCAAGAAGAGGATTACTGATTGCTTTCTCTACTGCATCGCGTGCGCGGTCTTTGGAATCTGATTCTCCGATGCCTATCAGAGATACGCCTCCATTGGACATGACTGCTTTCACATCAGCAAAATCCAAATTAACGAGTCCTGCTTTGGTAACTAGTTCTGCAATGCCCTTGACAGAATTAGTGAGAATTTCATCTGCAACTTTGAAAGCTGTGTGAATAGGAAGCTCGGGTGCAATCTCTAGCAATTTGTCATTGGGAATCACAATGAGTGTGTCGCATACGGCGACCATTTTTTCAAGACCATACTGTGAATTCTCAATACGTTTTTGACCTTCGACTGTGAATGGTAAAGTGACTATACCAATAGTGAGAGCACCTTGTTTCTTTGCAAGATCTGCAACAACAGGAGCCGCTCCAGTTCCTGTGCCTCCCCCAAGACCGCAAGTGATAAAAACCATATCAGAATCACCAATACGCTTTTTTATTTCATGTTCTGATTCTCGTGCTGCTTGCTCGCCAACTTTTGGATTGCTTCCTGCGCCAAGACCATGTGTTAGCTCTCGACCAATAAGAATTTTTGTGTCAGCATTAGAGTAGAGAAGATCTTGTGCATCGGTATTGACTGCAATGATTTCACAACCCTTAATACCTGTTTCCTTCATTCTAGAAATCGAATTTCCTCCACCACCACCGCACCCTACAACCTTAATGCGCGCACCTTGTTTCTGTAGAATTTCCTCGAGTTCTTTATCGATTTCACTACCTCTTACCACCTCGTTTTCTACCATAATACTAGCCATGAGTCAGAAAGGAGTAATGTGTTTATAAGGATTGTTGTTGTATGTGATCAAGAGACTATAAAAGTATTATTTTCCGAAGAGTCCTTTAATCCAATTCCAGATTTTTGCAAAAAAATTGGGTTTTGCTGGCTCTTCGCAAACTTTTTCTGTACAGAGATTGCTAATGCATTCGTAATTCTGAATACATGTTGATTTGAGTGCTTTTTGTTCAACCCATTTTTGATCAGAGGAACAATAGCGTGTACCATTAAGTATGCCTGTAGTATTACATTCTGGCTTTGGCACTTCCACAGGCTTAGGCGCTTCTTTAAGACAAGCTCCCTCTTTACAACCATGTTGGCAAGGAGTGGGAGTCATCTGACCAATATTGTTGCGTCCGACTTGTGCACACGTGATTTCTACGACACTACAATCTATACCTATGCATTCACCCAGATTCTCTGCAGGGGAGATGGTTTTTACACAATAATCCTGCCGCGCAGTTGTTGCATTGAGAATTATTAATGTTCCTTTAGACCAAGAAGCATTAAATGTTTTCGCGCTAGTACTTCCCTTGCGAAATGAATCACTTGTATCGCTATCTTCACAGACTTGAGAAGGGCTGAGCTCTTTTACACAAACGCCATTTTCACAGGCAACAGGGCAATTGTATTTTACAACTGCGACGGCACTCTCATCACAATAGTACTCATTCAATAATTTTCCACCTTCTTCTGCACAGGAATCAGCATATTCAACAACTTGAGTAAGATTCTTGTACCAATTTCCTTTGGCAGTGCCTTTATTATTATAGTTTACACCTTTATCACTATCTTCGCACGTTGAGTTAGATGCTGCACTTACCAAGCTTAGAGAAAGGAAAAAGAATACAAATATCATTAGCGCTCTTTTCATGAGAGTTATAAGAGTTTTTACTATAAAAAGCTTTCTGCACTATGCTTGGATGGAATCGTGCAGAGAACTCAATTAAGATTTAGCGGACTTCCATAATTCATCAAATAGTATTCCCATGGATTTTGCATGATCTTCAGATTTAATCTTAATTGCAGATATTTCGAATTGAAAAATAATATGATAAACAAAATCATCAAACATGAAGATACCTTCTTTTGAATTATTTAAAGATTCTAAGAATTTAATTTCGGTAAATTTATCTCGATCTATCTTCTTTGATTCTTTAGAAAGCTCAAGTATTTGCTTTATTTTTATCCTTCTTTCTATCCTTCTTTTTCTAAATTTTTCAGGGTGATAATCAATTTTTTCTAAAGCATTTCCCATGCTCCCTATCACCTTAAGACTTTTTGCATTATCCAATATCTCGTTGAGAATCTTTAAAATAGCATTTTTACCTTGAAATACTTCTGCATAAGGTCTGTCAGTTATGATATTTTGTATATTTCTTAAATCAGGCAGCACCTTATCTAGAATCTCTCTCTTTTCATTAAGTATAACTTTAAGAGACTCAGGAGAATTTGCTTTAAAGTGAGTTCTGCTATCTTTTATATATGTGCTAATAAGTCCTAGATGTCTAAGCTTATCCAGAAGATCATACGTTGTACTTCTTGGCAGATGAGATAATTCAGATATCCTGTTTGCAGTTACTTCCCCTGCTTTTAAGCATACTAAGTACACGCAAGCCTCTTTTTCAGTCAAACCGAGTTTAATCAATTCCTGTTCCATATCAAAACTACAATTTCGGCTTATTTAACTCTTTTGACTGTCGGTATAAAGCGACGGCATTTCTTTAAGTATACTTATAATTGTCGAATAGGAGCATGATAAAAGAAAAACAAAAGCTGAAAGCGCCAGAACCCTGGTGGTCAAACCTAGGAGGATTTTTCGGAGCAAAGTATATTGAAGGAGATAATAGTTTAGAGGGATATCTTCCAGAAAAGCAAGAGTCTCTAGAAGAAAGAACAAGAAGAGAAGTTGATGGAGTAATTAGGTTGCTGGAGTTAAAAAAAGAAGATTGGATTTTGGACATGCCTTGTGGATACGGAAGGCACACCATTGAACTCATAATTCGAGGTTATGTACCTAAAGGAATCGATATCAATGCAATACACATAGCTGAAGCAGAAAAGAGATTATATTTAGAAGCTAAGAAAAGAAACAAAAATCCTCATTTTGAACCTACCTGCTGGGGATATTTCGGTATGGGTGACATGAGAGATATGATTGATCAACGGGAAGTTTACCATGCAATAATAAACATGTTCTATTCATTTGGATTCTTTGAAACTGATAAGGAAAATGAACAAGTTATGGATGAATTTTTTAAATCTTTAAAACCCCATGGCCAGTTACTTCTTCATACTGATGTTTCTCCAGAAATCCTTGCATCTGGAAGGTATAAATTTGAGGAAGTAAGAAACCTTACATCAGAAAAGAAACTCTATATCTTGGAAGAATATAATTCTCAGACTAAGAGAATGAATGGTTCATGGAGTATAATCCAAACAGATGGAAAGGAAGAAAGATTAACGCCCTATAGTGTAAGAATATATTCTCGAGAAGAGTTCGAAGATATGGCTAAAAATATAGGTTTTAGAGAAACAAAGTTTTATGGTTCTTTTGAAGGAGAAGAGTTCTCCAAAGATTCTAAAGAGTTAATCATGGTTGCTAGAAAATAGTATCTTGAAAAGAATATTTTCCATAGAATTCACTGCAATGAGTCATAAGGGATATGGAATCTTACCTCGAAATTCGAGAATTATTTAAGCAGTTGTAGAAGACAGAGGTGTTTCTTTCGTTTCTTCCTTCTTTTCCACTTTAACTTCTTCTTTAAGTTCGAATGCGAGTTCCTTACCAATGATTTCCTTGAACTTAGTTGAAAATGCTTGAACGATGATTTCAAGTTGCTTTGGACCTTTTAATGTGATCTTTTCCCCAAGTTCAAATTCAGGGACTGTCTTAAGAAGTATCTTGAATACTTGAGTACATTTTTCTTTTTCATCTGTGATTTTTTTGGTGATTGTTATCTTATATAGGAGGTCTTTTCCTGCAAGAGGGCTGTTAAAGTCAGTCATGACTCTTGCGCCAGAAACGGCAATGACTTTTGCAAGTGCTCCATCCATTACAAGCGTCTGTCCAGGGTAGGGCTGAATTTTTTGAGCCTCAAAAACCTTGAGGGGGAGAGTTCTCATCATCTCTTTCCTGCGCTCTCCAAACCCTTCTTTGATATTCACGGGAATTTCGTAGCTTTTTCCGACTTCTTTTCCTTCGAGCGCCTTGTCAAGGCCTGGAACTACCATTCCTTGACTCACAACCACTATCAATGGTTCTGGTTTTGCTTCGGGATGAATAGTTTTAAGGTCTTCAGAAATATTAGAATCAAAGAGTACTCCATTTGCATATGCACTAAAAATTACTTCAATAATATCATTTTTTTGAATCGTCTCCATATTCTTTGCTGCAAAAGAGATTTTATAAACTTTTGCGCTATTAAAATGCTAAGGCTATAGTTCCAAGTCCCAATCTATTAAAAAGCAACATTTAAATTACACAACGAAACGACTCTTTTTAAAGATTCATGCATTTCTGCTGAGACTACGGAAGTTTTATAAATCATTTTTCCTGCAAGGATATATGGTTTTACGACTTATTGACGCGCATAGCTGCAAACCTGGAACAACGATTATAGTTGATGGTGAGGCGTGCACGGTTCGCAGTAATGATATTAGCAAAACGGGAAAGCACGGAGCGAGTAAATGCAGGATCGAAGCAATAGAAGTATTTTCTGGAAAGAAGAAGATTGTAGCAGTTCCGGGCGATACAAGATTTGATGTGCCCATGGTTGAAAAACATAAGGCGCAAGTGCTTTCTGTCGGTGAGAGCACTGTTTCTGTAATGGATTTGGAAAGCTATGAAACACTTGATGTTCCGTTTAGTGAGGAAATTAAAGAGCAGCTTGCGCCCGAGAAACAAGTTGAGTATTGGGACATTGAAGGCAAGAAAGCTGTGATGAGGGTGTTATAATGGCTACTAAAATTCCTGTCGCGCAGACACGCATGTTTAACAATGTGTTCATTTGTAGGAATTGCAATAAAAGAATACGCACACAGGCTGTGCGAGTCCTCTCGGGAAAACTGAAATGTGTGCGCTGTAATGGCCGAGCATTTCGACCGGTGAAGAAAAAGTGATGAATACAAGTTTTGTAATTTATGATTTAGTATTTATGGTAGTATTTACTCTCGCAGTTGTATATTTTATCTCTAAAAACAAACATCGTATGCTCAAACAGGGTTGGATGTATCTTTATCGCACACGTTGGGGCATTAAACTTATTGATTCAACTGCGAAAAAATATCAAACACTCTTGCGTCCTTTGCAATATGTTGTTATTGTTCTAGGATATGTTTTGATGGTCTCTATTCTCTGGGTCATGATATATTCTACTTATGTGTATGTACGCTATCCAATTATTGTAGAAATGATTAAAGCCCCACCAATCATTCCTCTTATTCCATATTTTACAGATATTTTTAATTTGCAATCGGTTTTTCCACCCTTTTATTTTACATACTTTCTTGTTGCTCTTGTGATTGTCGCTGTCGTTCATGAATTCTCCCATGGAATTTTTGCACGCCTTCATAAGATCAAAATCCACTCTACAGGTTTTGCTTTTCTTGGCCCTATATTAGGAGCATTTGTCGAACAAGATGAAAAGCAAATGAACAAGGCAAAAAAAATTCCCCAGTTGGCTATTTTAGGAGCTGGTGTCTTTGCAAATATCGTTTTTGCTTTGCTTTTCTTGGCTCTTATTTGGATATTTTTCGTAGCAGCTTTCGCTCCTGCAGGAGTCTTTTTTACAAATTACGCTCTTGATGCTGTTCCTCGAGCTGAGATTGTTTCTATAGATAATTTTTCCTTAGTTATGGGTTTTCCTGCTCTCAATCTTTCAGAAAAATTTATTTCGTTACAAACCAAAAATAAGACTTATTTTGCACAGCCTGCACTATTAAAGAAATCTTTTGAACAGAATGTTTCTAATGTTCTAGTTTATAGAGATTCTCCTGCATTTGCTTCGAAGCTTTCTGGAGCAATCACAGCAATTAATGGAGAATCTATATACTCCTATGAGAAATTAGGAGTTGTTCTCGCACAATATCCCCCGGGAGAAATTATTGAAATAACAACTCTTTCTCGCGGTGAAGTAGTTAACACGCGACTTACTCTTGGGACAAATGATCAAGGGAAGGCTTTTCTAGGAATCACTGTGCCTGACCCTTCACGAGCAAACAGTTTTGCGGGAATGCTCTATTCAATTACTCCTAAAGTAGAAAATGCCCTTACAGGGATACATTTTGAATCTAAGCTAGGAGATTTCGGGATCTTCTTTTTCCATATGCTCTGGTGGGTTATGACGATTAACTTTTTTGTTGCTCTATTTAATATGCTGCCTTTGGGAATTCTTGATGGGGGTAGGTTCTTTTACTTGACTGTTTTGGGCTTGACTAAAAGTGAGAAAGTAGGTAAGCGCGCTTTTGCAGTAGTCACTTGGATTATTATTGCTCTTCTTGTTATTATGATGCTTCGTTGGGCGTTTTCAGTTTTTTAGATTTGAAGTGTAGAAAGACTTAAAGAGACAATACTTCTTGATAGAATATGGTAAAAGATTCCATTTTAGATAGCATACCTCATATTGAAGTTAAAACAGTAAAAGAGAAGATAGGCTTGTATAGGCTTGGTATTTTTGATAATATGATGTTTGAACTTGTAGAGTTAAAGGAAAAGGAGCATTATCCTTCTCATGTTCATATTCACTCTGAAGCGACGCTGCGTGTCGTTATAGGTGAAGGTGACATTATTTTAGAAGGAAAGGAACAACCTTATCACCCTGGGAAAGTATTTCATATTCCTAAAGGCACGAGTCATGGCTTTAAAGTCAAAACTGCTACATTATTACTCTCTTGCCAAGAACCTGCTATCATTGATCCTAAAACTGGGAACGTAGATATTGAGTATCTTTAGAGAAGTTTAGGCTCATCAAAAACTGAGTTTTTGAGTGCTGTCAAGAATGAAATTCTTGAGGTTTGCAAACTTCTCTTTAGGTAATAAACTGTACGCCCTCTTTGGTGTATACGACAAGCTTCACTCCCAAGGGAAGATTAAGGAGTGCGCTAATGAGTGCCATGTGCTCTTTACCGCTTCCTGATGCTAAAGAAAGCGCGACCTCAAAGCCTCCTACAAGTTTCTTTTTTAATTTTTCCATCAGATCAGATTTTAATTCGAGAAGCGGCTTTCCAGTATCTACTTCTACTATTTCTGCCTGAATAGGGCTATCAGATATATTTTTATCTTTCACGAGAATAACTTTTTCCCACTCTCCCCTCTTAACTAAAGCAGTAATTTGCCCCCAATTTTCTTTGTCATTTCCGAGAAATGCTACTAATTCCATTATCGAGAGAAAATGCGTAGATTTATAATTATTGTTATGTTGAAAACGATATGGTGAAAGATATTCCTTTGGGTGAAATTACTCTCCGTAGATATGAAAAGCCATATGATGCAAACCATCGTGAGCTGGTGCGCAAGATTTGCCTTGGATTAGGAATGCTCCAACCAGGAGATTCACGCGACATTATGGTAGATATTGTTTTGGTCTTAGAAGAAGCACGAAAGAACAAGCAATGGCTTTCCTCGTTTGATATTCGTGATGCCGTTGAAGTAAAACGTAAAGAACACTCACTTGAAATTAAAGGTTTAGCTGAGAGTAATATCCGTCGACAACTCAAGAGATTGCGTGATTCACTGTTTGTGGATAAACAAGAGAATAAATATCGCATTAGCGAATTTGCGCCATTGTCAGAGATTTTTGAAAATAAAATTGAGCGCTTTTTGATTCCGCAAATGACAGAAAGAATTAAAGAATATCTGGCTAAACTCAATTAGTATCTTTGTAGACGATAATCTTTATAAATAAACTACAACCGTGTGATTTATGCCTTTTTCACCTATACAAGATATCCCTATTCGTCATGTGTTAGCAGAAAATTCTGTACGTGATGTTGTAATGAATTATGCGTTAAGATTACGTGTGAATACCAATCAAAATCTTCGCGAGGCATATCTGGATGTTGAAGCACTGCTTGCAAAGCGTGAAGTACGAACAGCGACGGTAAGAGGAATTTATACTATTGAAGTTAGAGATGGACATGCATTTCAGCTCATTGCTCGTGAGGGTAGAGGAAAAGGAAGAAAAGACTATTATATGCCTGTAGGAAAAAGTAGCTTCCGTTTTCTTCTCGATCAATATGGCGTTGAGAGGAACGAAGATCTTCTTGACCAGTATATTGCAGTATATATCGCGGGAGAACATACATCTCCTCTCTTTGCTTTTCGTCGTGGATTGTTCGCTCCTTTGGGAATGGCTTTTGTAAAACCTTGTGAACCTCTCCGTTTAAAGAAATCGCGTGCACAAGTTCGACCGCACATAGAGGTTCTTGAACCTACAACTGTAAAAGAACTTAAGTCTCAACTTGGTGGTTGGGATGAATATTATGGTTTCTAGATTTCAAAAGTTTTATAAACCCTTTTTTTCTACCTTGTATATCTACTTCTTGGATATTAGGGGGTAGCGGAGCATACAGATGATATTTATTATTAAAGTCACAACGAACAAAGAAGATCGAGCTATTGAGATGATTGCAGATCGTGCTACAAAAAAGACACTCAATGTGTATGCAATTGTGCGCCCACATGGTCTCAAAGGATATGTTATTCTTGAAGCAGCTGACCGAGATTCTGCTGAAGAAGCTGCTTTTGACTTGCCTTATGTTAAAGGTATTATTGGTAAGACTGTTGAGTACGACCAGATAAAAAATATGCTTGAACCTAAGGCTGAAGATTATAAAATTGAGATTGGGGACATTGTTGAAATGATCGGGCAGACGTTTAAAGGAGAAAAAGCAAAAGTTACGCGCATTGATAAGCAAAAAGGAGAAGTGGTTGTCTCTCTTTTGGGGGCTAGTGTACCTATTCCCGTTACTGTTAAAATTGATAACATAAAGGTTATAAGGCGTGAAGAGAGAGAAGAAGATATGAAGAAGGATGAACAGCAGATAGTCTTGGATGAGGAGGAATTTACTTTCGAATGATTGTCAAATTAATTGTTGATGGTGGAGACATGAAACCTGGGCCAGCAGTGGCGCAGCAAATTGGTCCTTTAGGTATTAATATGGGTAAGGTTATCAGCGATGTGAATACCGCTACCTCTGGTTTTAAAGGTACTAAAGTTCCTGTTGAAGTGAATGTCGATCCTAAGACGAAGACATATACTATCAAAGTCTTTTCACCTCCTACGGCGGAATTAATAAAAAAAGAATTGGGATTAGAGAAAGGTTCTGGAGCAGCGGGAAACTATAAAGTGGGAAATATTGCTCTCGAAAGAATTATTGACCTTGCGAAAACAAAAAGAGGCAATTTACTTGCAAAAGATATGAAAAGCGCTGTTAAGCTTGTTGTAGGAACTTGTGTATCTTTAGGTGTTTTGATAGATAATAAGTCTGCAAAAGATATTGAAAAAGATATTGATTCTGGTGTATATGATAAAGAAATTAAGCAAGAAATTACTCAACCTTCTGTAGAAAAAGCTAAGCAGCTCAAAGAATTTTATGCTAGTGTGAAAGAAAAGCAAGATAAAGAACAGAAAGCACTTGCTGAAGCTAAAGCTGCTGAAGAAGCTGCTAAGGCAGCAGCAGCGACCGCGACGCCAACAGCAGGTGCAACACCTGTGGCTGGAACTACACCTGCAGCCGTGGCAGCAACACCTGCAGCAGCTGGAGCAAAGAAGGAAGAGGCAAAGCCTGCGGCGAAGAAGAAGTAGTTCTTGGATTCGCAAACACTTAAATACCTTTTAAATCACTTTTATTGATGGGGATGTGGGCCAGCCTGATAAGCTTCCTGCTTTGGGAGCAGGCGACCCCGGTTTAAATCCGGGCATCCCCATACCTTTAAAAACACTCTTTCTATATCTTTTTTATGGGAGCAAAAACAAAGAAAATCAAGGCATTCGGAAAATTTGGAGCAGGCTATGGAGTGAGAGTAAGGAATGAATATAATGCAATTGAAGAAATCCAGCGCAAACGACAGGCTTCACCATTTTACGCTAAGGGAAGAGTGAAGCGCATCGCTGCAGGCATCTGGAAATGCCTAAAGACAGGCAGAGTTTTCGCAGGAAATGCATATATTCTCGAGAATAAAAAATAACTTGATAGTATAATTTTTAAAGCATCATTGAAAAAAATATTCATGAAAATTCAATTTGAGCGTATTAATGAACTTCTTGGATCTGCTCAAGACATTAATACTTTGTTTGGAAGAGTAGAACTCCCTTCTCCTTTTCAATTTCAACTCAAAAATCCTCATCTTCCTGTGGAAAGAGAAAATTTAGTCGATCCTTCAACATTTGATTTGATTGAACAATTTAATGAACAAAGAATTAGTTATCGTATTCGAACTGAAACCTCCACACGCACCGCTTATATTTCCCTAACACGTTCTGAACTTATGCGTGTCTATCACAATCGTCCTGTGTAAGACTGAAATGCACCAACAAGTTTAAAAATCATCTTAAACACTAGAGACTATGGCTCAATATAAATGTTTTAAGTGTAGCAAGCCCATTAGCAGCAAAGTCCTTGAAAAGAGATTTGTCTGTCCTCATTGTGGATCAAAAATCTTTTACAAACCCCGGTTGCAGATTGTAAAGATTAAAGCAGAATGACTTCTGGAAAAACTCTCGAGCAGAAGATTGCAGATATTCAAATGCTTGAACATAATTTACAGCAGCTCCTTATTGAAAAGCAGAATATACAGATTGAACTCAATGAGGTATCACAAGCTTTGGAAGAGGTTAAAAAAACAGCAGGAGAAATTTATAAAGTTCTCTCAAGTATTATGATTCTCGCGGATAAAAAAGTGGTTAGCACCGATCTTGAAGAGAGGAAAAAAATGTTGGAGCTGCGCATGAAGTCTATGGAAAAGCAAGAAAGTCTCGTCGGTGAGAAGATACAGGCACTTAGAGGAGAAATCAATGCATCTGTTGCGCAAAAGAAGTCTCGAGCATAAAAATGTCATTACTACCACAGCAATATTTATAAAGTCGAGTTATGATAGTTAGTTATGGTGCTTAATTTTAAAAAGATTTTCGGTAAAGATGAATCTGATGAATATGTTGAGATTGACCTTAACTCCAGCGAGCCTCAAGAGAATAAAGTTGTTGTTAGGCCCTTTGTTATGCGCCAGTTTGATGATATTACTGAGATTTTGAATGCCTTAAGAGATGGTTACACCATTGCTGTGATTGATATTAAAACCCTTAAGTCTAAAGATGTTGTAGAGCTTAAGAGAGCTATTGCAAAGATAAAGAAAACTGTTGATGCGATAGAAGGTTCCATTGCAGGATTTGGAGAGAATGTCATTATTGCAACTCCAAAGTTCGCACAAATCCATAAAACTTCTGCTGTGAAGAAAGAGAAAGCTGATTTTATTAACTAA
>JBBTBG010000014.1:0-3621 GCA_038043805.1 Nanobdellota archaeon | reverse complement strand
ATATTATTAGAGGAAAAGTTTCCTGCACACTTTGTGGAAGCAACGAAGCAGAGCCCATAGAAATGTCCTATGCATTTAAGCTCCTCGTTGATGAGCTACTCGGTCTGGGCATCCAAACAGACTTTGAATTAAAAAACAAATACGAACAATAACATGAAACAACACTATTTCAGAAAACAAGTACGAGCACTCAGGTTCAGCCTGCTCAGCCCTGACAAAATAAAGAAATTGAGCACAGCAAAAATTGTAACGCCAGAACTGTACGATATTGATGGTTTTCCTGTTGACGGTGGACTAATGGACTTACGTCTTGGTGCTATTGATCCTGGCGTGCGCTGTCGAACATGTGGAAAGCGTGTAAAAGAATGTACGGGCCATCCTGGAAGCATCGAGCTTGCAAGGCCAACGTTCCATATCAAGTACATTCCATTAATTGAGCTTTGTCTGCGCAGTTTCTGTACAAAATGTGGAAAGCTAACATTAAGCGATGAAAAGCAAAAAGATTACATTCCAAGCCAGCGTGCTAAAAAAGCCCGTGACGCAAAGAAATGCCCTCACTGTTCAGAAACTCTCGAGCGCGTGCGCCTTGAAAAGCCTTCGACATTTATGCTTGGAAAAAAGAGAATATCTCCTATTGAAGCCAGAGAAAGATTAGTATTGATTAAAGACGAAGAACTCAAAAAAATAGGTATTAATTGCAAAACTTGCAGGCCTGAATGGGCAGTTCTCTCACTTCTCTTAGTTCCTTCTGTCACAGTCAGACCAAGCATCACTTTAGATACAGGAGAAAGAAGTGAAGACGATCTTACGCACAAACTTTCAGACATCATTCGTTCTAATCAGAGGCTTTGGGAAAATCTCAATGCAGGAGCTCCTGAAGTCATCATAGAAGACCTTTGGGATCTTCTTCAATACCACATCACAACATTCTTCGATAACAATATTTCTCGTATACCTCCAGCACGCCATCGCTCAGGGCAGCCACTAAAAACAATTACAGAAAGAATCAAAGGTAAGGAAGGAAGAATCCGTCAAAATCTCGCAGGAAAGCGTGTAAACTATTCTGCCAGAACAGTAGTTTCTCCTGATCCCTTTATCAAGATTAATGAAGTAGGCATTCCCTTTGAAATCGCAAAAATAATAACTTCCGCAGAAACCGTCACTTCTCTCAATATAGAAGCAATGAAAGAGCTTATTCGCAAAGGAGAAAAATATCCAGGGGCAAATTATGTCATTCGTTCAGATGGAAAGCGCAAGAGAATTACAGAGGATCTTAAAGAAGAACTCTGCGCTGAAATTCAGCCAGGCTACAAAATTGAACGCCATATCCGTGACGGTGACATTGTACTATTCAACAGACATCCAAGCCTGCACAAGCAAAGTCTCATGGCACATTATGTGCGTGTCTTGCCAAACAGAACATTCAGGCTTCACCCTGCGGCAGCTACTCCTTATAATGCAGACTATGACGGAGATGAAATGAACATCCACAGTCCTCAGACAGAAGAGGCGTTGGCAGAAGCAAAAATCCTCTTGGATGTAAACGCAAACATAATTTCTTCAAAGAACAATATGAATCTTGTAGGGACTATCTCAGACGCAGTAACAGGAGCTTATCTCTTAGGAAAAGATTCTTTAAAAAAAGAAGATGCTGACCAACTACTCTTCTCAGCAGGTATAATTAGCAATATCAAAACAAGTGATATAAAAGGTCTTGATGTATTTGCTCAAGTCATGCCTAAAAATTCAGGAATAAAAATTCCATCAGAATTGACAGGCAGTGGTTCTTTCGGAGTAGAAGATGGTGAGATGATCAAAGAACTCGACCGCCAGTTTGGAAGAGAAATCGCAGTGGATTCACTGATGAAAGCGTTTATTGTAGGTTCTATCTACCTATCAAGGCGCGGATATACTCTTTCTGTCCAGGATCTTAATGTCTCAGACAAAGTAAAGCATACAACTGATGAAATTGTTGCCCAAGCAGACCAAAAAACACAAGAAGTCATTAAGAACTTTAGAGAAGGAGGATTATCTCCTCTGCCAGGCAAAACAATGGAAGAAACAAGAGAGATTAAGATTTCTCAGATTCTTAATGAGGTCCGCACAGAAATAGGAAAAGTCGTTCAGGCAAACTTCCCAGTCGACGGTAATGTCACCAAGATGATCAGCGCAAAGGCTGCTGGAAGCATGCTCAATATCACTCAAATAGGATGTTGCGTAGGACAGCAGTCTCTCTGGAACAAACGTATTAACTTTGGATATACACAGAGAACATTATCTTTCTTCAAGCCAGGAGACATAGGCCCCGAGGCGCGCGGGTTTATCAAATCTTCATTCTTCCAAGGATTAAAACCTAGTGAGTTCTTCTTCGGAGCAATTACAGGCCGTGACTCTCTGATGGACCTCGCACTACGAACTCCAAAGTCCGGATACCTCTATAGAAGACTCGTCAGTGCACTTCAAGATTTGAAAGTAGTATATGATGGAACAGTAAGAGATGCATCAGAAAATATCGTCCAGTTTATCTATGGTGATGATGGAAAGGACGTTGCAAGATTACATCTTAAAGACAATAAAGTCTCCCCTGGAGAGGCAGTAGGAGTAATCACAGCGCAGAGTTTCGGCGAAGCTTCAACGCAAATGGTCTTGAACGTATTCCACTTCGCAGGAGTTGCTCAAATGCAGATTACACAAGGACTACCAAGAATTATTGAGATTCTAGATGCACGAAAGCAGCCATCAACGCCGCTCATGGAAATTGCATTAGATAAAGAATATAATAATGAAAAAGATGCTAAAGTCCTCGCTGAAAAAATAAAAGAAGTAAAACTTAAAGAAATTATCTCAGAAATAAAAATTGACTTTGCAAACAAAAAAGTTGAGATTGTTTTGGACGCAAAATCGCTCAAGAGCACACATACTGGCAGCCAAAAGATAGTGGAAAGACTCCAAGAAAAAGGTTTCAGCGCTAAAGGCAATGAAAGCAAAATCAGTGTACATGTTCCAGATTTAGATTATAAAGCAATCTATAAATTAAAAGAAAAGATGAAAGAAACAATAGTTTCCGGAGTCAAAGGAGTTACGCAAGTCGTAATTGTCAATCGAGGAAAAGAATATATTATCATTACTTCAGGATCCAATCTTGAAGAAATTATCAAAGTCAAAGGTGTTGACAAAGATCGTGTCAAATCTAATGACATTCACGACACAGCTGGAGTTTTAGGCATAGAAGCAGCAAGACAGACTATTATCAATGAAATTAAAGATGTTCTACAATCCCAGGGTCTTGACATCAATGAGCGACACCTCAAGCTAATTGCTGATGCCATGACTTCTTCAGGCGTCGTGAAAGGAGTTACGCGTATGGGTATTATCTCTGAAAAAGCAAGCATTCTCGCAAGAGCAACGTTCGAGACACCTGACAAGCAATTCATCAATGCAACAATCCAAGGTGGCAGAGACGAACTTTCCAGCGTCATCGAAAACATCCTCCTTAACCAAGCAATCCCCGTAGGAACAGGTCTTCCAGGTCTTCTGGTAAAGATTACAGGACCATTGGTTAACAAAGATCTAGAAAAAGCTAAAGCAAAAGCCAAGAAGAAGTCTGAGGAATAATTCTAA
>JBBTBG010000013.1:22381-23904 GCA_038043805.1 Nanobdellota archaeon | reverse complement strand
GATACTGTAACCTTATCGTCATCTCCTCGATTTTGCAAGGAATCTGATAAGGTTTAACAGTTTCTTTCTTTTCAATGGAAGCGTTATCTCTGCCATTTCTGAGGGTGTTTTTCCTTGAAGTTCTTGATGTGGATTAATAAAGTTATGTAAAACTCTTTGTAAGTTCATAAAATCTTTTGCGCCTTCAAAACTTCCAAATCCTCCACGAATTATTTTCAATCTATCTTCAAGTTTTCCATTATATCTTTCAACAGGATTATTATTGTGTTTCAATCCATATCTTTTACAAGCAATTGGAACTCCAAAATGCAGTTCTGCAACTCTGTAAAAAAGTTTGCTAAAGGCAGATTTGTAGTTAGCAAACTTATCACAAATAAATTCAAACAAGAATCGATCTTCTCTTGGCTTATGCTTTTCTGATAAATATCTTTCAAGTATTTGCGGATAACAACTATCTTTAATTTGCTTTAGAAACTTCTTACATTCCTCTTTCGTCCTTTTACCGACGAAAGAATGAGCTAAAACAAATTTTGTTATATTATCCACAGCATTCAGATCAAAATTCCAATCATCTTTAACTTTGACATATTTTTCATCATAATGAATATTTCCATTGATTGTTGGAATAACAATTTCATTCATCGGATTTTAAAAAATTTGAATACTTTTTTGTCCATTGACTGATTGTTCTTCGAGTAACTTTTATTCCGTCATGCTGCCACAAATGATATTGCACTTTGAAAAGTGAAAATCCATCAATGTGCATATGAATTGCTCTAGAAATTATATCTGGTTTGTATCTCATTCTTTTGAATCCATCATCTTTCACAAACCATTTTTTACAATCGAAACATTGATATTTTTGTTTTTTACCTGCAGAATTATTTCTGAACCCTCTTTTTCTGATATCTTTTGATCTACAAAAATTACATTTGATCATTATTTTGTGCCTCCTTTTCGCTAAGAAAAGCTGACACAACTATATAAATGTGACGTTAAGTATACAATATTCTTCTGACGCTCCTTAAAAATTACGTCAGCTAAGTTGTAATCCGCTCATTCAACTCTCCACTCACATTCTCAAGCATCTTTTCCTTTACTTTTCCCTTCCATCCATGATGTCCAAGTACAAACCCTAACTTTACAAAAGCTGTTTCCGGCAACATATCTTCCAAGAAAATCACACCAGCATCCACAAGTTCGCGCCCATTCGAGTACACAAACGGATCAAGTCGACCATAAAGTGTCTGAGCTGCCGCGCACACCACAAACCCTTCTCTAATATGCTTCTTCAATTTAGGAATCCAATTATGCTTTGCTTCCTGTGGAGGTAAATGCCCTAATCCACCAACTTCAATCACTATCCCTTTATATTTCAGAGCATAAAAATCAAGAATAGAAGAATCTTGTCCGGGATAAAATTTTACGAGAGCAATCTTATCGCTAAAAGAAGTATCTAATTTTGTCAATCCACTTTGCTTTTTACGATACTTTCCAAGAAATTCTATCTTCTCAGGCCACAC
>JBBTBG010000013.1:0-22281 GCA_038043805.1 Nanobdellota archaeon | reverse complement strand
ACATCAATATTTTTAATATGTGCCATCTCAAAAAGCTCAGGATAAAATCTCGCAAGTTCACTAACGTCAGTAAGCCATGAAGTTCCTCCGCGCTTCGCATCAAGCTTCGCAGCAATAGTTCCTCCAGTCACAACAAGCCCGAGCACAGGTAATCCTTCTTTCTTAAGAATTGATGGAGTTTTCTTATCTTCTTTCTGCACTCTCTCAACTTTCTTTAATACTCTTCCAGCAAGTATATTCTCCCTAAGAATGCCTATATTATATCCTGACTTCAATTTAAGCAAAAGAATTGAAGTATCTGGACTCTCAAGAACAATTCCATCAAGCTCTTCTTGTGCCAATCGCAACCTCACTTCATCTCCTGCTTGGAATTGTAATTCTACCATAATCTTTCAAATAGAAAGATGTTTTTAATCATTCGCTTCTTAAAAAGAAAACATTTATATAGATGGTTATATCAGTATAACCATGATCGAAATAGAAGCAAAACTCAAACGTTGGGGACGTTCTTTTGGAATAATCGTGCCTATGGAAAATGTAAGAGAAGCAGGTCTCAAAGAAAGCGAGGAGCTAGAAGTAACAATTACTAAAAAGAGCAATCCTTTTCTGGAGAACTTTGGCATTCTCAAGGGAAAAATGAAAAGGACAACAAAACAGCTTTTAGAAGAGTCTGATAAAGAGGGATGGGATGAGTAATTCAGAATACTTTTTGGATACTTATGCACTTTTTGAGATTGTACGAGGAAATCCTAAATATCAAATTTATGCACAAGCATCAGGAGTAACCACTTTATTTAATATTGCTGAATTCAATTATAACCTTAAAAAAGAAATATCTCCTGCAGAAGCAAACAAGATAACCGATAGTTTTAGGCAAAGAACGATAAAAGTCCTTTGGGAAGATGTTAAAGAAGCAATGGATCTTAAATCGAAAAAAAGAGATCTCTCCATTCCAGATGCAATAGGATATACTGTTGCAAAACGTCTAGGTATAAAATTCCTCACAGGTGATGAAGATTTCAAAGATCTTGATAATGTAGAATTTGTCAAGAACCGTTAAGGAATAGACGTAACATCGAAGGTTCTTGAGCATGCTCAAGAATTTTGTGAAACGCAATTCTTGACATGTTAAAAAGTAATTAATACGCTTTCGCAAACAACATAACTGTCTTTGTCTTCTTTCCAGTCTGAATACAAACTCCTTCCTTAGCACTTTCTTCAATAATTCGAGAAGTTGCTCCGCCCGTAGAATTCTTAATCGCTTCTTCCACAGAAAGTTCATTCACAGCATACGCCTTAACCATTTTACCTTCTTCAATTTTCTTCTTCAGTTCAGAAATATTCTTAGCGCTATCAATTCGTGAATGAAGAAACTCCTTTGCCTTTTCAAATAAATCCTTTTGCATCACATCTAGCATTTTCTCAAGAGTTTTATCTATATCCTTCTCACTCACACTTTCTTTCTTCCCAGTATCTCTACGAACAAGAGTGACTTGTTTCTTCTCTAAATCCTTCGGACCTATCTCAATTCTCAATGGCACACCTTTAAGTTCCCATTCACTATACTTCCTTCCAGGAGAAAGTTCTCGATCATCTACAAATGCTCCAAAATCAGCAAGCTTATGAGAGATCTCTTGAGCCTTCGCAAGAATTTGCTTCTTATTCTCATCAAAAACAATAGGAACAATAACTACTTTATTTCTGGCAACTTTAGGAGGAATAACTAACCCTTTATCATCTCCATGAACCATGGCAACTGCTCCAATGAGGCGCGTACTAAATCCCCAAGATGTTTGCCAAGGAACATGTTCTTTTTCATCACTGCCTTTAAAGCGAATACCAAATGTTTTTGCAAATCCTTGTCCCAAATTATGGCTCGTCCCACATTGAAGAGCTTTCCCATCAGGCATCAGTGCTTCAATAGTGGTAGTCTTCTTAGCTCCCGCAAATTTCTCAGCTTCAGACTTTACTCCAAGAAGAACGGGAATCGCCAAAAATTCTTCAACAAGCTCTTTATACGATTGAATCATTTCCATCATATTATCTTCTGCACCTTTCTCATCAGCAAAAACACAATGTCCTTCTTGCCAGAGAAATTCTCTCGTTCGTAAAAATGGTTTACACTGTTTAACTTCCCAACGTAACACATTGCACCATTGGTTAATTCTCAAAGGTAAATCTCTATGAGAACGAATCCATTTAGCATACGAATCATAAATAATAGTCTCTGAAGTAGGCCGAATTGCCAGACGCTCTCCTTCATCTTTTCCTTCAAGATAAGCTAATTCAGGTGCAAATCCTTTTGCATGCTCTGCCTCTCGCTTAAAGAAAGATTCAGGAATAAGCAAAGGAAAATAAGCATTCTCTACATGTTTCTCTTGGAGGACTTTATTAAATTGATTTTGTAAAGCTTGCCAAATAGCATACGCGCGAGGTCTCACAACCATAAAACCACGAATCGGAGCATAATCAACAAGTTCTGCCTTTTGCACAACTTGCGTATACCATTCAGAAAAATTCTCATTTTTCTTCACCGTAAGTCCTTTCGTGTCTTTCTCCTCCACTTTTTTAAGCTTCTCTTCTTTCTTCATATCCTCTTTAAAGAGAGAACCTATTAAAATCTACCGTTAGCAGCAACTCTAAAGAAAAGAAGAGTTATTCCCACTTGAACCTTCTTACTAAAGCTTTCGCACTCCATATACTTTTTAAAACAACAGAAGAAGCAGACGCGCTCAAAGATCCAAAAGTAACATCAGTCATACTTCGTACAAAATAAGGATACTCTTGCAATATCCTCTCTGATATTCCACGTACATCTGAACTATAACTCAACTCTATTGCTTCACGTGCAAAATAATCTCCAAGACATGCTCCTGCAGCCCTAAAAAGAACAGGAAGAACATATGAGTGTGCAGGAGAACTTTGTTTCATGTTTAAACTACTTCCCATTTCTTCTCACACCAAACATGTCATCTCGCATTCCACTTAACATTTCTTTGGGTCGGCTAAAAAGCTCTTGCAATCCTTGAGCAAAACTTCTTGCTGCAGCGCCTCCAAGAACCGTACTTGCAGCCATAGTAAGGTAAGGGTGATGATAGACTACATAAGAAATAGGATCTCCTGGGAAAAATTGTGAACTTCTGCTCAGCTCGTACCCAAGATAACCTCCAACAACACTTCCCACAATAAATGCAGTATTTCTAAAAAATTTTCCAGATCGTTCAACTGGATCATACACTGTACGAATTTCTGCCAAAGAAGCTGAAGATGCTGTAGGTGTATCTCTCATACCACAAGCATTAATTGATCCTTTAAAAATTCTTCTCAAAAAATAGTACTCAATTTGAGTAGAAACGGACCCACGAGGAATCGAACCTCGGTCGCGGGGTCCGAAGCCCCGAATTCTATCCATTAAACTATGGGTCCTTAAAGAATTAAGTTCAGCGAGGTTTTTTAATGCTTTGCATGCTTCCACATCAACTCGAAATACGCTCTAAATGCTTGAGCTGCCTGGGCATTATCAATAATAACTGCCTCTGGAGTTTCTGACCAAATAAGTAATGCGACTTTATTCCCATAAATATTTACATTTAACGGAGAAACAGTTTCTTGAGAAACATAGCGCACGCGCGTGTACTTACTCATCTTTTTCTGACCTGTTTTCCGAACAAGCACACGTGAACGTAATTTCTTCTCATCTTTGCGCGCAACAAAGATTTCTGCATAAGTAGGCAATCGTTCTGAAAGCTGCCCTTCCATTCCCATGACAAGATATTCTTCTCCTTCTTTACTGCTTTTCAAAATATCATTCATGACAGTCTTTATCCCACCATATCCTCTAAACTTCAAGATAGTCTCTTTTTCTCGTTCTCCTTGCTTAATTTCTTTAAGTAATGGAATTAAGAGTTCTGCGCGATTCTCTTTTTCCTTAAAAATACTCACGATGCTCTCGGCAGGCGCCGCAGCAAATATCTTACGACTTGATTCTAATATCGTAGAAACAATTCCAACTTGTACAAGCCGTTGCAATGCATGATAGGTACTCGTCCTCTCAAGTCTGCATTCTTGGGCAATTTTGCCTGCTTTCGCCATTCCAAGCCGTAACAACGTCAAATACACTTTAACTTCATTAGGTGTAAACCCTAAATATTCTAATTCATAAGCTAAGTTCATAAAAGTAACTGCCTCTTATCCTTAATAATACTTTCTATTGTTGTACAATATTGTTCAACATTAAAATAAATACTCTCGACAAGAAGTATTTAGGTCGACAACGACAAGAAAAAACAATGACCTGCCCAATATGCAAAAGGTTGTACTGCGATCATTCACCAGCAGAACGCGGACAAAGCTTTGATGAGATGATAGAAGATATGCATGCTCCACACATCATCATTGATGAAGGCCTTACCAAGCGCGTAACGCAAAGCGAGTATGAAGCATATATCAATAGACCTAAAAGAAACGATCAAAGAATCATAAGAAAAATGGAACTACCTGATATAAAAGAGGTCAAAGAAATACAAGATAGCTATAGTTATTGTAAGATGAGTTCAGGTCAGGCTCAAAAGAACGGTTTTTTTATGAGACTTCTTGATGAAGAAGAATTTACCAAAAGTATTGTAGATCCTAGCTCTTGCAATTTCGTATATTCTGTTAGAGAAAAGATAGAGGGATATATTATGGCAAGTTTCAGGAATCATGCAACAGCTGATGAGCGAATAAAACGTGCATCATACTTTGATACATCTCTACAAGATCAAATTTTGAAAGAAAAGCATCTTTTTGCACAGTATGTAGCAAAAAGGAAGCATTCTAGTTGTAAAATTGTACTTAGTCTAGAACAAGAGATGTTTAATGAAGCAGTTGATATTGGCTGCAAGCATATCGTTGGTCTAATTGCTCTAAGCCCTGATAATAGAACATCCTGGGATTTTCATAAAGGAAAAGGCTGGAAAAAAATAGGACGCGTCTCAGATAAAATAAATGAATTGCAGATCGAGTGGGGAGTAGTTTATAGAAGTCCACAGGAATTATTATGAAAAGCAATAATAAACTCAGAGAAAAATTCATAGCTGCAACACAAGCTGTAAAGGCTTTGCTACCTCAGAATGTTACAAAAGAGCAAGCAAAAGAAATTATCGCTCGTTATACTGCTGCTTTTGAAGGTAATTTTGTTGCATGGATGGCTGCATCAGCAATTGCAGCTCAAACAGTGCAGGGAAGGTATGCTGCAGAAGAAAACATTGAAGTTGAAATGCGTGACAATCATCCAGGAATGCTCAGAAAATTCTCTCAATCGTCAAATGCCGCGCCTTCAAAAGAACATTATGAAGAAATAAGTAAGAATATTGAAGAAATAAGAACATTGGTTGGAGAGCTTAATGGAGTAAAAAGCATAGCATTAATGACTTACTTAGAAAATACTTCTGCTGTATTTATTCCCTATCTAGCTCAGCTCGCAAAAAGACTCGGCTGCATAGACTTCACTTACACAGATGTTCATGGCGTAGCAGACGTCGATCACGCCGATCAATTTCTCTGGGCACTCCAGCATGAAATAAAAAAAGATCCTAAAGGAATGGGTACTGTAGAAGAAGTGTTTCAAAAAGCAGAGAACTTTCTTAGGGTAATCTTCCAAGGAGCAAGATAATGATGCGCACAACAACATACACAAAAAAAGAAAAAGAAACAATAGAAAGGCAATACATTGATCTTAAGATGCCCTGCAGTCCTAGCTGGACAAAATACCTTCTGACAACACATCCCATTGAGTATATTTCCACGATAGGAAGAGTAAAAGGAAGAGTGATGACCAACGTAGCTCCTTTCGCTACCTGCCTCGATACCAGTTATAATCCTCCCTATGTGCAGTTTTCCTGTGCATTACAACAACATGCTGTACAAGGCCAAGCTCAACAAAAATCCCGAATGAATACCTACTCAAATATTCTGCAAAATGGATTATTCATAGTTAATATTCCCCACCAAGAACTCTTAGAACAGCTCGACACCATAGCATATCCTTACAAAAGGGAGGAATTAGAAGATAAAATAGCAAAAGCACACCTTACAAAAATGAAGCCGTTCGTACTACCCAAAAAATATTCTGTCTATCCTCCTCTAATCGGTGAATGTCTTGCGCACCTTGAGTGTGTTGTTCTTGATATTCATAGACCTAAAGGAAGTGATCACTATAATATCACTGGCGAGGTAATAGGAGCAAGTTACAATCAATCTCTAGGAAACAATCCTGATGATGTACGGCTTAATCTTGTGAAACAAACATTCCATCATTTCGGAGCGAGTTCACAAAAGCCTTCTGAACGATATATCGGATCTATTCAATCAACAACAAGACAAGCATTAACATTTAAGCTTGAGGAAAAGCCTCAAGGAAATGGATTTTCTCAATTGTTACAACAAATAGATACCAAGCGTACTAGCTTCGAGCTCTCAAAAATCGTAGCATGAAATAAGTGCTAAGGTAACAACCCTTCCTTAACTTCTTCCTTTTTCAAAGTATATTTCCTGCGAGAATAATAACTAGAAACAAGTTCATTCACTAGCCAAGTAACAACAAGAAGAATAACAAAGAAGAGTCCACCGGTAAGTGTAACAGGTGGTAAAGAATCTTTCCCTAAATACCCTAGAATGCCTGCAATGACTCCAATAGTAGTTATCAAGCGTAAAGAGCCTATAGAATTGCGTGTACTCTCAGCTCCAATTTCACTAAAACGCCCAAGAGTAGCGTTAAGATAGTTATCAGTCATCTTCCAAAGCTCTTTGATATAAGCAAGAGTATCTTCTAAAGTTTCATACTTATATGAAAAGATCTGGTCAAGGGCCTCATCAATCTTTTGTGAGGATGAGATCTTTGCTCGTGTACGCAAATACGAAGACATTTGATTAATTCTGCTTTCAATCAATTTAATCGTCTTCTGATAAGCATCAAGCTGTGCACGCATTTTTTTGATTTCAACTCCTTTGATAACTCCCTTCTCTTTGATACATGCAATTTCATCCCAAACTCTTCTATGGATACGTAAATATGTATGCAGTTGAGACTTAAATTCTCTAAAAAATATCTGCGCCTCAACAAGGTGGCGTGATTTCTCCAAATTAGTTCTACTCACCACAAGAATAATGCGGTCGCTCTTATACACAGTAGCTTGTGCAGATTCCAAAGTTGCATAGGACCGTAATCCTCTTTTTTTAAAAAAATCAGCGACATCATCTTTACCAACACTTCTAGCAATAAGAATGAAAGGAAGAATAGTATCAATATGTGCCAGCTCTTTAGGAACAGGGGCACCTCTGCTGAAAAGAAAAGAAAAAGCAGCAGAAAGTTTTTCATCATAATAATTTCTTAGATCTGTTAGGGCAAGTTCAAGACCATGTTGAACATTTTTTCTTAAGATAATCAAACCATCTTCATACAATCGAAAAGAAATTCCTTCGTGAGTAGATACTTCAATATATTCCAAAAGTCCGTTTTTTCTCTCAACATTTAAAATATGTAGATTAGTGCGCAAAAGATTCAACTTTACTTTATCAAGTCCCGACTCAGACTTTCCTGTACTTAGAAAGTCATACACTTCAGTCAGATGAAGTGTCGTTCTTTGAAACCATCCACCAATCGTTGCCTCTTCTATATCCACAGAAAAGTAAATACACTCGTATATTTAAAACTGACCTTCATGAGCAAAAGATTTAAATATATCATAATTATGATAATAATTAACAGTATAAAGATAATATGGGATTACTAGAAGAACTCAGAGAAAATAAAGGAACAAGAATGTTATTTGGAAAAAAAGAACTGTTAATCATAGAAAAACAACTTCTAGGAGTTTCTTTAAAGCCTTCAGAAAAAACACGGCTTTCGAGAGATATTAGGAAAAAATTTCAAGCCATAGCTTCGCTCGCACCATTTCAAAAAAAATTTTCGTTAAAACATAGGTCAACAGTCAACGAAATAGTGCAAGACAGTGTAGAATTCATAAGAAATTCTACTCAAAGTATAAAAATAAAAAAAATAATTCTCTTTGGATCAACTGTGGAGAAAAGTCGAACTCTTCTTTCTGACATAGATTTGGCAGTAGAATTCTCTAGTATATCTGAAAAAGAAGCAATAAAATTCAGATTAGAGATAATGCGTAAACTTCATAAAAGTGTTGACCTTCAAGTCTATAACATACTTCCTGAAAAAATAAAAAAGAGGATAGAGATATATGGAAAAACAGTTTATCAAAGAGAGAATTGAGGACAAGATGAAAGAAATAGAAAAGTATGTAGAAGAGCTTTCTCAGATAAAGCCTCATTCATTAGATGAATATAGAGAAAATTTCGAGAAAAAGGCAGCCTGTGAGCGTTACGCAGAAAAAATACCTGAAGCGCTCACAGATCTAGCTTTTTTAGCAATCAAATATAGTGCCTACTCTCAACCAAAAAATGATAAAGAATCATTTGAAATACTTTCTTTAAACAAAGTAATCACTCCAAAACTGGCAGAAAGATTGCAAGATGCAAAGGGAATGAGAAATATCATAGCACATGAATATGGTAAAGTAAGCGATGAAATAGTGTTCGAGGCAATTTCCTCAGAACTAGAAGCGGATGCATCTCAATTTCTTAAAGCAATTCAAGAAGCGATAATGAAAGAAAAGAAGGAGAAAAATAATGGGTAAAACATTTCTTGCAACTAGCGAACTCCTAGGAACTATTATGGGAGCAGGTTTTCTTGCAATTCCTTTTGTAGTAGCACAATCGGGATTTGCAATAGGTCTCCTTCATCTCATTCTGATAGGATCTCTGATTACAATAGTTATGCTTTACTTGGGAGAAATCGTCCTTCGTACAAAAGAATATCATCAGCTTCCAGGCTATGCAGAAAAATATTTAGGACAACAGGGAAAGCGTTGGATGTCATTTGCTGTACTATTTGGCATATCCACTGCTCTCTTAGCATACTTAATCGCAGAAGGAGAATCCATAAGCGTGCTACTTTTTGGATCACCTATACAAAGCCTACTCAGCGGTATTATCTTCTGGGCACTACTCTCTTTGCTTTCTCTAGGAGGTATACGCACGCTTAAAAAAGGAGAATCCATAGGAGTCATACTTGTATTTGTCATGATGATCTCTATTCTCGTGCTCTTTGCGTCAAAAATCAACCTCACAAATCTCACGACCATACATGCCGAGCATCTCTTTACTCCTTTTGGAATCATTCTCTTTGCTTTCCTCGCGTTCACTGCACTTCCTGAAGTCAAACTCATTTTAAGAAATGACAAACATCTTCTAAAGCGATCCATCATTATTTCTCATCTTTTGGCATTTACACTCTACGTTCTCTTTACACTACTCGTGATAGGATTCAAAGGAACAGCAACACCTGAGATTGCTACGTTTGCTCTAGGAAAACCTTTCATTCTTTTAGGAATGATTACTATGTTCACATCATATCTTTCTCTTTCTATGTCTATGATGGACACTTTACATTTTGACTTTAAAAAAACACGATCTTATGCTTGGATAATAACGATAGCAATTCCGATCATACTTTATGTTCTTCTCAACATATTCAATCAAGCAACATTCACTACTGTTCTTTCAGTCGGAGGAATCATCTCAGGCGGAATTACTGCCCTTCTCATTCTCGCAATGGTGCGAAGAGCAAAAGAGCATGGAAATAGCTCATCTCCTTATAGTATGCCTTCAAATAAAATTTTTCTAGCAATTCTTGCTCTTATCTTTATTATTGGAGCAATTACAGAACTCATTTCTTTACTCTTATAAAAACTAAAGAAAAGAATTAAAAATCAATTTCGACTCTCCGTATAATGAACTCCAAAAAATTATATCAGCGAAATATAGGAAAAATGTATCTTTTTTCTTTCATTGCTAGTCTACACTTTTTTTCAGCAGTCCTTATTCCGTTCTTCACAGACTGGGGAAAAATCTCCTTCTTTCAAATCATGGTCTTGCAATCATTCTTTACAGCCAGCCTCTTCTTCCTTGAAACACCAACCGGAGCAGTGGCAGACAAGTATGGAAGAAAAACCAGTGTAGCGCTGGGAACACTTATCAGTGCTTTGGGATTTCTTACCTATGCAAGCACTCCTTCATTTACAATTTTCCTCTTGGGAGAATTCATCCTTGCATTAGGATGTGCTTTGATATCAGGAGCCGACGAATCTTTGTTCTATGATAGTCTCAAAGAAGCAAAGAAAGAGAAAGAGTCTAAGAAATACCTAGGTCGTCTAGACAGCATCACATTGCTAGGAATACTAGTCTCGGCGCCGATAGGAAGCATCATCGCTGCAAACTTCGGGCTAAGAGCAACAACTGCTCTCATGGCAGTTCCTTTGCTCCTAGCGTTTTGCATAGTGCTCACAATAAAAGAGCCCAATATCGGAAGGAATAAAACTCGTGAAGAATCATATACTACTGTATTCAAAAAAGGAATTTCTTTTTTTGCAAATCACAAAATTTTGAAAGTAATGGCTCTAGATGCAACCATCGTCTCAGCACTAATCTTCTTCCTCATTTGGGTCTATCAGGTAAAACTGCAAAGTCTTGGAGTACCAATTGTATACTTTGGGTTTATTCACGCTCTTATTGTAATTGTTCAAATAGGCGTTCTCAACTCATTTTCATTTTTTGAGAAGATGACAGGAAGCAAAAGAGCATTCTTGGTAATCTCAGCAATAATCCCTGGAATATTCCTTATCATTCTTGGCGTAACAACATCAATCCTTCTTTCAATTATCTGCATTGCAATCATAGCTGCATTTGGGCTGACGAGAAAGACGCTCTATTTTAACTACATACATAAATTCATTCCTTCTACAAGACGCGCAACAGTACTCTCTTCCATTTCAATGCTTTCAAGTTTTTCCATGGCAGTCAATAACATTGTTATGGGGTTCCTAGTAAAATGGGATCTAACCTATGCATTAATCATACTCGGAGCAGTCATTATTGTATTGGGTCTGCTTTCACGTATCGAAGAAAAGCATCTCAAAGACTAAGATAAAACCTTCTGTAGGACTTCCCTCGCAATCTTAAAATCCGCTCTCTTCTGCGTTGCCTTCATAATCTCACCCATTAAAAATTCAAAAGACTTTTTCTCTCCTTTCTTATAGTCGCTAGCAGCTTGAGCGTTCTTACCAACAACTTCACGCGCAACTTTCTCCAATTCTTTCACATCAGTTATTTTCCCTTCTCCTGCAGAAGGCATAAAGCTTTTAGGATAGAACTGATTAAGAATTTCCTTACCTTTGAGAGGTGTAATTTTACCTTCTTTAACCAACTCAAGCAAAGCAATAAAATGTTCAGGAAGAATTTCAACTTTATCTAAAGTAGTCGAGCGATAATGTAAAAAGCGCAAAAGTTCAACAGTAATCCATGGCAACGCAAACTTTCCATCAATCTTCTCAGCAATTCGCTCAAAAAACTCAACAATATCAATATGCTTAGCCAAAATCTCTGCATTTCCAGAATCAATTTTATATCTTTTTACAAGCTTTTCCAATTTAACTTCAGGAGCCTCAGGTAACTTCTTCCTAATATCTTCAACCATCTCCTTACTAAAAACAAGGTCTTGTAGGTCAGGATCGCTCAAGAACCGATAATCTTCAGAGTCTTCTTTGCTACGCATCTTCATAGTTTTTCCGCTTGCAGCATCAAATCGCCTTGTTTCTTGCTCTTTCCCACCTTCTCTTTTTTGCCTCTCAAGCTCATATTCAATGGCTGCAGCAATACTCTCAAGAGAACTAATATTTTTAATTTCAACTCTCTCTGATTTTCCAGGAACTGAAACATTCACATCAACTTTAATACCTGCATTAGTATCTGCTGCTTTCAAATACGCCAGCGCATGCAACAATTTTTTCAGCCAATCCACAACTTCTTCACTCGTAGAGAAATCAGGAGAGGTAATGATTTCTACAAGAGGAAGGCCACTTCTGTTGTAATCAATGCATCCACTTTCAGGATCCCATGAAGCCGGATCCTCTTCTAAGTGCATACTCGAAATATTAATCCCGTGAAATTTTCCTTTGACTCCAACAGGCACAGCAAACGCTCCCGACAAAGTATTTTGATATCCTTTGGGAAGGTCTGGCCAATTATAGTGCTTGCGCTGCCACATCAAATGTGTATTAATCGTGCATCCAAGCATCAATCCAATCTGCACCGCTTTCTCCACAGCAGATTTATTCGGCAGCATAGGCTTTGCTCCAGGCTGCCCAGTACAAATTGGACAAACATAGATATTAGACTGTAAGCCTTTCTCTCGTGAAGCAATACACGTACAAAACAATTTCTCCTTAGTAACTAAATATACATGAATCTCAAGCCCGATCATTCCCTCCAAAATACTAACCGCTTTCATAGATTCTCCAAAACAAAGACGTTTTTAATCATTTCTAAAACAAAGATTTATAACTTCTACACTCAGCTCACATGCATGCCTGAAGAAAGAAAACCATGGGATCAAAAAAGAGAAAAAAACACTAGAAGAGCCTAATGAAGATAGTAAGAGAGCTATCGAAAATAATTTCCCAGATCCATCTTTTCCAAGAGAGGAATATCGCTTAGTACGCAAGCCTCTTCCACAAAGGAGAGAGAGAGAGAGAAAAGAAGATTACTATTTCTGACTATTTCTTCAACAACTTAAACGCATGATTCCAATCATTGCGTAAAAATCCAGGAGTACACCAGAGCATGCATAAAGGCTCAATCGCCCGTGCCGCCTCTGCTCTGCCCATGTCTTCAGCCTCAAAACCAAACAACATCACAATTTCATTAACTTTCTTCTTAGCCTCTTCATCATTACCACAGATAAACATAGTAGGTTTGCTTTCAAATACGGGATTCACCATGTGCGCACTACCAATACTATTGAATGCTTTAACAAAACGCGCTTTAGGAAACATCTCTTGAAGCCGTTCCAAGAGAGATTGATCATGAGTAGTGAAAAATTTTAGAACTCCATTCACGGGCGGTTCATCTGCAATAGGATTAGTCGTGTCGATAATCATTTTGCCTTCAAGATTACCTGCGCCGATATTTCTAAGGGTGCTCTCCGCAGCAGAGCCTTTCACAGCTAAAACCAGAATCTCTCCAAACTGAGCAGTCTCTCGAAAACCTCCAACAGTAATTCCTTTTCCTCCTTGCTCTGACCACTCCTTTAGTTTCTCAGGATTACGAGTGCCAATCATCACATTATCTCCATGTTTAACAAATCCACTCGCAAGAACTTTTCCCACATCGCCTGACCCCAAAATACCTATGCGCATAACAGAAAAAATAGACAGTCGAACTTTATATAGCTAATGAAAGCATTCTCCATTAACTCACTGCGCAAACGTCTCCGCAACGAGAAGGGGAAACACAAGAGTTGCATCTGCAAAAACTTTTACGCTCTGCGCATTCGGTAAAATCTTACCCCACGAAACAGCTTCCTCTGGCAATGCTCCTGCATCACTTCCATCAAATTCTTGTGCAGTATTAATATAGACAGCATAATCAGCTCCATTACGAAGCATATTGGCATTGAGAATCGCGTGCTTCACAACTCCACTTCCCAAAATAATCACTCCAGTCTTTTTCAGACCTATTGTAGTATTATTCAATCTCTTAATATCTTCCACGATATCAATTTTAAAATCATCATGTTTAAAACTAAAAAAATAAATATTATCTCCGAGTGCTCCATCTCCAAGAGCAGGGCAATGCACAGGAATTTTATGCTTCCAAACCCAATATAACACACTTTCAGGATTGTTAATCTTCTCTCCCATCTTCCAAATCAAATCACTCCCACAGAGAGTTTTTCCGCTCTTTTTCTGCTCCAAATACAGCTCTTCAAGAAGTTCCTGCATCCATTCCTCAAATGCAACATATCGATTATTAGGAACTAAAATATTACCCATTCTATTAATTCCTTTTTTGCGCAATTCCTTCCCATTCTCTCGAAAATCTCCTAAAATAAAATCTCCTAAGCATTTAATAACATCTTCTTCAATTCCTCCCGCAGTCGTTACAACGATATGTATTTTTTTATGTTCTACTAAATATCTAAAAACATCTCTCAATCCTGAACTCACCATATTAGACGTATATCCTAAAAAGATCGTGGCCTTCTCTTTAATCATCTCTCGAGTTATCTGTACTGCTTTTGAAAAATGAGTTGATTGATATCCTGTTGTTTCAAAACTTTCCAAGATTTTTGTATAATTGACTCCTTGATTAAAATCATATCCTTTCACAGCGACACCTTTTACTTCTTCGCCTTTGCGCAAAAGATTCTTACGTGCAGTTCTTTCATTATTCATTATTTAAAGAACAAAAGAAAGCTATGTAAATCTTGCGGTGACTAGCTTCCACCAAATCTTCTCTGTCTTTTCCCATATTCATCAACAGCTTTACGAAGCTCCCGCGCAGTAAAATCAGGAAAATGCACACTGCTGAAGTATAGTTCTGCATATGTAGACTGAAAAGGCATAAATCCACTGAGGCGTTGCTCTCCGCTCGTTCGAATAATAAGATCAACATCAGGAATATCTGCAGAATCCAAATATTTAACGAAACGCTTCTCATCTACAGATTTTAATTTCTCTTTCAGAACAATATTCATCGCCCTTAATAGTTCATCTTTTCCCCCATAATCTAAACAGAGCTGGACATGAAAGTCTGTATACTTCTTAGTCTCTTCTTCTAATGAACGTAGCGCATAAAGAAGTTCTTTAGGAAGTCTATCTTTTCTTCCAATATGACGAAAACGAATATGCTGTAAATGTGCTTCTTCTCTGAAATGCTCAATATTTTGAAGAAGAAGAGTAAACAATGCTCTAATTTCACTCGCATCTCTCTTCCAATTTTCAGTAGAGAAACCCCAGAGTGTTAAATAGCGAACGCCCAGTGAACGCGCTTCATTAAAAAGATCACGCAGATGCGAAAATCCTGCAGCAGTATAATGTCCAAAATCAGGTCTTCTACCTTTTTTCTTTGCCCATCTGCGATTACCATCAGGAATAATTGCCACATGTTGAGGAACTTTTCCATGAGGTTTAAGAAGAGCTTTACCTAGATTAAAAAATCCGCGAATCTGATCAGTAACGAAGGGTTTGTCTTTAACAACGCTAAATTCTTTAAAACGTTCACCAACACTCCTCCAATCATAAGAAAGTCCTCGTACATGACTAAATCCTGGACTTGCTTGAATCCAGACAAGAAACTGCTCAAGTATTTTTTTCTTTCCCTGTGCAACAATCTCAACACTTCCATCAGCTCGATTCATTACAAATCCTTTCAATTCTTTCCGGTCAGCTTCTTTCTGTATGGCTGCTCTAAAAAGGACTCCTTGAACGCGTCCATACACATGAATCTCAAGTTCTCTAATACTCATATAATCTCCTTCTCGAGTGCTTCTCGAAAGTGTGCAAGTTCGTTTGTTTTGACTCTTGCACCAACAGCATCAGCATGACCGCCTCCGCTTGCTTCGGGAAACTTCTTAAGTACCTTCTCCAAAATCGTTCTTATTCCTTTCCCACGTAGGGAGATATTAGAAATTTCTCCTTTCATATATGCCACAGCCACAACTCTCTTAGGATAATGATAACAAAGATAATTAGCAATACTCGCACTCATACTTGTCTCTCCTGCATACGTAAAGAAAATAATATTCTCACTCACTTCTTTCTCTGCCTCCATAATCAATCGATCATATCTTTCTTTAATAATTTTATATGTTTCTCCATGAATCCAAGATCTCTGTTCTTCAGAAAAAACATCACTAGGATGTTTGCATGCAATAAGAAAATTTTGAAGAGCAACAACATGGCTGATGGAGTCTTTCAGTCCAAATCCTAGTGCTTGTGCAATCTTTCCTAGTTCAGTGCGATAATATGCATCAAACGGTTCCTTAACAGCCCCCCAAAGCTCAGGATATTGTTCTGAAAATTCCTTTGCAAATGAAGGAAGATGATGATCTGCAATACAACCCATGAGTGCAATCCAGATATCCTCTTTCTTTTGTGTTAAAGCATATGCTAAAAAAGTAACAGGTTCGAAACTTTTATTCTTTCCTTTATTTTTTGAAGGATTATACATAAAGAAGTTTTTAGATTTCTTTCCATAGTTCTGCTCTACATCATGATGGTCTATACAAATACATGGTAAGTTCAAAAGATCAAGTTCATTAAGAAAAGCTTCTGAAAGAACAGGCTTGTCCAAAACAAATACGGCATCTGCCCCAAACTCTACTGCACGCTTGGCATATCCAGCATCAAGACCAGGATAGCTGCGCACAGCCACACCTTTACCTCGTCCTAGCCATCTGCGCAAAAGGACATAACTGCACAATCCATCTGCGTCATTATCATAGAGAAAAAGAGGGTTTTGCGAACGCTCCAAATGCTCCTTCAGTTCATTTATCTGTTTAGATGTTAACATTCGAGGAGAACACAAAGATGTTTTATAAACCTTAAGAAGGATGCTTTTATGATACTGCGTACGCTCCAATAGGATAAAAGCGTTCATACGGCAATTTAACTTTTCCAACTTCACTTATATTCTCAAGAGTATGTGCTTGAATCTGTCCGCCAGAAACGGTATACAAAACATCATTTATAGTCAAAGCTCTTTTAATTGTAAACTGCTCATCATTCCATTTATACTTTTTCAAAGAAGCATCATCTACATGTATAATCTTCCCTTTCACAGTGATATTATGCAAATCGATATGCATTACATAAGCTCCTTGCCAAACAGAAGTACCATAAGCACTATCCAAGTCTTGTCCTTGTAATTTACTTTTATCAACTTCTGCAAGCAAGATTGGCAACACCAACAAATTCTTCTGTTTATCAAACAAAAACGCTTTGTGATCATGCAAAGCAGGACTGTCGGTTCCTCTATCTCCAATGTCAAGATGCGCACTTTCAACAGGATGCTCAACATCACTCACATCAAAGAGAGAAACTTTCATCCCTTGATACCATGCAAAATTCTCTCCTCCTCCACGAGCATTCTTTCCAATACCTATAACATGATTCTCATCGTAAGGATGTAAATAATCTGAGTATCCTGGAATCTTTAAGTATCCCAAAACTTTTGGCTGATCATTGCTCAAATCAATCACATAAAATGGATCAATTTTCTTGAATGTTACGATGTACGCGCGCTTACCCATGAAGCGTGCAGAATAAATACGCTCTCCAGGAGCAAAATCTTCAACGCTCCCTACAATCTTTAAATCGCTATCAAGAACATACAAATGATTTAGGCTTTTCCCATTCCAGACATCTCCTGTAGTCGTTGCAATTCTAAAGCGTCCATTAAACTCATCCATAGAGAACTGATTTAAAACTCTCCCAGGAACTTCTCCACTACCTCTATAAGAAATATCATTTCCCTTAACTGCAATCTTAAAAATCTTAGTTTTAAGAAGCTCTTTCTGTATGTTTTGCATAAATTTCTGTGATTCATTTTGAATACGGGCATCAAATTGCGCTTTCTCTTCTCCTTTCAAAGATTCTGAATAACTACGAAGTACATCACTCATTGCTTCGCTGTTTTCCCTACTGAATCCATTCTTAACCATCTCACTAATCTTATTCTGTTGTTCAATAGGTAACAAAGGAATCATGACTTCTTTGATAACTCGTTCCAAATATTCTTTCTGTGAAAAGCTCTTCTGCGCCGTCAAGTACAAATGGTCTTCAGACATATAAAGAGTCGAAGTAGAACCTGTCAAATACGTCTTCAAATTCAAAGTACCGTCGTTCAAGGAAAGCGCAGCCACAGAAGTAAAAGTATAGCTTGCATCAATAATGCCAAAATATCCAATCTCCCGAGGATCAATACTCTTTTCAATGCCATTCATACGATACAAAGGCAATATAGGATGTAGAGGAGAGACATATTCATTCGAGACGAAATATACATTCTTACCAATCATGCGCGCTCCTAAGTATGCTCCTTCAACAGAAATATTCTGTTTCAATCTAGGGGAAGTACGGTCGCTCACATCATAAACAAACACATGTGTCCAAGATCGGGAAGATCCACCACATCCTCTGCCATAACAGGGGGCGATCATAGATGCACTCATTTTCTCTTCAGAAGATGAAGTCGTATCTATTGCAGGAAGATATTCATATCCCTCACCAAAGATAACAAGAGTATTGTTTTCAATAAACATCTGACTAATACTTTGATTGATATCAATAGTAGCAACAATATTCATTTTTGAAGCAGGATATGCATCAACAATCACAACTTTGTTTCCTACTATTTGATAAATATATTTCCCATCATTCTTGACAAAATCAGGCTCATCTACTCCTTGTACTTGAATATTTGTTTGTGAATAGCTGTCTGCTCCACTAGATGTCTTTGCAGTAGCAAAACCATCTGACTTCTCACTTGCCACTGCAACAGGCCCAGTAGATGCACTTACACGAGTATCTCTTCCAAAAGACACGCCTGCACTCTGAGATTCTTCTAAGAACTTCTTCAGTTCATCATAAGAAGCAAAGTATTTCAAATCTTCATTATAATGCCCTATAGGTTGTTGCTGCATCATCAATGAAACTAAGACAAAAGCTGCAATCAAGAGCCCGCAAGTAAGAGCAAGAGGAGCAACAGGAATCCTGCGTGGAGATATAACTATTTTTTTATTCGCTAAGCGATAGGTAGGAATCTTCTTTCCTTTAACACTCCAGAAAAAAGTCTTTGTTTTAACAACTAATCCTGATTCAAGTAACTTTTTCATATTATAGCCCACAGTATTAAGAGGAATACCTAATAAATTAGAAATATCGCTCTCACTCATCTCTTTTTCAGCTAACAAGTCAAGAATCTTCTTGCATGTCTTATTAGCAAGAACTTCTGCAATTGCCGCTGCTCGCGGATCATGCAAGTCTATGTTGAGGTATTTATCGCTCATCTCTTTCTCAAAAAAATCTTCTATTTAAATGTGGCGAAGACTTCAACTCTGATTGAAGTCTTAATCATTTTCAAAATTCAAAGAGAATACTTTTTTACTAGCCAATCAGAAATATACCCTTTATATTTCTCTCTTACTTTCTTAGGCATATCTCGAAAAGCACCAATAACTTTCCTGCAAGAAGAAATACCACATTTGCATTGCATTATCCAATCGCTATCTTCAGTCATATCATAATCCCAAGTCAACCATTCACCTTTTTTGATATCTCTCATTGCAACAAGTTGAAACTTTCCTTTGATTCCACAATTAGGCTCACACGAATGATTAGAATATCTGCCAATCCCTTCCGTATCAATCCAGTAATTTTCATCAAACTGTATAGCATGATCTGCCAACTCTTCTGTGGGGAGGCTCATGCAAGATTTAGCTTTGTAAATAGGCCCGTCAGTCCAATCAGCGATAACTTCATTTTTTTTGATATTTTTTAGAGCAAAAAGACCTTTACCAATGGCATGAGTTTCTCTCACTTCTACCTTCGAGTTATCCATTAGTTATTATAGAAAAGAAAGTTTAAAAGCTTTTCAACAAGACAAATTATTTCTCTGCTGAAGAAGCAAAATGTTTATATACCCTTTTCAAATAGTATCAGTATGAATAAATGGCTTGAACTCTTAGTGGGTTTGGTTCTTGTTATCGGTGCAATTCTAGTTGCATTTTACTCACAAAGTTGGGGAACTTGGAACTTTTGGAGTGCAGCAGGAACTGTCTTTAAAGGCGGCCTCTTCTGGTTTGTAGTAGGCATCGGCGCCTTATTTGTTCTCTTAGGTATTTCTGATTTGAAAGGATAAAAAAGATAGGCAGATTATTAAGGTGCATTATTCTCAGAAGGTAATGAAAAGAGGAACAGTCGCAATTCTAATAATCTTAACAATCATAATTATCACGCTCATTATAGGCAGTTTTCTTACCACCACAACTCATAATAAAGAAAGTATCTCTCAAACAGATGCTCCTCAGGTAAATCTAGTGACAGAAAAGCAAGGACTCGGCTCTCTCTGCTCCTCAGAAGCAGAATGCCGTCAGTTCTGCCAAAATAACCGCGGGCAATGCGAAGCATACTGCCAAGGCACTAAGAAGACACTATGCAGAACGCTCTTCCCGCCTGAAGAAAACTCGGTCTCTGCTAAAAAAGAAGAAATCTGTATCAGCAATTCCAATCCAAGATTCACATCTCCCTTCGCAGACATTGCTAAACTAACGTTTATCTCGCGCTACGGCAATAACGGGTTCAATAATCCTGGCTCGCAAACCAGAAGTTATGTCTCTGTCAAAGAAGGTGAAAGTACACCTATCTATGCTCCAGTCAACGCAACCATTACGAAAATCTACTTCAGCGATAAAAATTATACGGAATTCTTTAAGAAAGAATACATTAGACCAGAATATCGTATTGACATTGTGGTAAGCTGTGAGGTTTTTATTGCCTTTGACCACATTGTCTCTCTATCCGACAAACTAAAAACATACGCACCACAAACACCCGCACCTGGAAAAAATGATGGAGTTGTTGTCTCTATTCCTGTACAAGCCGGAGAAATAATAGGCTATACTTCTGGCTCGTTCCCAGGCAGAGCGTTTGACTTTCTCGTCCTTAACCGTGCCCGCGAAGCACAGCGTCTCAACTCTGCACGATGGGATACTGATAACTCACGCTATATAGGCTGTCCATACGATTACTTCCCAGAAAATCTCAAACAGCAATATCTCTCGCATATCGAAGAAATCAAAGGCATACGTGACTGCGGCCCAACTGTCAAGGAAATCCCAAATACTGCTGCAGGTTATTGGTTTCAAGGCAACGCAACTGAATCCAAAGGGCCACGCTTCGGCATAGCAGAAACAAAAAACTTTGTCTCTTGGATTCTCATCAAAGACAATGAATCTCCAAAAGAATATCGTGACAATAACGGCCAATTCCCCTCTCTTGCTGCAATTACAGAAGGCAAGAACGCCTGCTACTTCGACAGCAATAGAAAGGTTTACCTTTATCTCAAAATGTTGCCTAACGATAAGCTCGCCATCGTTTCTGGAGAAGGAAGCTGTCCTGCGTCATTCCCTGAAGAAAAAGCAGAAGTCTGGGAACGATAAAAGCAAGATTTATAACTCTCGCTCACGATAAAAAAAGATGAAAAAGAGAAGATTTAAGAATCTAGAAGAAAAGAACATTCTTCTTTCTGATGAACGCACTCTCTTGTCCAACGAACGTACCTTCCTAGCCTACATCAACATCGCACTCACTTCTCTCCTGCTGGGTCTAGCCCTTATCCAAATAGCCCAGCTCTCACAATTCCCTTCAACACTCAACTATATAGGGATCTTTGCAATAGCTATTGCTATTATCACTCTCATCATAGGTTATCTTCTCTATAAACAAAGAAAAAAAGAGATCATAGCTATAGAAAGAAGCTAGTTACACCTTCAACCTATAAAGGGAGAGGTTATTGTTATGGCCTCCTAGGTCTGCCAATACTTTTTCCGCAAGCATTCGTTCTACAAGCATCTCCAGAAAAATCTTTGCTTCTTCTACATTTCTAGGTCTTTCCAATTCATTCTTCCAAAGACAGCTTTCACCATGCCAATAGAGCTTACCCGCGGTAGTAAATTTACCAGTTCTTTCTCTTGAAAAATCTACTAAAGAGTCATACAAACGAGTTAATTTCAAGGATTCAGGAGTTGTAATTTCTTTAAAATCCATATCTAGAAGTTCCACTCCAAACCCAGACCAACACCCCGAGCGCGCTTACCCATAAATCCGTTATGTCTTACTTCAACCACACCATACAATTTCTTATACAATCGTCTTCCTAATTGAAGTTCACTTACAATAGTTCCCGGTTTAAAGTTATAATCAAAAAACCCTTCAACGTAGTACTTTCCTTCTCTAAAATTCTTTCTTCCGTAGAGAACAACCTGGGCTCCATCATGTTCGGTCGCAAAAGGATAAAGAGTCATGCCCACAAATCCATCTTTGACAATTCGTGGTTCATACGATAATCCAAGACGCGTAACCCCAAAAGGCTTTAGAAAATCTTGATTGTGTTCGACTGCAACTCCTATATCTCCAAAGACTTTACGGGAAAGTTTAAACTCCCCATACACAGATTCAAGTCCTTTCGCCTTCTCTCCACCATATGCATCGATAAATCCAAAAAAGTCAGTTTTCAATGGCAACTTTGATGCAGAGAGCGTTAAGGAAGTCGTGGGCATTCCGCGCGAATCGAAATACGCATTCACACGCGGAGAAAAGTCTGCAGCAG
>JBBTBG010000012.1:29950-38002 GCA_038043805.1 Nanobdellota archaeon | reverse complement strand
ATTCGCGAGTCCTTTACTGAAGAAGGTGATGAATTCTTTGACAAGATTGAAAAAAAGCAATTCGATTCTAAAGCGACAATGGAGCTTAAAATTGAAGCTGAAGAAGTTTCACAAGATAATGAAATTAAAGAGCTTCTTTCCTACGAGTCTATCAAGAAGTATCTAGAATATGATCTTCCTCATCAGCGCGAAGGTGCTCTGAAAATTCTTAGAGACCTTAACGGGTCAGGTTTATTGGCAGATGAAGTAGGATTAGGAAAAACAATTACTGCAGGTATTGCATTACGAGAGTGCATTGAAAGAGGGCTAGTAAAAAATTGCTTGATTCTTACACCTCCTTCTCTTGTAGACCAATGGGTTGCAGAACTTAAGGAAAAATTCAGTCTTAATTTCAAAATAATCGAAAAAGAAGATGATTGGGGAACTGCTCCATTCGTAATTGCTTCATTAGATCGGGTAAAAACACAATATAAAGATTCACAAATTTTCAAACACGATCGCGCACACACGATCTCATGGGATCTTTTGATTGTAGATGAAGCGCATAAACTCAAGGACAAACGAACTGTTCGATGGGAATTCGTTGATAAACTCAAGAAAAAGAGATTTTTGATTCTTACAGCAACACCCTTTCAAAATGATCTCTTTGAACTCTACAATCTTCTGAATTTACTCAAACGAGGACATTTAGGAACTATTCAAGAATTCAAAAAGCAGTTTCTTCATAGAGGAAATAAGAGACATCCTCTCAACCCCAATGATCTCAAAAGAAGGCTCGATGAAGTCATGGTACGAAGAAGAAGGGACCAGACAAAAGTTGATTACAAAAAAAGAATACCTAAAATTGTTGCAGTAGATCTTACAGAAGAAGAGTATCGTATTTATAATTCCATATGCGACCTTCTTAAGACAAAATACTTTGCGGCAAATGGATCTGAAATTAATGGTCGGCTTGTAATCTTTGCAATTCTTCCCAAAATAACTAGTTCTTCTCGCTCAGCTATGGAATCTCTACAGAAAATAATCAATGATGAGAAATATCACTCAACCACTCGTGAGATAGCTCAAAATATTCTTTCTGATTATCAAAATATCAAAAAAGATTCTAAAATAGAGAAATTAATTGAGCTCGTTGGCAATATTCTCAAAGAAGAAAAAGATGCGAAGATGCTCATCTATACAAAACATCCCACAACACTAAAATACATTGTAGAAAAACTGCAGCCTTTTAATCTAAAGATAGTTGAGTACATGGGAGGGTTAGAGCGAGAAGAAAAATCTACAATAGTAAAGAAATTTAAAGAAGAAGCACAAATAATGATTAGCACTGAAACAGGTTCAGAAGGTCTCAATTTTCAGTTCTGTCACATTCTCATTAATTATGACTTGCCTTGGAACCCCATGGCTGTAGAGCAAAGGATTGGTCGGCTTGATAGAATAGGGCAGAAGAGCGATATACAAATTTACAGCTTAGCAACGAAAAGAACAATTGAAGAGCATGTGGTAGATCTAATTATTAATAAGATGTGTTGTATTGGTCTTGTTATTGGAGAGTTGCCAATTATCCTCTTTAATCTTGGACTTGATGAGAGGAAAGCAGGAGGAATGCATAAAATTGAAGAAATGATTATGAATGCATTTATCGATTCTAAGAATAATCTCGATATTTTTGCATTAGAAGTAGAGAGAATAGCTGAAATCGTAGGGCAGGGTATAGATGAGTATCACCAAGCAAAAAAAGCGACAACAGAGGTTTTAGACAAGCATGAAAGAATTGGCTGAGCTTAAAGAATTCACAGCAAGTTTTTTTAAAAATCTAGGAGCGATAACAATTTGGAATCAGGAAACATTGATTGTAAAAGGGGTTCCTAAAGATTTTGAAGAATTTTTCGGGAAAAAATCACCATATAAATTAGTTTTTAATCGATCTGAAGAAGCGCAAGATACCGAACTCATAGCAAAAGGAAGTTTTCTACTCAAAGCAATAGCACTCTATCTAGAAAAAAAAGGACAAACAACACTCTTAAAAGTACGTGCACTCGATCCGAAAGAACTTCTCAGACACAAAATAGTCTTCAATAACTGTGAAATTTTCTCTTTCGAGAAAAAAGAAAAATATAAGTTAATCACGAGATTCACTTTTTTAACAACGTTTCAATATCTGAATGAAAAAGAACAGAAAATGATTCCAATCTATCTTTCAGAAGGTAAGACAATTGAATTTGATGATAGACGTTTCCAATTTGATGAAGGTAAGAAAGAAGATATCGAAGTAAGCGGAATTAAAGAGCAGTATGTGGCTGCTCGCGAACGTCTCAAAGAATTGATAAAACCACAGATTAATGAAATATCAAAAATTCTCAAAACTAAGCTTTCAAAAGAAATAGAAAGAATTACTTCACATTATCAAAGACAGGAAAATGAAATAGACAAACAGATACAATCGTTAACGGGACAACGCTCAGAACTTGAGAAACCAGAAAGCAAGATTGACTCACAAATTGCATCAATACGTCTCAAAAGAATTGGTGAGCAACTCCAAAAAATTGCAGAAGAAAACCTTAAAGCAAAGTTGCAGAAAGAAAAAGAGTTCCTATTTCGCGATGAGATCCAAAAACACGGTCTCAATATAGATACACGTTTGCTCAATACCACAATTATATATTATCCTATATATCAATGTACTATGCTTTTGAAGAATAGTGAAGTTATTGGAAGACCACTTGAATTTTTCCATAATGCAAAAGAAAATACCCTTACTCCATTGCTCTGTGAAAGTTGTAATGTATCTCTTTCTTCTCTGACACTCTGCTCTTCAGGACATGTAGTCTGTAAGGGATGTAGTCTGCCTTGTAAAAGTTGCATCTTTGGCTCATGTAAACTCTGTGGATTTAAGAGATGTACGCGTTGCGATAGGGAATATTGCAAGAAATGCACTAAGAAATGCGGTCGCTGTTTCAAGGAATTCTGTAAAACACACGTCGTTCCAGGAAAAGGGGCAACAAGACTGGTCTGTTTGAATTGCTCAAGCGGGATATAATCAATCTATTAACGCTTGAGGAACTTGGAATTTTTCTTTCGAGTAGACGATTTCTTCGGACTGTGAGATGGCTCTATTACAGAGATCCATCATCGAATTATATTGTTCTTCAACTTCTTTAATTTGGATTGATGGTCCATAGCGCGCCTCTTCTCGCTTATCTACATCAGTCAGGTGCTCTTTTTCAGGATAAACACTAATACGCTCAATAAAATCATCATCGTATTCAATGAGCTTATTTTCTTTAACATAACGTAAAAAGAGAGCCGTGCACTTCTGGCTTCTTGTTTCAACACCAAATTTGCTTAAGATAGCCAGTCCACAATAGTATAGGGTATAAAACCAGGATTCTGGTAACTTATAATCTCTTCTCATCTTCCTATAATAGTCACAATCTTCAAGGTTTTCTTTTGCTTTAGCTATGTAATGCTCTGCGAGCCACTGGTCGGGTTCCGCAAGTGCCAAACCTTTATGCTTTTTGCCCTTTACATCTGCTTTCATTGCACTTACAAAGCATTCCCTAATCTCTTCAATAGTCATCGCGGTAGCTCCTTAATAAATTGTACAAACGTATCCTGTCCGAAAAGGACAACCCCTTTATTAAATGCATCAAGAAATGCCTTATTAGGTCTGTTGAGTTCAACTTTAAGTTCTTTTGGACTGAAATTAACCACATGGATTTTCTTAAGTTGGCTTATCTGTATTTTGGAGACGATCGTGTCAATCCTTGTGTAACCACCTTTCTGAGAAACAACTCCTAAAACATCAATGTCATTTGCTTCCTTTGAAAAGTGTAAGATGCTTCCGTAGAGTATAAGAAAATCTACTTCTTTCTGCAATTCAGAAAAGCTTTTCATCCAGCGTACATGCTGCATTGCCTCATATTCCAATGCAAGTACCAGTGTCTTTTCCACAAGATGGTTGCTCCAATTCAGATAAATGATATAAGGGCTATTTTTCTTTGTTCCTATTTTTTTAAGAATAATAAAATTCTCTGTTTCTAGCCTCTTAACTGCTTTCCAAACTCCTACATGAGACATCTTACATAATTCAGAAAGCAATGCAATTGTAGGAGCTCCGGCTATCTGGCGTAGAATAGTGGTTAATATTTTTTGCGTAGTTGGATTAAAAAGTTCCATGACTGTAATCATTAACCATAGGTTAATGAGCATTAAATTATAGTTAACGCTATATTTAAATCTTTCCAAATTATGGTTTCGAGATATAAAATCATTCTTAAGTAGTAACAAGGAAAAAGATTTAAATACTCTTCTTTTCTAGTGAGAATATGGAAAATACAATCAAAACGATCAATCAAAGAATAACAAACACAGATATTTTCATCTTTAATTACAATCCGCAAACAAGTCTCTACACTTATTCACGACCATTTACAATCGAGGAAGCAACTTCTTTGGCAGTAGAAACGAATAACATAATTACTTCCAGGTATAAAGATGCAAAAGGGCTTAAGGGAGGCATTACAGTCAATAGTGATACAGCAGAACTCACCAACATGAGTACACTTAAAGGAATAGTAGCAAATCGAGTCCTGATGAATACAGCACAAAAAACAGAAAATCTCAAGCGATTTCCCACAATCGAGGAAGGAATCGAACTTCAAAAGCAAGGAATGCTCAATACAGGAGTTTTGATTGATTTTGGTCTTGTACTCTATAGTAATACGAATCCCGATCAAGAAATCGCAGGATCACTAGTCACACAGGCTCAAGAACAAAACTATGCACTTCCCGTTCTTGCTTCATTTACAGCTCTTGATTTACAACTCGGTGGAAAGCGATACGGAGTAACTCCTACTTTCATCTCATCTCAAGGACTTCTCTCAGGAGTAGAGGCACAAACATTCTTAGAGAAACACGGATTTTATCAAGGAAAGAGTGGCGTTCTCGGGTTGGGCCGGGGCAGGGACGGCGACTGGCATGCGGGCTGGGGCGGCGGGTTCGTTAGCTCGGACGGGGACTGCAGGGTGGGGAGAGTTTCTGCCGAAGGCAGTGCAAAAAAATTAGAGGAAGAGGCATCGGGTGCATTTGTTCCGATTCGAAAGAGTTTGGATACTATATTATCTGCTTACAATTAATTATAAAAAGCTTCTTGAAATTCTAAGAGTCCTAGCCATGAATAATGGCCGGACCACACGCCACGTACGAAGGCTTTTCATGTGAAAAGCTATACGCCAAGTTCTTTGACATAACATTATTTTCGGATAACACATTCTCAACCCTAATCAACACCTTTAAATAATATCGAGGGGTTAATAGACTATGGAGTGGTGGTTAGCAACGATTCTAGGCATCATTGGAGGGCTTGCACGCGCATGCTATGGTTTGATGCGAGCAGTCTCAAGTGGACAAGAGGTACGCCCAAAATATTTCTTAATAACTGTTGTCCTTGCAGCTTTCTTTGGAGCGCTGCTGGGTGTACTTCTGGATGTTGATACTCGCATCGCCGCACTTGCAGGATATGTCGGGACAGATATTCTGGAAAATTTCATACCTTCCGTAATTCCTAAATCTATTAAATTAAACACATGAACGAAGTTATCACACATCTTTTAATCTCTGCAAGTTTCGGGGCACTGGGAGCAGTACTACGCGTCCTCGTTACTCTTAAAAAATACCATGAGATCTACAAAAGTATGAGGCGGGAATCATTTTTAACATATGCTGTGTGTGCAGTCGTGATCGGAGTCTTTTCAGGAATCATTCTAGACTTTGGCATGATAGGAAGTTTTCTTGCAGGTTATGCAGGAGTTGATCTCATGAAGGGATATTATGCTGCATTTAAGAAAACGAAGATAAATGTCAGGAGAAATTAAAGAGAAGTTTGAATAATTCTGAGTTTACGAGGAATTTTCAAAGTTCTTATTAGAGAAGTTTAGGCTTTTGCAAACTTCTCTAAAGTTCAATGTCTTTTCCTTTCTTGCTAAAGACGTGTTTGCGTGAAAGCATACTCATCTCATCAAATTCTTGAGGTCTTCCTCTCTTTTTTCCTAGCGCATTTTGAGGCGCTGTGCGCATGAAACGCTCACGGAGTGTCTCAATAATAATTTCCTGGAGAGAAAAGTAGGAGAAGGTATGCTGCTCTCTTTGTAAATGCTTCAGCAAAGGATCTGGCAAGGTAAGCGTTATTTTTTGGCTCATAAAGTAGGATATTTATAGACCTCTTAAGAAATCTAAGGAAGTCCAGTATATAAATCTTCTCATCAGCAATTAACGTCGGTAAAGACTGCATTTTAGAATGCAAAAATAAAAAATCAGCTCAAATTCAATTTGTCAGGAATTAGTAAGAAAGTACTAAAAGTGCAACTATTTCTTCTCTTCTGCTTGAGCACTTTGCAATTTCACTCCAAGACCTTCGAGTTCCTTAGCGTGGGCGCCGATAAGATTTTCAGTAATTTGAATAATACGCAGGAGTTCATTGCGTTCCGCAATCAACGTGCTTAAGGATCCTTTATGAAATCCGATTAATTCATCTTTTGAAGTTTGAGGTTGCCCTTGTGTTTGTTCCACCATATGTTTTCGAGTAAGGAAGGTTATTTAAATGTTCGTTATCTTTGCGGTTTATGTCTGAAATAATAGTGTATACGGTTCCTGGTTGTCCTTTCTGCAATAAACTCAAGTCAATTCTTAAAGACAAAAATATTCCTTTCAAAGACCTAGATATTACGAAAGATAAAGAGGGCGCTAAAGGAACAGTACAAAAAGAAGGGCATATTCCAACGCCACAAGTTGATGTTAAGGGAAGAGTCATCTACGATTACACAACGGAAGAAGCACTTGTTGAGGAAATTCAAAAGCTATTGAAACAAAAATAAGCAAACACAAGGCTTATCAATGATTACTTCTTTGCTAAATAATGAATCTAGGTGAAATCCAGAAAAAAATGGAAAAGCTCAAAGACTGGGCTCTTGAAGGAAGCTCGATTATTAAAGATGTTACATTTAGTGATTTTAAACAAGCGCTGGAATTTGTCAATAAAGTCGGAGAAATTGCAGAAAAGAATAATCATCATCCCTCAATTATTCTCGATTATAACTTCGTACATCTAACACTCACAACTCATTCAGAGCATACTCTTACAGACAAAGATTTCATAGTGGCGGAGGAAATTGACAAACTCGATGGAACTGCTTAATCTAATCCTCACACTCATTCTTTTAGTGCTCTCTATTCCTATAGGCTTTCTCATCGCATACATGGCTCGTGATGAACTCGTTGAAGGTAAAAAATGGTTTATCACACTCACACTACTATCATTAATTATAGGAATATTTTTTCTCATTTTACAATCTTATGCAGGTGCTTTAGCTTGTTTTTTTATACTTATTGTAGCAGGTATCTCTTACAGAAAGAGTTTCGATAAGAAATGGGTGAAGAAAGCATTTAAATAATACTTCTTCATATACATATCATGGCCAAGCATATCTCGAGAAAGACAGAGAGTATCGTTTCTAGCATGGCTATTACAATTTAAAACGCGTCTTTTTCTAGACGCATCACATTCTTATGATCCATCATTATAATCATTACATTCTACCAGAAAAAGATCCTACTCTTCAAGAGTTTAAAACGATTTTACCACTAGCTTCTGCTCGAGAGTTACGTGACTATGCTGACAGGCTCTTATCTAGGTTGACGGTCGTGGAGATAAGTACTTTTGCTCATGAATATTTTTTTAACTTGCTTGATGTGAATAGAAGAAAGGTAATACGAATATGTAGAGATTTCCAAAGTGGACCATTTCATTGGAGCTTGGAATCTGTAAGGAGTTACAGAAATGGAAGATAGTTTTATAAGTTTGCAAAGAGATAGAAAAGAAACAATGGCTAAAGATAAGACCCCTCTGCTGAATGCACAAAGCACTGAAAAAGACGTTCTCACATTCTGGGAGAAGAATAAAATTTATGAAAAAAGCAAGAAGCAAAATGTAAAAGGAGAACCTTTTTATTTTATGGACGGTCCACCCTATGCAAGCGGCAGTATTCATCTGGG
>JBBTBG010000012.1:0-29850 GCA_038043805.1 Nanobdellota archaeon | reverse complement strand
AACCTTTTTATTTTATGGACGGTCCACCCTATGCAAGCGGCAGTATTCATCTGGGAACAGCGCTCAATAAAATTCTCAAAGATATTGCTATGCGTTCACAGCGTATGCAAGGCAAAGATGTGTTTGACCGACCAGGATATGATACTCATGGTATTCCTATAGAATATCAAGTAGAAAAAGAAATGGGGACAAAATCTAAGCAAGATATTGAGAAATTCGGTGTCGAGAAATTTGTTTCTCGTTGTAAAGATTTTGCCACGCGTTATATTGATGTCATGAATAAAGAGTTTGCCAACCTTGGTGTTTGGATGGACTGGAAAAATCCATACCTAACGCTTTCTCCAGAGTATATTGAAGCAATATGGCACGCATTTAAAAAAGCAGAAGAAAAAAATCTTCTTTATTTAGGAAAATATTCCGTCCATGTTTGTACACGCTGTGCTACCGCAGTCGCATATAATGAAATAGAGTATGGTAAGCAAAAAGACACTTCAGTGTTTGTTAAATTTCCAGTTTTAGGAAAAAACAATACGTTTTTAGTGATCTGGACAACAACACCCTGGACATTACCTGCGAATACAGGAGTTATGGTACACCCTGATTTTATATATCAGGAAATTGAAACTATTGAAGGTGAACATTGGATTATTGCAAAAGAGCGCGTTGTTCCTCTGATGACCATGCTCGAACGCGGATTCACACTTGTTCATGAGTTTAAAGGAAAGGAAATGAAAGAATGGAAATATGAGAATCCTACTGCTAAGCATACAAAAATAAAACCAAAAAATAGCTATCGTGTCGTTCTCACACCTCGCTATGTCACAACAGAAGAAGGTACAGGATTGGTGCATTGTGCCCCAGGGCATGGAAGAGAAGACTATGAAGTTGGTAAAACAGAGGGACTGGCAATGCCTTGTCCTGTAGGAATAGATGGAATTTTAACGGAAGAAGCGGGAAAATATGCTGGCAAAAAAGCACGAGAAGTAGATGCAGAAATTATTGAGGATTTAGAGCGTGAGGGATTCCTAGTGCACAAGCTCATTTACGAACACGACTATCCTCTTTGCTGGAGAGACAAAACACCTCTCTTAATGCTTGCATTGCCTCAATGGTTTCTTAGAATATCAGGAATTCAAAAAAAATTAATTAAGGAAAATGAAAAAACACATTGGGTACCTTCATGGGCAGGATTAAGAATGAAAGCATGGCTTGAGGGCATAGGAGATTGGCCAGTCTCACGTGCACGTTATTGGGGAACACCTCTACCTATTTGGTACAATGAAGAAACAGGAGAGCGCATCGTTATAGGTAGCATCGCAGAGCTAGAGAAACTTTCAGGAAAGAAAATAAAAGAGCTTCATAAGCCAGCTATTGATGGGATCGTTATTCCTGGTAAGAAAGGCAAACCTTTACGACGTGTCAAAGAAGTTTTGGACGTCTGGTTTGATTCTGGTGTCTCGAGCTGGGCGGCGCTTGGATATCCAACGAATACTAGGGAGATGAAGAAATTCTGGCCAGCAGATCTTAATATTGAAGGAAAAGATCAGATTCGTGGATGGTGGAACTCACAACTCATTCTTTCAGAAATCACGTTCGGTAAAAAACCATTTAAGTCAGTAGCGATGCATGGAATGGTCCTTGATATTTCCAAACGTAAAATGTCTAAGTCAGATGGAAATAGTACGACGCCTGCAGAAGTCATAGAAAGGCACGGTCGAGATTCTCTGCGCTATCTTTTAGCAAAGCTTTCTAAAGGTGAAGATTTTGCATTCGACGAGAAGGAAATGTCAGACGTCAGCCGTATCTTTATGATGGTGAATAATATTGATGCATTTATTCGGCAGCTTCCAACACAAGATAAAAAAATGAAATCCTTTGCAGCTGAAGATCGTTGGATTATTTCAAAATACCACAAGTTAATCAAAGAAGTTACTCAAGCATATAATTCTTATAGATTTACAGAGGTGATTAATCTTTTTGAGCAGTTTCTGGTGTTTGACTTAAGTAGGACGTATATTCAGTTTATCCGCGAACGTTCAAATGAAGTTGCACCACTTCTTAAAGAAATACAAATGGGGTTGCTATCTTTTCTTGCACCCATTACTCCATTTATTTCTGAAAAGTTCTGGCAGAGACTTAAGTTGGATGGTGAGGTAGATGAATCATCTGTTCACCTTTCAACTTTTCCAGAATCAAATATCAAAAAAAGAAACGAGAATTTAGAAAAAAGTTTTGAGACAGTCATAAAAGTTATTGAAATGGGAAATGCAGAGCGTGATAAGGCAAAGATTGGTCTTCGCTGGCCTTTAGCCAGAGCAACGATAATGGTAAAAATCTCCCTCGATAAGGAGTTACAATCTATTATCCAGCGTCAGTTGAATATCAAATCTATCAAAATTATCAAAGGAACAGAGATAAAAGTAGATCTAGACACCATACTTACACCAGAACTAGAAGCAGAAGGCATAGCTAGAGAGCTTACACGAAAAATTCAATCTGAAAGAAAGAAGGCAGGGCTATTCAAGACACAAGTAATCACTCTCTATATCTCTTCTGATGCCAAAACTAAGGAAGAATTAACTCCTCATATTCACTTCCTACTAGAGAGGACAAATGCAAAGAAGATTAACTTTGTCGACGATAAAGAGCAAAAAAATCCAATTATTTTCGACGTTAAAGGCCGTAAAATTATTTTTTCTTTTTCGTAATTATAAAGGAATACTCTAAGAAAGGTTTAAATACCAAAAGGCTCTCAATTACTTAAGAGGTTGGTAAAAATCACTTATGATAATCAAAGAAGAATTTCTCAGCAGGCTTAGGAAAATTTTTGACCTTAATCTTTATGAAGCAAAGGTATGGACTGCTCTTCTTTCTCGTGGAGTTTCCACTGCTGGCGAACTCAGCAATATATCAGATGTTCCACGAAGTAGAACATATGACATTCTAGAATCTCTAGAGAAGAAAGGATTCATCGTTATGAAGATAGGAAAACCCATTAAATTTGTCGCTCTTAAACCGGAAGAAGTAGTTGAGCGCGTAAAAAAGAATCTGATCGTAAACGCGCAGGAAAAAAGCAAGAGGCTAGAAAAGCTCCGCGGTGATGAGGTTCTTGAAGAGCTGAATTCTCTCTTTACCAATGGTATTAAATTCGTTGAGCCTTCAGACTTGTCAGGCAGTCTCCGCGGTCGTCAAAATATGTACAATCATCTTGACATGATGATTAGAGGTGCAGAAAAGAACATAACGATAGTAACAACTGCAGAGGGTCTCAATAGAAAATTAGAGGCTCTCATGCCTGCTCTTGAGAAAGCAAAAAGAAGGGGCGTTTCTATCCGTATTGCTGCCCCAATCAATCAAGACAATCTAAAAGTGGCCAAAGATCTTGCACGGGTTGCTGAAGTCAGAGACGTCTCCAATCATAATCTCAATGCACGCTTTGCAGTTGTGGATAACGAGCAGTTAATGTTCATGCTTCTTGATGACAAGTCAGTCCATCCAAACTATGATGTTGCCGTCTGGCTTTCTTCAGACTTTTTCGCACAAGCCATGGATCAACTCTTCAATTCTGCGTGGTCTCAATTTCCACAGCTCGGGAAATTAAACGGCAAAAGCAAGTAATTTTTTGTAGGAAAAGCGTTTTAAACTCTTTGAGCTTACAGGTTCTATGAACAACATCCATATAATAGGATATCATTATTGCGGTCCTCCTTTAAAAAATTCTGGAGAGTTTGTTCCAGAAAGAGATTCTCACACACTAGGAGAAAAAATAAAAGAGGCATCGTCATCTCGCGCACTGGACGCTGCAGGAAATCTAGATATTTTTAACACATGTGTACTTATTTTTGAGAGAGCACACGATCTTCCACGAATAGAAGGAAAACAATATGTTATTAACCTTTCAGATCAGCGAAATCCCAAATTAGAGATTGTTGAAGAAGATGCAAGTTTACAATCTCATTATCGTACATCTAAACAAATTTACGATGAAAGAATATCACTCCAAAATAAAAAATCTCAAAAACCTCGAAGAAAAGGGTGGACTAATAATTTTATCTATGGGAAACAGGGGCAATGAAATCTTCTTTTATAGATATTCACTGCCATCTTGAAATGCTTCCTCATACTGCAGAAGTAATAGAACGTGCAAAAAAAGCAAGTGTCAACACAATACTTACGCAAGGAGTTAATCCTGAAACAAATAGGGCGGCGCTTGTGTTGGCTGATAAATATCCAGAAGTAAAAGCCTGCTTAGGTATCTATCCTATAGATGCTTTAAAGATGTCTGACAAAGAAATAGACACAGAGATCGCATTTATAATTAAAAATAAAAAGAGGATTATTGCGATAGGTGAAGTGGGTATGGATTTTAAGGAAGACGAGAAAGAGCACGAACGCCAGAAAAAAATTTTCACAAAAATGATTGAGCTTTCACTAGAGCTAAATATTCCAGTTATTGTCCATTCTCGCAAAGCCGAGCTAGAATGTATAGAATTATTGGAGTCGCTCAAAGTAAAAAAAGTTATCATGCACTGCTTCTGCGGAAAATGGAATCTCATCCAAAGAATACAGAAGAATGGATGGTTTTTGACCGTTCCTACATCAGTAACAAAGGCAGAGCAATTCCAAAGAGTAGCTAGTGAGATTACTTTTGCTCAACTCTTCTGCGAGACAGATGCTCCTTTCCTCCATCCCGAGAAAAAATGGCCTAACGAGCCTGCGCTCGTAGTAGAAAGCTATAAGAAAATAGCCGAACTCAGAGGGATGTCTCTTAATCAGATAGCTGAGGCAGTCATGGAGAATTATGTAATGTTTTTCGGAAAAAACAAAGCGTAAGGTTTTTAAGTACTCTAAAGTGAGAAAAATGATGAAGATACTGGAACGTCTTGATAATATTCGAAAACGCGTACAGGATATGCAAACACAGACTCTCGGAAAGAGAGCAGCAGAAGTTACAGGATTTAGGACTTTTTCTCTTGAAGCACAGCAGTATTTAGCAATTGCTGCACGCCAACGTTTTCCTTCAGGATCACCTCTGTCGCTCGATCTCTGCTGTGGTCTGGGAGGATGGGCGCAGTTTGCTGCAGCACTAGGATTTTATTCATACGCGATTGATATTAACTCTTTTCTTATCAATAAGGCGGAATCGCTTGCTTTAGAGTCTCGCATGAAAGGAGACCTCTTACCTCATACTGTCTGTCGTTTTGCAGTAGGCAATGTTCACATAGGAAGCAATGAAAATCAATATCGCTTGCACGCAATGCCTGAAATAGATAGGGAAGTCATGCCACTAGTATTTGGCAATAACCCTTATATTCAATTGGGAATTTCACTGCGCGATGCTCAGGTGATTTACGGATTTGTTTGGCCGAAGCACGCACCATCTTTTTGCACTCTTCTCGCAGAACATACGCGCCCAGATACTCTTTTTGTTCTTCCCATGTACACCCATGAATGCCGGTCTATCCTTCCTCTAGATGTCATCGAGTGTACTCCAGGGAAAGGCACAGCACTCTACAAAAAACGACGCCTTAAACCTTAAATAGCTCCCCTGGCAATTAAAGGCATGAAGATAAGAGGCATTAAGAAAAAAGAGCTTTCTCTTACAATAGGAATTATCATCTTACTTTTTATATTTGGCAGCGTCATATACTTCTTTTCAGAAAAGAAAGAAATGCCTCTCTCTGAAGATTTCTGTTCGGTCGATGCAGACTGTGTTTCCTCTTCGTGCTGCCATCCAACATCATGCGTCATAAAAGGAAAAGCGCCGAGCTGTAAGACTGCACTTTGCAGCCAAGTCTGCACTCCAGGTACTCTCGATTGTGGACAAGGCACTTGCAATTGCATCAATAATAAATGTAAAGCAATATTCTCATGATGATCAGAAAATCCGTCCTCTTATTACTACTTACATTCTTTCTCATAGTATGCACAATCTACTCAGTCATTGGTGCAGACAATCCAACACCTTCTAAAATAACTCATGAAGTCTACACAAAACTACAACAAAATGATCAAATTTCTGTTATTATTAAGACAAAGCATTCCTCAGGCATTGCGCTTAAATCTCTTTCAACATCCCTAACTTCTTTACAGGCAAAAGCAAGCCGCGTTCAAGATGACTTGATGATTATATCTATAACAAAAGCAGAGCTTGCTGCTTTACAGGCAAATCCAGCTATTGAGAAAATTGAACCAACTTATGAAATTCACGCTTTATTACAGGATTCGCGTGGAATTGTTAATGCATCAGTAAGCGCGCCTTTACGCATCAATAATATTAATATCACAGGAGTAGGAGAAACAGTCTGCATAATAGATACGGGAGTTAATTTTACTCATCCTGATCTTCTTGGAAAAAACAAGACATGTAATATTAATTGCTTCAATCAATCTTGTGCAGAAGATTGTAATATTTTAGATGATAATGGACATGGAACTCATGTTGCAGGTATTGTTGCTGCCAATGGTACTATTAAGGGTATCGCGCCAGATGCAAGTCTTATAGGTGTGAAAGTATTAGACTCAACAGGAAGTGGATCAGAAAACAATGCTGTTGATTTAAAGAACGCGATAGATTGGTGTAGATCAAATCGTAATAACTATAACATTTCAGTTATTACAATGAGTTTAGGAACAACTGCTTTATTTTCTGAATATTGTGATTCTGGATTCTCCACAACTTGGGCTCCAGCTATAGAAAACGCAATTAATCAGAATATAAGCGTAGCTGTAGCGACTGCAAATGATGGAAATACGACCGCGATTTCATCTCCAGCATGTATAAAAAATGCAACAGCAGTAGGAGCAACTAATAAACTAGATTCAATTGCCTCCTTCAGCAATTATAACAATATCACAGACTTGTTTGCTCCAGGAGTTAGTATAAATTCAACTATAACAAGTGCTCCAAAAGGAGATATTCTCACAGCTTGTGGAACTGGAAAGTCATACTGTTCGTTAGATGGTACAAGTATGTCAACGCCTCATGTTACTGGAGCATTTGCTTTACTAAATCAATTTTACAAGTCTCAAAGAGGTCTCAATTCAACTCCTCAAAATCTAGAAAACACACTCAAAAACACAGGAAAAAATATCACCGTTCCTGCAGGATTTAATATATCTAGAATCAATATTTATGCAGCACTCATCTCACTTGACAGTTTTGGTCCCAATGTCACGTTAGTCTCTCCTGCAAATGCGACAAGTTCAGTGGTTGTGAACCAAACGTTCCTCTGCAACGCCACTGACTTGGCCATCAAAAACGGAACTTTTTATCTCTGGAACGCCTCAAGCAGCATTGTTAATCAAACTTCTCAAAACGTCAATGGCAGCGCAGTAACATTACAAGTAAATTTGACGAACATGAGCATAGGAACGTTCACTTGGAATTGTCTCTTTACAGACGAGAATAATAATAAGACTTTCGCAACACTCAACAACACTCTTACAATCTCAAATATCCAAATTACTCTAGTTGCTCCTTCTTCAGGAACTTTTACGAATACAAATCAAACCTTTCTCTGTAACGCAAGCTCTGCAAGTAATAATATTACCAATGTCTCTTTCTATCTCTGGAACGCCTCAAGCGCAATTACTAATTTCAGTTTCAGCAATCTTTCAGGTACTTCTGTAACAAAAAACTTTAGTGTCAACTTTACAACAGAAGGAGTATATGCTTGGAATTGTCTTTTTGTTGATAACTCTACAACATCAAGTTTCAGCCTTGCTAATTACACAGTTACTTATGACCTAACGCCTCCAACGTTGAATACTTCTTCTCCCTTGAATGGAAGCATCTATAACTTAGGACGCTTTAATGTAACATTAAATGAGAATGGAAGCTGTCTCTATTCACTTAATCATGGAATTACTAATTACACTATGAGTGCAATAGACAACAGGACTTTTAATGCAACCAATCTTACGCTCGTGCAGGATCAGAATTATAACCTCACTTACTATTGCAATGATACTGCTGGAAATAGGAATTCTACGTTTGTAGGTAACTTTACAATAGATCTTACTGCTCCAAACATTACATTGATTTCTCCAGCAAGCGGCTATTCCGAAACATCCTCACTGGCAACGCTGAACTTCATATATAATGTGTCTGACAACCTTAATCTCTCAAGTTGTTCACTTATCTTTAATGGAGCAGTAAACACAACCAATAATACTTTCATTAATCAATCTCTCAACCAATCATTTACTCTAGCTCTCTCTCCTACATCTTATACATGGAATGTCAATTGCACAGATATTGCAGGCAATGAACAAAACTCAAGCTCACGAACACTCACAATTAATGCTCCTGCATCAACTTCTTCTTCTTCCAATACAGGAGGGGGAGGAGGCGGAGGCGGAAGCTCAGGCGCAAGTACCTATAGCCCTAGCAAAGAACAGATTTCAAGAGGGTACACACAGGCATTGAAAAAAGAAGATAAAATAAAATTTGATATTTTTGATGAGAAGGCGATACAACACTCTCTTACTGTAGAGGGGGTAACTGAAAAGTACGTAAATCTGACAATCCGTAGCGATCCATTAAATATTATTCTAGGAATTGGACAGAGTATTAAACTCAATCTTACTTCATCACTCTATTATAATCTTTATATCAAGCTTGAAAGCATTACAGATGGAAAAGCATCTCTAACAATCCAAACAATGAACGAACCCATCATCCCAATGAAAGACGCAGTTATGCCTTCAACAGCAAATGTCGTAGCAACTCCTCCTCCAACTATTTCCAACACCACTAATATTTCTTCACCTTCTCCAGTTACTACAGGTTCATCAAAGCCATTCTGGAAAACATCTATGATATTTTGGATTTTAGGACTTCTTATTCTTGCAGTAGTTATTACACATACGATCGACACGTGGAGAAAGAGGAGAAAATAATTTTCCAGAAAAGTTTAAATATTGTTTTTATCTTAATCAAACATGAATAGAAAGGGGATAAGCGCTTTTGGAATAAGTATCCTTATTATTCTTGTTGTAGGAGTCATTATTGGAATGTATATGTTAAATTCATCAAAGGAAAATATATCTCAACAACCTCAACCTGAAGAGATCAAAGAACCTAGTACTACTATTTTTCTTTCTTCAGGGTTATGCTTTTTAGTCTCACAAACCTCTTCTTCAACAGAATCTCAGAAAGAATATCAGTGTAACCGTGGGGAGATTACGCCACAAGTAATGGGTGTAAATGCACAAGTCTCATTAAGCAGCGATCAAGGTAATCAGGGAATAGTTATAGATAATGTAAGTTATATTAAAAAGGAATTGATTATTCAAGGGGATGGAGATAATGAAATTAGTATAGCCTTTGATTGCAATAATGATCGGATCTTTTCAGATGCTCTTGTAATAAATCTTAATCAATTCTTTGATTTCTCAAAAGCTTCTTTCATAAAAGAAAAGTGTGCGGCCCAGGCAAATATCTTGCTCAAGCCTGCGCACAAAAAACCTCTAACGCTTACCAATATCAAAGTACGAAGTCTATCAAATTCAAATAATATTCAATTTGCTATTACAAATATTTCGTTTACGGTAATTCCAAGTAGTGTAGGTATAATAAAAAAAGGTGATGAATCTTTCTTAGAATTTAGAGTCCAAAGAGATAAAGATTCTGTCGAAATCAAAGTAGTTTCTCTCAATGTGGATATGGAGGATGAAAAAGGGCAAACGATAAGGCAAGAGGTAGATCTAAAAGTTCAATCGCTTAGCATAGCGCCTCAGAAGATCTCAGTGCTTATTCCTAAAAACATAGAAAGTAAAATTATTCAGTTTGGAATTTCATATGTAGTTGCTATGCCTGATGGGCGCGTATTTACGCTTCATTCTTTTGAGAAAAATAAGATTTCTTCATAGCTTTCTGTATATTTATAAAGCCGTTTCTCTTCGATAAGGAATGAGTCTTGAAGCATTCATTGGTGGATTGAATTGGGGAAATTGGAATTATCTCCTAATTTTTTGCATTGCATTAGCAGAGTCCATTATTGTGTTTAACCCTATTGTGCCTGGACAAACACTTGTTATACTTTCAGGAATGGGCGCACAACAAGGTTTATTCAGTCTTTCTCTGCTTATTTTTGTAACTGTTCTAGCAGTAATACTAGGAGATTGTATCACTTACTACCTAGGAAGAAAGTACGGTCTTTCTTTTCTGCTCACTTATGGAAAGTATTTTTTCTTTAAGAAAGAATATCTTAAGAAGACAAAATTGCTTATGCACAATCATCTTGGGAAATCAATTATTTTAGGGCATATGTATGGATTTACACGTTCTCTGGTACCATTTATCTCAGGAGCTCACCGCTCTTCGTTTAGAAAGTTCCTATTATTTACCACATTAGGTGCACTACTCTGGTCATTTGGATGGATTCTGTTAGGATACTTTGTAGGTGAAGGGTATCCTTACATAGAAAGATATGCTGGAATAGTATTTCTTATAGTTATTTCTGGGGCGCTCTGTTGGTATTTTCTTTCAGCTTCTCTTAAGGAAAAAATTATCTCAAAGGAAAGCATCATACTTTGGACTCTTACAATTTCTTCTCTTTTGTTTTTCTGGAGTATTATGAGGAATATTTTAAGAGAAGGAACGTGGGCACGATTGGATAACTCTTTTTTTAATACTATGCAAAAAATCCAAGATGCTCCTCTAACGTTTATATCTAAAGCTCTAGAAGTTATTTTTGACACACAATTGTTGCTCTTTTTTTCTATACTTGTGGTTGGTTGTTACTTAATATATCAAAAGAAAAAGGAAGCAATATTTTTTGGAGCAACAATGATTGTAGGTGCACTCATAGTGCAGCTGATTAAGGTAATTATACATCGTGCAAGACCCGACGCAATGCTTTCTACGAACTCTGGATTCTCCTTTCCAAGCGGGCATGCAATGATAGGTACACTCTTTATTTTACTCTTACTCTATTCTTTCTGGAAAAGCTCATCTTCACTTACTTACAAAATCTCTTCAGCTTTTCTTGCAGTTTTTTTCATTGTTTTAGTTTCTGCAAGTCGAGTATATCTTAATGCTCATTATCTTTCCGACGTCATCAGTGGAATTGCTCTGGGGATGGGAATATTTGCACTTTCTCGATTATCAATGAATGGCTGGGAAAGGCTGTCTAAGAAGTGAGCCCGCCGCGCCGCGTGCGGTCGGGCCCTTTCATCCTAGCCATGTAGGATGAAGATGATTAAAATAAGAAGAAAGTAGTTTTATAAGTCTTTTCTTTACTTTCTTTTATTATGTCAAGGAAACTAAATAGCAATGCTCACTTATTTAGTTTCTGCGTTATATTAAGAGGGGTAAATAGTGCTCCAAGTGTTTGAATTGAATCAAGATCATACCAGAACAAAACATGTTTTCTTATAACTTCAAGATCGCTGACAAGATATTCAGGTTTAGTAATTCCTTTGTTCTGCAGCATATTACGAAAGATCATTCCTTTAGGAGATTTGCTTTTAGAAAGTTGGGACGTTAAGGCAAGCAGAGTTTCAAGAGTATCAAATTCTTGGATTAAGAGACTACGAAATTCATACTTCCAAGTGTTCCATTCTTGCCTTTTTTGACTATGAGTACTTAACGCGACAGGTCCCTTTGCCAAGGCATCTCGCATGTTCTCAGATATCTTAAAAAAAGAATTGACACTTTCAGAGGGACTATTGGTCTTTCCATCAACCATCTCATTCAAAGAGAGACCAAGAAGATTTACAAGTAAAGAATTTTGTCTTGCATAATAACGCTCTTTCGCCTTGCCAAGAGCATCTCCAATAAATATTGTTTGACAGTATGTAATTACATACGGAAGAGCTTGGCTATTAGTGAGGGATGAAGAAAGGCTTGATAAATGAGGACGATATGAGACAGATAAAGAAGAGGTTTTCTGAGGAACATACCAACTAGGGCGCGTGTCAAACTTTAAGTCAATACTCTGACTTTTTACATCTTGAAGAGAAAGTGCAGCCAACATTCCTGCGAGGGCAAAACATCGTCGCATCCTAAAGCACTTCTTTTACTCTTTATAAGCTTATCTTCAAGATAGATATAAAAACACTCCTACCTTAAAAAAAAGATGGGACAAGAGGTGTTATGGTCATTGAGTATTATTTTAGGAATCGCTGCACTTATCACAGTGGTTGCGCGTATGATTCGCCAGCCACCAATTATTGCTTATCTCATAGCAGGAATCATTGTCGGTCCTCTCTTTCTAAAATTCTTAAACCCTATTAGTCCCTCTACAGAAATCATTCAGATTTTTTCTCACATGGGTGTAGCATTTTTACTTTTTATTGTTGGCCTTTCTCTTGATTTTCGGGTCTTAAAGGAAATAGGAGGTGTAGCAACAATTGCAGGGTTTTCAGAAATTTTTCTCACCGGAATAACTGGAGGATTCATTGCATATGGATTGGGATTTTCTTCATTTACTGCAGTGTATATCGGAACCGCTCTAGCATTTTCTTCAACAGTCGTTGTCGTAAAAATTCTCTCTGACAAAAAAGAGATAGATACGCTTCATGGGAGAATCGCACTGGGAATTCTTATAGTGGAGGATTTCGTCGCAAGCATTGCTCTTATGGTTGTTCCTCTCATGAATGAAGGAGGTGGATTAAGCGTCATTCTCTATAAATTAGGATCTGTAATCCTACTAGTCGCAGCAGTCTTTTTAGGAGCAATGTTTGTTTTTGGAAAATTTATGGACTATCTTTCAAGGAGTCAGGAAGTTCTTTTTCTCTTCGGAATTGCATGGGCCTTACTTCTTGCGTCATTGTTTGATTATCTCGGCTTTTCACTAGAAATAGGAGCTCTCATCGCAGGAATGTCTCTTGCATCAAGCAAATATACATTAGAACTAGGTGGAAAGATGAAACCCTTGCGCGATTTTTTCGTAGTTCTTTTCTTCGTATTTTTCGGAAGCCAGCTCGCGGGAACTATTTCATGGGCATTGGCACAGAAGGCACTTATCATTTCTGGTTTCATAATATTAGGCAAGCCTTTAATTATTATGAGCATTCTTCGAGTCTTTGGATACAAGAAACGTACAAATTTTCTCGCAGGATCAAGTCTTGCTCAGATTAGTGAGTTTTCTCTTATCCTCATACTTCTAGGATTTTCTCTCGGCCATGTATCTCAGGAGATTATGAACTTAGTAATTCTCGTTGCGATTATTACAATTGGAATTAGTAGCTATGGTATGTATTATGCACACGCTATCTTTAATAGAATCAGTCATTTTCTCAAGATTTTTGAAGGGAAGAATCCAGAGCATCTTAAGACTAACACAGTGCCTTATGAAATAGTTCTTATTGGATATCATCGCATGGGCTATAAAATGATTGCAAGTCTCAAGAAACTCAAAGCACCATTTGTGATTATCGATCACAATCCTAAGGTAATTCTTTCACTCGCAAAATGGGGTATGAATTGCATTTATGGAGATGCGAGTGATAAGGAGTTTCTACACGAACTTCAGTTACAAAAAGTTAAGCTCATAATCTCAACAATTCCCGATGTAGAGCCAAATAGAGCAATACAAGAGCATTTAAAACAAATTAACTCTAAGGCCATCTTTATAGCTACCGCAGAGCAACCCCGAGAAGCATTTACACTTTATGATCAAGGAGTAGATTATGTTCTTATTCCACATCATCTAGGGGGAGAATATGCCTCACATATTATTGAAAAATATAAGATAAATAAAGCCCTTTATCGTCAGCTAGGCAAACGACATCATGAACAGCTCAATAAGGGAAAGAATAATTCTGAATATCTGTAAGAAACTTTAAATAGAGATCCCTTCTTCTTAGAGAATGATTGACATTAAGTTTTTACGAGAGCATCCAGATTCTGTAAAAGAAAATATAAAGAAAAAGTTTCAAGATGATAAGCAAAAGCACATTGATGAAGTGCTCAAAAAAGATATTACATGGCGGAAACTCAAGGGAGAAGCAGATACTCTTCGAGCCGAGCGCAATAAGGTTTCTAAGGAAATTAGCGAATTGAAAAAAGCAGGAAAATCGGTAGAAGCAGCAATGAAACGTGCGCAGAAGATTCCTCAGTCCTTAGAAGAAATAGAAGCAAAATCAAACGCGCTCGAAGAGGACATTCATAAGTTGCTGGTAAAAATACCTAATATGATTCACAAAAACGTACCTATAGGTAAAGATTCAAAAGAGAATGTCGAATTAAAACAAATAGGGAAACAGCCAAAATTCACATTTCCTGTTAAAAGCCATGTTGAACTTGGAGAGTCGCTAGGCCTTCTCGATTTTACGTCATCGGCACAAACATCAGGTAATGGATTTTATTACATTCAAGGTGATCTCGCATTGCTTAATCAAGCACTATTACGGTATGCGCTTGACAATATGATAAATAAAGGCTATGTGTATGTAGAAACGCCTTATATGCTACACAGTGCAGTTATTAATAATGTGACAGATCTTCACGATCAAAAAAACATGATTTATAAAATCCAAGATGAAGATTTATATCTCATTGGAACAAGCGAGCATGCCCTCATTGGACGTTATATAGATTCTATTCTTAAGGAGAAGCAGCTTCCTCTCAAGCAAACAAGCTATTCTATGTGTTTCAGAAAAGAAGTAGGTAGCCACGGCATTGATGAAAAAGGAATATATCGAACGCATCAATTCAATAAAATTGAGATGATCGTCATCTGCAGACCTGAAGACTCAATGAAATTATTTGAAGAAATGAAATCAATCACTCTCCAGATTTTTTCATCCCTCGGCGTTCCTATTCGTGAGCTGGCGATTTGCTCAGGAGATCTAGGGGATTTAAAGCATATACAAATTGATATAGAAGCATGGTCGCCGAGAAAAAAAGAATATTTTGAAGTAGGCTCCTGTTCAAATCTCACTAACGCGCAGGCAAAGCTTCTGAAGATAAGGGCTGATGGAAAAGAAGGAAAATATACTCCTCATACTCTAAACAACACCGCAATAGCTACTTCACGCGCAATGGTAGCTATCCTAGAAAATTATCAACAGAAAGATGGCACAATAAAAATTCCAGATGTACTTGTACCTTACATGCACGGCAAGAGAACCATAGAAAAACAAAAGTGATGCTTTATATTAAAACTTCTCATCTTTGCTAGGGGAGAGGAGTAGTTAACAAGATTAGCCAAGACCTCATCTTCAGAATAGCTACTCTGGTGCGAATCCAATCAGTCTAATCTTAAAAAAAGTAAAATAATAAAAGTAAAATAAATAATTTCTATTCAGTAAGCTTGTCGATGATTGCTAGGACAGCACCCACTACAGTCAATACAATAACTACCCATCCTGCAGCGATCGTAGCACTTTCAACTCCTGGAATAACTAGAATTCCATCAGTCATTCCAAATCCTACAGCAAGCGCAACAAGAACGCCTGTAATCCATAAGATAATACTTAATATAAGAGTCACCGCACGATCAGCACCGCTTCGAGATTTTGCCATAATATACCTCCTTTCACATTAATAGTGTTATGGAAAAGAAGGTTCCAAGCTATTTAAATGCTACTTAGAGAGACCTACTAAAGAGCATTTCTCTGCAGTGCTTGTACTGCATTAAGAACACGAATGTCTGGAGAAAGAACAATTACATTATCTGTTGGAGAGCGCAGAGCACGATATATGCGCTGAAGGAACTCTCTTCGAGCTTTGTCTCTATAAAAATCCCAGTAATATTTTTGATGTGTTTTCTGTAAGATTTTCCAGAAGACTCCTCCAACATCAGGATTGGGATATTTGGTAAAAACAATAGAGTTGCATACTTCTCCTGGAAAATCAACTCCTCGCGAGCATTTTGTGGTGAAGAGAATATTTGATTGTTTGGCTTTAAATGCAGAAACCAGTGCTCCTGTTTTATCATTAGACTGCATACTCATTAATCGCTCTTTAGAAATAAGGTTATGAAGGCCGAATCCCAAAATTTCTTGTTCATTAGGAAGGTCATTAAAAGAATTAACGTGCACAAGAGTGGGGCGCCTAGCTTTTTCTACACACAAAGAAAGTGCACGAAGATACTCTTCGCGTGTATGCTTACCAGAACTAAAGTTTGCATACTTACAGTCAAATTCTTTTCCAGTTCTATGGATTTCAATCGTTCCTTGTGCAACAGATTCCGCTTCTACAACTTCAAAATTGTCAATTCCAAAAATTTCTTTGAGAACGGTAGGAGAATGCAACGTACCCGACATCATGATAAGAACTTTATTCTTATGAACAATTTCATCAAACTTTTTGGAAAGGTTCGTCGTTACAAAGTTGACAAAAATATCTTTATCAACTCTTTTATAGGTAACATAAGTATCTTCAAGAAAATCGATAAAATTTTGGGAGATCTCTAAAACTTTATTGGCATAATGTGTATCGTCTAGTGTGATCTCAGCTTCTACTTCAGGATGTTTCAAAAATAAGCGTAGAATCTTTTCCCATTGAGTCTCTCTAATAAGATATATCTTGTTTTCATCTACTCCCAAAGCCTGTTTGTTTTTCTCTTCAAGGCCAAGCAAATGTTCTATGCTTTCTACAATGACGCGCGCTTCAGGATGTTCAGGAGTAAGTGAGGATAACGATGTAGAAAGTCTAGTAAGGTTAAGAGTGTCTTGCATCGAAAAATTATCTAAGAATTCATCAGCCTCATCAATAATTTCAACTTCAGTTTCAGGTTTTCTATCGAGAGCGACTTCAATTTTATATTTAGCAGCATTAAAAATAATAACATCAGCTTGCAAATACGCAAGGTATTGGTCATAATACGAACATCCTTCTTTTCTGTGGTAAAAGATAAAGTCTTTTCCATTTAGGCCGCGATACACTTTCTTTTTTGCATCTTTGAGAACATTAATCTCTATCTCAGCCGGTAAGATGGGGCTCCAATATGGATTCGCAGGGGCAATGGAGATTCTTTTCAAGTTTTTAATATCTGGAAGTTCTTTGTTTTTTAAATAAGGGTTCTGTTCATAGTATTCTTGCAAAGTATTAATATTTTTATCAGTAAGCTTAATGGTATCAGGCAAAGATGGATCTGCACAAGAAACGCCTGGAAAAAGTACAGAGTCATGATTTTCTCTCCCAGTAATCATTGCAATTTTCATTTTTTTGCCTCCTTGCTTAAGAACATATTTCTGGGAAGTATAGTCCTCTTCATATTGTCTCTGAAGGCTTTTAACAGGAACTACAATAGACGTCTTTCCCATCAAACGGGCAATGTTTAAGGCAATTGCAGATTTTCCTGTACCGCACACTCCATGGAGTAAAATAATCTTCTTTCCATTCTTCACATGTTGCACAACTTCTTTCACAACATCTTCTTGAGTCTTACCATTAGAAAAACGCAAAGGAGGTAGTTTTTTTTGATCAACATAGAGACTCCAAGAAGAGGAGTCTGCTTCTTTTCCAAAAACTTCATCTTTTAAAAAAGAAAGAGAAGCTGACGTTCTCAATTGTTCAGATACTATATCCTCATCATATTCAACTCGTTCAGACTTATTTTTAGATGGAAAATCTATAAGTTTATTATCAACACTTAGAAGTCTTCCATTAGAATCAAATTGCATCCTCTTCATCTCTCTTTTTCAAAAACGAACTTTAAAAGAGTTTGTATACTCTTAATCTCTCTCAACAACAATGCTATTCTTTGCATCAAGAATGACTATTCTATTAGGAACTTCACGTTTTATTGCGGCATCCAGCGTTGCAATATACGCTCCTCGCTTTCCTTTTGCGATAAGTCCCTTGTCCACCGTTGTCTGCCCAAGAGTAGTTTTTTTAATTTTTCTATGGGAAAAAATATCAAAAGCAGAATCAATAGCAACACGCTCATCATGCTTAACTTTAAAGCGCAGGTCTTTAAGCTCCTGAAATACTTCTCGTGGAAGAACCACTTTGAACCCTTGATCTTCCAACTCTGAAAGAAAATCTATCTTCTTTTTAACGCAAGAAATAATAAAGTTACTGTCAAGAAGCGCTTCCATTTTAAAAACCAAGATAATAAACTATATTAACCTTGTGTCACGTCCTTTAGACAACACATGAATCTATAGTGGGGGACTTAGATAATTAACCAACGAAAGCCACCACTATATTCTCGGGATGTCAGAAACAAAGTTTCTGATCACCTCGAAACTCAAAAAGTTTCTCAGTTTAAGAGCAATGGTCAAATACTTAAGTCCTGCGCTATAAAAGAACTTAAGAAAGCAACTGGTATGACTAAGTAATATGCCTGTAAACTAAGTCGTTGAAGAAAAGGATTATATAGCTTACTCTCGTGCTTCTTCCATGGAAGAGGTAGGTCATGTTATTAGTATTCTCCAAGATACTCGTAAAGCGATTCTAGAAAACGATGTAGGACGGCTTCATGAGCTTTCTAATCAGACTATCCACTGTGCATCCTCAGAGCAGGACGCAAGCAGTATTACTATAGCAGTTTTGCTGTATTCATTAAGTAAGATTGTTGAAAGAAAAGGTCTTCATAAGATCAAAAACTATGACCTTGTGGTCAAAAAATTTATTGGATATATTGATTTAGCTCTCTTAGCAATTAAAGAAGGAAATCAGGAGGCTTTCGAAGGTCATCTTCAGCGATCACGTATAGCCTTAACCAGCACTTCTCTCAATATAAGACCATATATTCAAGAAGTACTCAGGAAAGCTTCTATTAACAAAGCTTCAAAAATATACGAGCACGGGATTTCTATGGGGCGCACCTCTTCGTTGTTAGGAATCACACAATGGGAGCTCTCAGAGTATACGGGACAAAAAGATGCTCTGGAAAGAAATTATACGCCAACACAAGATGTACGTGAACGTGCAAAAATGGCTCTGGAGTTCTTCTCATGATCTCTCAAGTACAGATAAAATCAGTATCTCAAGACGAAAAGAAGAAAAGTGACTCTTTCAGTTTAAAGGAATGGGTCGCCTACAATAAAGAAAAGAAGTATATCTACAAAGAAAAAGAATTTAGATATGCGGCATACCTTAATGGTAAAATAGTAGGGTATATCTACGGAAATACGAATGGAGGAGTAGCTTATTTGGATGATCTCTTAGTAGGCAAAAAAAACAGAAATCAAGGAATTGGAAAACTACTCTTAAAAAAATTTGAAGAAATAGCCAAAAAAAATCAATGTCACGCTTGTCTTTTAGCAACTACAGATAAGCATGTTCAAGCCATCGTTTTTTATAAAAATAATGGATATAGAATAGAGGCACAGCTTAAGCATATGTATTGGAATGTTACTGAGTATTACATGGTAAAGAGGTTAACATGACAAAAGCTCTCATCTTTGATTCAGGAACATTGATTAATCTTTCCATGAATGGCTTACTAGATATTATTCCTGCTCTCAAAAAAAATTACACCTGCAATTTTATTATCACTTCTGCAGTTAAAAAGGAGATTATAGATCGTCCTTTAGGAATTCAACGTTTTGAACTAGGGGCCTTGCGTGTCCAGTCTTTATTCCAGTCAGGAGTCCTGCAACTCCCTCAAGAGATAGGGCTTGACGAAACATCAATTAACGAAGAAACAAGAGAACTCATGGATATTGCAAACCATTATCTTCAGATTAATGGTAAGTGGGTGTCAATCGTGAGTGAGGCAGAAATTTCCTGCCTGGCTGTTAGTGACCTGCTTTCGAAAAGAGAAGTAGAAACATTGATTGCCATAGACGAGCGAACAACACGCATGCTCTGTGAAGACCCGCAAAGTCTTGAGAAAATAATGTCTGAAAAAATCCATCAGCATGTTAAGATGATAGCACATGATTTTAACATATTCAAAAAATACCGTTTTATACGCTCATCGGAGCTTGTGTATGTTGCCTACAAAAAAGGATTCATTCCTCTTCAAGGTAAAAATGTTCTTGAAGCTCTTTTGTATGCTACCAAATTCCACGGGGCAGCAATCTCCTTCGAGGAGATTAATATGCTAAAGAAATTATGACTGTATAACATAAATCTTTAAAACATATTTTTTTCTTAAAATCCAAATGGAGTTAATTAAAGAGGTTTTTCCAGAGAAGAATTCAGGAGCACTTTCACAATTATGGAAAGATGAAGAGACTCGCCATCTGCTTCTTCGTCAAATAGGGCGTGCTTTGTTTGACAATCCCAAAAAAGTTTTTTTACAGGAGTACACAAATCAACTCATAGCTCTTCTTTCTCAAGCAAATTTTAGTCATAAAGACATTGAATGTGTACATGTCGCGCATCTCATGCGAAGGTTGATACCATCATCGGAATCAAGTTCTCATATTCTTCCTTCTTATATCACTTACAAGTACAATCTGGACGCTCTTAGAGGTCAAAGTTCAAGAAATCAAAAGCAGATATCGGAGACACATAAAGATTTCGGAGCACGTTGTTTGGTCTCACTCGCTTTTTTTCATCAAGCTCTAGAAGAGAAGTATCATCGTAGTGCATCTCCTCCAACGCATTGGTATCGTGATCAAGGTAAGACCGCGCTCTTTCATGCAGAAATGAATGAAGTTAGAGACAATTTCGAGCGCTGGGAAGCATATCTCAGTGAAAGGTTTAATTAATATGGGCCCAGGAGGAATCGAACCCCCATCTGACGGGCTGGAGCCGTCCATTCTACCACTAAACTATGGACCCATTCAAGACAGCAGTTAAGAACAGGTTTTAAGCTTTACTCTTTAAGAAAATAGGAGTTCAGTTATTGCCTAATATCGAGGGCGATAACATTTATAAACAAGAACATGCTTCCGAAAGGATGTCTGAAAAAAAGAGTAAAGAGGCATTTCTAAATGAACATCTTAAAGAAACAAAAAAACAAGTAGAGCAAGTCAAAGAGATTTCTAAATTGCAGGAAGATCTTCAACATAAGCTTATAGAAAACCTCATATCTCTTCAGAAAGTACATACAGATCTTGCTGAGAAATTCAATAATCTTTCAGATCAAATTGCAAACTTGCTGGGTCTCTTTGAAATGGCTGCGCGCTCATTTGCTCGTAATCCAGTTAATCAGGCGACTGAGAAAGATAAAGAATTCTTGGAAAAGATTGACAAAATGCTAGATCAGAATAAGGTTCTAGCTAAAGGGTTGATGATGATGGAAGAACGCATGAGGGAAAGGTTGTACGGTTCTCCTAGGCCACAACCTTCGTTTACCAATCAATCTCCTCCTGAAGAGCCTCTAGAGACTTCTGCAATAAGCAAACCTCTTCCAAGGGTGTAATATGTCACAATCATCAACTCAAGAAATTGGTGAAAATTTTCTGAAAGCATTTATTACTCAGATCATTAAAAATGTTAAAGTTGAGTCAATTTTATTTGACAAAGAACGATTGCTCAAAGCAGTAAAGAGAATTGAGTTTGAGGCTTTTGAATCTCCAGAAGAAATTTCAGATATCTCAGATATCAAAGAAAAAGCATATTTCTTTTCCGATATAGATGAGACACAACGTCTGCCAGAAAACATAGAGTCACAGGAAGTTCCACTTCTTTCTATTGCTCCTGCTCCTCCAGAAAAGAAGAAAGTTCCTTATAGTCCTCCTACTAGGCAAGTGCCTTCCTCACCTTCCCTTCAATCTTCTTCACTCTCTAAGACTTCTCTTCACGAGTTACTGACCACAAGTTCAGGTAAGTCTTTGCTCGATGAAAAATTACCTAAGTTTAATAAAACTTTGATGATTCGGCGTCAGATCCCTCGTCCTCCTCCAACAATGCTAAGAGTTGCAGTGCCTAAAATTGTTCCTCCTCATCCACAAACCATTAAAAAGCCAGAACTTTCTCATCCTAAGAGTAAAGAAGTACATCCCTCTCCACCCACCTTGATCACAGTAGAAGCGTTGGGAAAATTGAATAACTTATTGCTCGATCCAACAGTACAAACTATTGAATGTCCCGGTCCGGGAAAACAAATAACGGTCTATAGGTCAGGATTCATTCAAAATGCAAACATTTTTCTCACCACAGAAGAAGTGCGGAAAATCATGGCAGAGATTTCAGAAAAAACAAAAATTCCTATTATTCCAGGAGTTTTTAAAGCTGCATTGGGCAACTTCGTAATTACCTCAGTGATTTCAGAATTTGTAGGCACACGCTTCATCATTCAGAAGAAAGAGCCCTCAAAACTTGACTGATAATTTTTTAAAGATTATAAATCTTAGAATATCATGTCTCAAGAATTAAACGTAAGCTACCGCCAGCATAAAGAGAAAATAGTGCAAAGGCTGAGCAAATTTGAGGAACTACCAGCACGTAATTATTTTAATGAATTGCAATTCTGCCTTCTCACACCTCAAAGCAATGCTCATCGTTGTTGGGAAGCAGTGCAAGAAATAAATAAATTGAATAAGCAGACACCTTCTGTAATCAGAGAAATTCTGCGAACACGAACAAGATTCCATAACAACAAAACACGCTATCTGCTAGAAGCAAGAAAGAATTGGCCAAGTATCAAACAATTTTTAACAAATACCGATCGAAAATCTATTCGCAATAATCTAGCGGAAGAGATCTTGGGAATGGGATACAAAGAGGCAGGGCATTTTCTGCGCAACATAGGCAAGTCTAACAATCAGATAGCTATTCTTGATCGTCATATTTTAAGAAATCTGGAGCAGTTAAAGGTTATCACAAAGAAAGATCTTATCATTAAAAATGCCAAGCACTATAAACAAATAGAAGATAAATTTCTCGCATTTTCAAAGCAAGTAAACATTCCTATCGATCATCTTGACCTTCTCTTCTGGAGCAAGGAAACAGGAGAAGTATTTAAGTAGAAGAAATCTGTATAATACTGTCCAAGGCAGAGATAAAAGTAAGATATGAAACATCATGTCCGCAGTATGTGTGAACTTGGACATAGTTGGAATGAAGAGTAAATCCTGTCCAAGGTGATTGTTTATTTTCAATAAGAATAGTAGGAGTTTCCCTGTTAAGTCGTAAAGCAAGAGTTTCCATAGCTGCGTCAACTTGCTTTGAATCATGTGGATTTTTAGCTCCTGCAAGAAGGACATAACGTTCCCCTACTAAGAGTTTCTCTGCAAGTTCATCTCTTACTGTTTCTTCAAAACTCAGCCTCGCTATTTCAGTAGAGCGATAGGCATTCCATCCTTTTGCATGGATCTTTCTGAGGATGAGTGCTGCATGATCGCTAACAGTAGGAAAGCCAACCATGCTTGCAGCGACAAACTAGAGCATATAAACATTACGAGAAGGTCTCTTTCAAGAAGCATATTTAAACTATCTTTCCTCTTTATTAAAATGAAAAAGGTGATAGTGCTTAGTCTAGGAGGTTCAGTGATCATCCCCAATGAGATTGATTTTAATTTTCTTGAAAAGTTTAAGAATGTTCTTAAAAAACATTACAAAAATTGGAAGTTCGTAGTTGTATGTGGAGGCGGAGCTATTGCCCGCAAGTATATTGAAGCTCTTCATAAAGAAGGCGCAAGTGAGCGCGCAATTTCCGAGGCAGGAATCCGCGCGACACGTATGAATGCTTTATTCTTGATGCAATTCTTCGGAAAAGAAGTAAATGCACATCTTCCTAGAGACATGCAAGAAGTAAAGCACAATCTCTCTAAGAATGACCTAGTCATTTGTGGGGCGCTACGTTACGCGCCTGATGAAACTTCCGATGGAACGGCTGCAAAGATCGCTCATTTTCTCAAAACAGAGTTCATTAATATTACAAATGTAGATGGTCTCTATTCCAAAGATCCTAAAAAGCACAAAGATGCAAAATTCATTCCCTACGAATCATGGATTGATTTTGAAAAAAGAATTCATTCAATGAAGTTCAAACCAGGGCAGCATTTTGTATTAGATCAACAAGCAGCTATTATTATTCGTGATCACAAAATAAAAACAACAATTATTGGAAAAAATCTTAAGAATCTCGATAATTACCTCCTAGAAAAGCCATTTAAAGGGACAACGCTTGCGATGTAAATGATAGAAACATCTAATATTGATCAGGCAAAAAAACTACTCAAAACCGAAAGCGCTCCTAAAATCGTCAAGGCGGTTGATGATGCCTTCAATAGAAAAATTCTCGAATACGGAAAATTCGATATCTTGCTATCTGTAGAGTCAGGAGATCATCAAGATACTCTAAGAAGCATCAATTCAGGTTTTAATGAAGTGCTTGCGCGTATCGCTGCAAAAAACAACATTTCATTAGGGATAGATTTTGAAGAGATCAAAGCTTTAGACAAAAAGCAGAAAGCGCAAAGGCTTTCTAAAATACGACAAAATATCAGACTCTGTAGAAAAGCAGGCGTAAAGCTCGCATTGCTTCATGTTCGGGACAGGCGAGACGCAGAGAGTTTTCTTGTTGCGATAGGTGCTTCAACAAAGCAATTAAAAGAGAGCTCTTAAAAATACCAGACCACCATCTTTTTACCTTCAAAGAGAGTTGAAGGGATAAAGATTTGTAAAAACAAATCTTTTTAATCCCTCATGTTCTCAATTCTACATGGAAAAGAAAGTCTCGTCAGACATTCAAAAAATAGTTGAGATGCTTTCTCCGCTTGAGAGAAAGATTATTCCCTTTCTAGGTGCTTCACTGCAGGAACTTGAGAAAAAATCAGATCTCGATAGAGTTTCAGTTTTGCGTGCACTTAAATTCCTTGAAAATAAAGATATTGTTAAGCTCATAACTAAAGAAAAACAAGTGATTGAATTGGGAACGAATGGAGTTTATTACAAGAAGAATCACTTGCCCGAAAGAAAATTAGTAATAACTCTTGAGGAACACGGATCACTTTCATTAGAAGAGGCAAAAAAACTTTCAAAGCTCTCAGAAAATGAATTTAAAGTTGCTTTAGGTGTCTTAAAGCACAAGGCGCTTCTTTCTCTTTCTAACGGTAAAATATCTCTAATTGCTTCAAAAGAAGAGCTCATGAAAAAGACACTCGAAGAGCAACTTCTTGATCTTTTACCCATAGATCAGTCTAAGCTGGCTCCAGAACATCTTCATGCTCTCGAGATCTTACGTAAGCGTAAAGAAATTATCCAATTAGTGACAACAACACAGATAGAGTATGATATAACTACGTTAGGAAAAGACTTTGCAGGAAAAGAAATTCAGTCAGATCTTCTTGAAGAAGTAACTCCAGAAGTCATTCGTACTTGGTCGAAGGGAAAAAAATTCAGGAAGTATGACATTCAGACTCCAGTTCCTAAAATTTCAGGAGGGAAGAGACATTTTGTTAACATTTCTATCGACCGCGCGAAAAGAATATGGATGGACTTGGGATTCAAAGAGATGCAAGGATCACTTGTCGATACCTCTTTCTGGGTCTTTGACGCTCTGTTCACTCCTCAAGATCATCCTGCCAGAGAAATGCAAGACACTTTTTTTATTAAAGGTGAGAAGGGTAGGATCCTGGACAACGAGGCTGTAAAGAATGTCAAAAAATCTCATGAAACAGGCGTATCAGGGAGTAAAGGCTGGCAGTATTCTTGGGAAGAAGAAGAAGCAAAAAAGGTTCTTTTAAGGACCCATACGACTTGCCTTTCAGCAAGAACATTGGCTTCACTAAGAAATGTAGAAGACAAGACGGGAAAGTATTTTTCAGTAGGGAAATGTTTCAGAAACGAAACACTCGATTGGTCTCATGGTTTTGAGTTTAATCAGACCGATGGCATAGTAGTATGCGAAGGTGCTCATTTTAGGAATCTTTTAGGATACCTCAAAGAATTCTTTACAAAGATGGGATTTTCAGACATTAAATTTATACCTTCCTTTTTTGCATATACTGAACCTAGCGTCGAGGTCTGGGGGTTTCACAAAGGTCATAAGACTTGGATTGAGATTGGAGGAGCAGGAATGTTCAGACCAGAGGTTGTTGTTCCTCTTTTGGGAAAGTACATTCCAGTCTTAGCTTGGGGCCCAGGATTCGATCGTGTCATCATGGATAGATACGATATTAAGGATTTACGCGAGATGTATGAAAATGATATCAAAAAACTCAGAGATAAGAGGGAGGTACATTAAATGGCATCCGTAAAATTTCCCAAAAAAGATTTCGAAAAATACATCAAGTTGACTAAGGATGTAGAAGAGAAGATAAGTTTATTTGGCACGCATGTGGAATCATCGACAGATTCTGAACTTGAGATAGAGGTTCTTCCCAATCGCCCAGATCTATTCTCAATGCAAGGATGCGTCAGAGCAATTTCAGCATTTATTGGAAAAGAACCAGGGCTAAAAAGATATTCTGTCATTTCTTCAGGAGAAAAACTTATCGTAAAGAAACCTCTACCTAAAAACTGGATTTATGCCTATGCTTGCATTGTAAAAGGAGTAAAATTCGACGATGCAAAAATCCGCGAAGTTATTCAAATACAGGAGAAATTAGGGGCAACTCTTTTGAGAAATAGAAAAAAAGGAGGAATCGGTCTTTATCCTTTAGATAAAATTAGTTTTCCTATTACATTTAAAGGTATAAATCCAGATGAAATAAAGTTCAGACCTCTTGAATATCCAGAGTCTCTGACAGGAAGACAAATACTTACAAGACATCCTACAGGAAGAGAGTACGCACATCTTGTTGCAGACTGGGATGTCTTTCCTGTTTTTATAGATGATCAAAAGAAGATTATGTCCATGCCTCCGATTATCAATTCACATGATGTAGGAAAAATAAATGGAGACACAAGAAATGTATTCGTAGAGTGTACTGGGACAGACTCCAATGCAATTAAGAAAGCTCTGATTATTCTCGTCACCGCTTTAGCAGAGATGGGAGGCAAGATTTATTCAATAGAATGCATTCAGCAAAATGGAGAGAAAGAATCTTTTCCAAATTTAAATCCAGAAAAGATGAAAATATCTCTCGAAAATACAAATGCTCTTCTCGGCCTAAATCTCAAAGAAAGCGATCTCCCCAAGCTACTGGCAAAAATGGGGCACGAATATAAAAAAGGTGTGGTTTCCTTCGCTCTTTGGCGCACAGACATTCTGCACGAAGTGGATATTATAGAAGATATTGCCATTGCATACGGCTATGACAAGCTTATTCCTGAAATTCCTAAGGTCTCCACAATTGGAGAGGAATCTCCAACAGGAAGGGTAAAATCCAAAATAGCTGATCTTCTTACAGGTCTCCAGTTTCTTGAAATCTCTTCATACCATCTTATCAAGGAAGATGAGATCAAAAGAAATAAGAATTTAGATAAAATTGAAGTGGAGAATTCAAAAACAGAGTACAAATACCTCCGTCCTTCACTCCTTCTTCCTACATTGCGGATTTTCTCAGAGAATAAGGATCACGAATATCCTCAAAATATCTTCGAAATCGGGACGGTCTTTCAGAGGCAAGCAAAGACCGAAACAGGAATCGATGAAAAAGAACATCTTCTTGTTGCCTGTTCGCCAGCAAACTTCACACAATTAAAGCAGGTTCTTGATTATCTCTTCAGAACATTCAATCTAAACTATACTCTAAGCGAAACCGTTGAAGAAGGATTCATTGAGGGAAGAGCAGGAAATATTTTTGTTGATGGAAGCTCCATAGGTATAATAGGAGAAATGCATCCCGAGACGCTGCGCGAATGGGGTATCAAGATGCCTGTTGCTTTATTTGAGATCGATCTCAAACTCTTTCTGAGGAAATAAGATAGGTACTCCGTCACCATTTTATTTAAATAAATACGAAAAGCTCGTAAGGCAATGGGTGGCTTATTGTGGAAACCTTCAAATAGTACTTGGGATAGTGTTAATACGAATAGCATTACTATTCCCCCTGAAAAGCTTGATGTATTTCAGCGCCGGATGGAATCTATCTGTTTAGCAAAAAGAGTAATATTACCTTACGAAGAAGTAAAGTTAGATGAGGGGTGGATGAATATCGAGTGGACAAGTTATAAGCCTGTATTTAATAGAAAGTTTAGAACAAAATCAAAGATTGGTGGCATGATCTATGAAGCGCTAGAAGCAGGAGAAAGAAAGTTTGATTTTGATAAAAGTGGAAGACGGTGGACTGGTCAAGAGTTGCTTAAAGGAATTAGGGAAATAACTCTGCGTCTTAATCCAAGAATGGCTGAATTTATTTCATATTTTCGAGGACAAGCTCTGCTCCTAGATAGAAGGGCAGAAGAAGGGTATGGCAATCCTTCTGACTGGAAGATCGACACAGGAAATGTCACCTGGTTCCTCAAGCGCCCAAATTATTAGATAGAAAAGTACTTTAATATTAATTTAATACCTAAATCCATGCCAAAACTTCAGAGAATTCTCTATCTTCCTCTAGCAGACTATGCAAACTATTCTTGTGTACTTCATCCTGTTTCTTCTGATGAAATTAAAGAGAAGCTCTTATCCATTAGCGACAACGTTGAGGTGTTCGATGACCAACAAGAAGGACTCTTATTTATTTCTCCAGCACCCTATGAGAAACTCAAAGAAATCAAAGAAAAAATTGATTCTTTTCAAGGTAAAGTCTATATTGCTCCTAATGATAAAGAACTAGATAAAGTAAAGACTCTCTTTATAGAAAGTAAAGTCATATTACTCCATAGCAATGTTCATTCTTTTCAAGGAGATCATGTTGCTCGTCTCATTGATACTCTTATCTGCGAAGACATTCGCGTAAAATTTAAAGTCGAGTTAGAAAAGGATGATGCATTATGGAAGGAAGCGAGTGAAAAATATATTAAGACTTTCCAACAAGCAGGCAAGAGAATTTCTCAATTCAACAATAAACCTCTTGATGGTTCCATAAGCATGCGTGTAGGAAACTCTTTCATGGTTACTGCTTCAAAAACCAATAAGAAGAATATTCAAGAAGAAGATCTTGTTCTCATAACAAAAGTCAATGAAACAATCTCCTATCAAGGTAAAAGAATGCCCTCTTCTGAGACAGTACTTCATGAAGTAATCTACAAGAGATTTCCCTCCGCGCAGGTAATTCTTCATCCTCATTGTAAACTGCTCACAGAACATTTCTCATTAGATAATATTAGGACAAAAGAATTCATTCCTTACGGAACACGAGCATTGGCAGAAGTAATAATTCCTATTCTAGAAAAAAGTAAAATAGGAATCCTCCGCCATCATGGAGAAGTTATTATAGGCTCATCTTTCGAAGAGGCATTCAAAATTCTAGAAGAAACACTTCACAAAGTAAGTTAGTCTGTCTATCCAAAGTAGCTCTTCTCTTTCTTAGCTTCAGGAGAAGGAGGATTGCGTATGTGTTCCAAAATTATAGAAAATTGAGGCTTGACAGAATTCCAGGTCTCGACTATAGTTTTAATTGCTTCACATTCTTTCTTTTCATTTGAATCAACTTCAAGGTTTAATGAAATAAGACTTAACACACTTAGTTTTTCATAAATTGCCTGCAGTGTTTCATGGTCTTTCTGCGTCATTGTTTTAAAAAATGGCTGATACATTCTAGGAGCATTGACTTGTTGAAGAATCATCTCAACAAAAGAGAGCGAGTTAATAATCTTATCGATCATTATCTTTCTGACAGCTCGAGCAAGGTGTTCAGTATCTTGCTCAATTTTATCAATCTCAAAAAGTCCATTCACCACAGAAAAGCTAGGAAGTCTATACTTTTTTTCTAATACAGAATAATCTTTCTTAAGAGCCGATAAGTTCATTAAAGAGAATGCAAAAGATGCTTTAAATAATTAATTGCGAGCACCTATTCCACGCAAACTGCTTAAAGGAGTAACCATACCAGTAAACAAGCCACCACCCATTTGTCCTTTTTCTGCTTCAATATCTTTATATTCACCTTGTGTGCGTTCTGGGGCACGATAACCTCTCCCTTCAGAGAGAGCTTTGAGATAACTCTCTGCACTCATACCCTGTGAGCGCAATCCTTCTCGATATGAAGCCAAAG
>JBBTBG010000011.1:0-6223 GCA_038043805.1 Nanobdellota archaeon | reverse complement strand
ATAAAAAAGGAGAATTGTATTTACAAATAGAAGTTACAAAAGATATTTGGAAAACACTTGATGAAATAGCAAATAGATTATATGATGAAAACTGGATGATTGACGATCACTATAGGGGAGAAATTAAGGACAATGATTACTTCAGCTTTAACAAAGACGGAATTAATCTCTGTATTATCATGACAAAAAATAGAGCACATATTATAATTTTAGAGTCTGCAAATCTACAAAAAGAGATAAAAAAATTTATTTTCAAAGATTACTCGTTTCATGCTGTGTTGCACGATTCCTAATTTGCAACACAGCAGATTTTTCATTGAAATAAGTGACTGGGTGCTTCTTATGGCTCATGGTTTGTAGAGGTAAAAACAGAAAAATTTAAATACTGATAATTCAGTAATATTACTGATTAATTGATAATATAATATGACTAACATAGAACCACAGGAGATTACAGAAAGAGAAGAAGTTCTACTCAGAAGCATGTTCCCTCAAGGAAAAGACCTCACAATCAAAGAGATCATGAAAAAGACACTCTATACGTCCTATGAACGTAATAACACTTATTTGCGTTCGCTGGCTCAAAAAAAGGCCATTGAAAAAAGAAAAGTAGGAAAAACGCTCGTGTATTCTCTTATGCCTCGCTCATGGGCATCAAAAAAAGCATTTCATGCGTATGCTTTGGAGAAAGCGAAGAAATTTTCAGACAAGCACAAACTCATCTCTCGCGCACTTGGAGAACTTCCTCAAGAAGAAACAGAGATAATCATTGTCTTTGGAAGTTATGCGAAAAATACTCAAAGAAAAGACAGTGATATCGACGTGTTGATTGTTTCATCTGAAAAAGGAAAGACAGAAAATATACTTGCTTCGCTTAAAAGAAGATATGGTCTGCACATTCACGCCATCGTTATCTCAAAATCTGAATTTGTTAACATCAAGAAGGAGAATAAAGAACTCTGGGATTCTTTAGTTATGCAAGGAATATTATTTAAAGGATACGAACTATTTTATTACCATGCCTATGAAACCTAAAGAGGAGACGAACAGGCTACCCAATGGTGTCTTTGAAGATGCTGATGCAAAAGAGCTCACGAGTAAGTTTATTGCGAGAGCGGATAAGAATCTTGAACTGATGAATATCATTTCTGAATTAAGTACGAACAAAGAAGCTCAAAAAGCTCTTGCTTTGCCTGAAGAGTATATGAATGATGAGTGGGTGATTATTACTGCTTACTATTCCATGTACCTTTCCGCATTAGCATTGCTTGCAAAACTTGGCTATCGAAGCAAAACACACACGGCTACGATTCTTGCTCTTGAAATGTTCTTTGTGAAAAGAGAACTTATCGAACAAAAATATCTTCTGATGTTCAAGTACGCCCATAGCCAAATTAATCAGCAAGACATTACTGACTTATCGAAGGGAAAAGAAGATCGGGAAACCGCACAATATGAAGTTACCAAAACAGTAACACATAGTATTGCAGAAACTAGCATAAGGAATGCAATTTCTTTTGTTAATAAAGTAAAAGAGCTTCTTTAGTTAGAGACTCGTTCACTTTCGACCTTGTCTCGGTAGAGGCTTTGAGACTTATCTTAGAAAATACCATGCTACCCCTATAGCAACAAGAAAGAGGATAATAATTCCAACTTTAATCAAAAAAGAAGTAGAAAGAAAGTGTGGTATGAGGATAGGAATAGGGGGAGCATTTCCTAAAATTTTTAGAGAGGAAGGTAAAATGTAAGAATTATCATCAGCACCCATACTTGTCTGACTATACCTTCTATATAAATACTCGTCTTGTAGTTTATTTATCCTTATAACGCCGTTGTATTATCTGATTTGTGTCGGTTGAATCTCTTGGAGAAGTTTATCTAGCCTGAGAGTGAGTTCAACGCTTTTCTAAACCTTCATAGATTCCATGTTCTTTACCTGTGAAGTGTGCCCACATTCTATCACCATAATTCCAGTGCCACCATTCGAGAGGATAGTTGGTAAAACCTGCCTCACTCATGATGGTGATTAATAAAGAACGATTCTTTTTCTCTTCACTGGAAAGATTTTCACAATCTGTAACTGATTTTTCCGATATAGTATTGATTGAAGAACCCATTGGTAATTCATTGCCTTCCACATCGATTATCGTTAAGTCTATTGCGCCGCCTGTTGAGTGAGGTGGGACAGTTGATGGATTTGCAACCCATTTATCTGTCTCTAATTTTAACATTTCTTCTGAAAATGTAGGATTTTTCTGCTTCAACTCTTCAAAAACCATGATGTACAATTTTTTCTGTGTTTCTAAAGATCGAAAACCATCAACTACTTTGAGTCGCATTCCTTGCGATAAGCGTGATTGTACTTGTGCAAGCATTAGCGCAACTGACTCTCTCACATAACATTCGCTTTCTTTAAGTTGCTCATATTCTTTAGTAAATTCATTGATAGCAATAACCAGATCTTTGGAATATTCTTTTAGAGATACTAGATATTCTCCCGATTCTTTCACAGGAATTTTCATCAATTCATAGTCTGATATGACGTTCTTCATTGTACTTGCTCCGCTCTTCCTGTTAGAAAAATCGTTGAAGGTGTTTGTTCAATTTTTAAGAGTCCACCCGGCATCAAAACTTCAGAGGTTCCCGTTTCGAGCGCTACCGCTATTGCTCCTGTGCCGCATGAAGCTGTAAAGCTCTCGACCCCTCTCTCAAAAGTTTGAGCAAAGACTGCATTATTTATCTTTTTTACAATAGTAATGTTTGAGTCATACTTCTTTCGAAGAAAAGGCGCGTTCTTTTTAGCCCGTTCCAGTGAATTTGTAAAGACCACTTTATGCAACACTCCTCCTACATCCCACTTATCTTCTCTTTTGCACACTTTAGGAAACGCTATTGTTACTTCATCATTTTTTATGACAAATGGGAAAATTAAATTTAAAGAATGAATAATTCCTGAAGTTCCGACTAAATCTTTATTTTTACAGACTTGCGCAGCTACACGTAGACCATTGCCACAGTTATCCCTGGATCCATCTGGATTAAAGAAATTCATCCCTATTTCATTTTCATTTCCTACGTGAAGAAAGAGCAGCCCATCAAGATGATGTTTTTTACATGTTCTCCTGATATCTTGACAAGACATTTTCCTACTCTCCAAAAATACGCCGAAAATATTATAGGTCCCGTGCCAGATCTCAAATTGTTCCATTGTACACTCTCCCTTCTCTAAGAGTAGATGGCATCCCTTCTCTTAACGACTTCTGGATACCCTCTCTGCCAAATTGAGGATAGAATGCTCCGAAACCAATCAATGTGCCTGAACGCTTTGTTTGAACTGCAATACTTCCGTCATATCCTGCACATACTAACGACACTGTATCGTACCCAGGTACCTTATTAAAGACAGTTACCAGCTCGTGTGCGTACCCTTTAGCTCCTGCCATGAACTGCCCTGCAAAATGGATTCTGTTCTTACTCTCGTTAGAGGGTTTTTTTCTTGCAGGAGAAAGAGAGACATAATTCAGGACAGATATTGTAGGTACAAATATGCCTTTTCTCATTGTCTCGATACTCTCTTCTGCTTGAATCACTTCCATTTCTCCATTGCGCTTGAATTCGAATCTCTCTGGATTAGAAAAGAACTTTACTGGGAAAAGTTCTCCTGAATTCGATCGCGCACGAAAAAGATAGGTCGTTTCGTTTGACTGGTGCTTGACTCGAAAAGAGTGTGGCAACTCCATGCGCCAGAACGGAAATCCTGCTTCTAGATCCTCTTCAAGTTTTTGTGTATGTATTGCCCGCGTTGTTGATTCTGGGACTCCTGAAGAATAAATTCCTGCAAGCCCTAGAAATCTTCTTCTTACTTGTTCTGTAAAGGATAGCACTGAAGAAGAGTTCGTTGCTGCTTCTTTTAAGATAGTTACCAGCTCTGCAAATCTTTCTTTTACCCTCGGACGATCTTCCTTACTAAATCCAGAACTTTTAACAAGATATTCCCAAGGCTTTTCAAGACAGTGTAGAAGACGATCTTGCCTAAATGTCTGATATTCTATAGTTCTATCGCAATCGAAGAGAAGTCGAAGATCTAATTCTTTTCCCAATTCACCTTTGATAGTAGTCTGAAAGACATCTGCAGGAGGCTTTTCTTTTTGAGGGAATGTCCCATCATAGTCCTGAAGAAGCATATTAATGCCATTTCCTGTTATTTCCTTCACTCTATCTATAAGTGCGTAACCATGGACTTCGTCTGAAGTGAGATTGCAAGTGCAGTGTGCGAAACTTGAGGCTAGTGCGTAGTCAACATAACGCTGAGGTTTTTCTACTGAGGGTGCTTCTGTAATTTTCTCGAAAATATCTTCAATGACTTTATCTTCGATCATGGATTGAACTCCCGAACAATCAATCTTGCTGATCTTGAAAGCGCAAGCACTTCATTTTCCTGATCGACCGTCACAAGGCCGAGAGAGCGCAGAGAGCGCAGCGTTGCCCAAACCGTTGATTCGGCACATTGCAGTTCCTGAGCGAGCGCCTTAGCTGTTTGTGTTGCTGACTTTTTCTCTTCAATGCTATTAAGAAGCGCAAGAGTCTGTTTTTCCTTCTTATTCAACTTTCGGCTGGCAATTGCCAAAAAACACGAAGTGAGTGAAGAAGATTCATTTGCAGAAATATTTTTATTAATATGTTTCATAGAGAATATCCGAAGATTTAATAGAAAAAACTTAGAGATATTCTCTTAAGCCATATGGAGAAAGTACCAACTAAAGGCGGTAAAAGTTTCCGTCCTTGGCTGATATGTGTTTTCCATGAGTTATTTCCGCAAACAACCTTTAAAAACATTTTCTACTGGAAAAATGAGAGTGTTTTCCTATTTACTCACACAATATAAATCTTTAAAAAGATAGTGTGTTCCTTGTGTCTATGGTTGTATCACCTATTGAAGGTAAACGTGTTATTCTCGACGTTTTTGCTGATGAGGCAGTTAGTAATCGTGAAGAGATGAATATTTATGACGCTTTTAAAGTTCTTCAGACGTTAGGATTCAAATACTGGACGCCTCGCTTTGCCCGAAACCCTTACTCAAATCAAGTGGAAAATCTTTGTATAACAAGTGATGAAAGATGGCTGAAAGAAGTCAAAAAAGTTGCTGAAGAAGAACACAGTCTTTCTGTTGTTTGTATGGGTGCTCCTTCTCTAAAATGCAAGACTGTTGATGCAGCTGATGCAAACATCAAAGCAAAATATATGAATCGCCAAGCAGTTATTGAACAAACTAAACGCGTTGTTCAGAATGCGAAAGAGTTTGGCGCTTCTGCGATTCGCGGATTTTCAACATATCAGATTATAGGTGGACATCCTGAAGACACATTTGAGAGAGCCATCGAGAATGTGTATGAAGTTGCTGATTTATGCAAACAAAACCAACTCCTCTATATTTTAGAGCCTGAAACAGGACTCTAGGGTAGAGACGCGCGTTCTATGATTGCCATTGCTAGTAGAGCTGGCCTTGAGAATATTTGCCTCTTGACTGATCCTGCAAATCTACACTTACAAAGACTCAATGCAGTTGATGAATCTTTACACTTACTAAGCAGTCCTCGTTTTGTTGGAATGCATGCGAAGTTTTATGGAAAGCCTGTGACGGAGCCGATTAGTCCATCATGTGAACATGATGCGCGATTCCATGTACCTTTTGACAATAACTCCTCTGGATTCAATTCATTTATGATACCTTTTGCAGCTAATCTTCATGTTATTAATCTACGCATTGCAGAATTACGAGAAAAAGGATACTCTCTTCCAGGCGCATTTATTACATATGAACCTCATGTTTTTGGAGCAGGACAATTTGGAGGAATCAGCAAACCGAGAGGACTTGCATTAGCTCATGAAGCGTTTGTTCCTTGTTTGCATATTAATGGAATTACTTATGATAGTGTAGATTTGAAAGCATTTAGAAAACGTGAAGGACTGCCTGTACTTGAAGCGACTTAAGAAAGTTTTAAAAAGTCTGTTATTGCCTTTATTCTATGACTTATACTCCTGCTCCGAACTATCGGCTTCATGAATTTGAGCCTCCAAGAGATTCTTATCGTGTAGAAAATACCGCTCGCCCTCTTCTCGAGGAGACTTATCAACTTCCTTTGTCTCCCGCACGATTTTCTGAAGGCGCTTTGGCTTCATATCGAGAAGGATTGCGCTCACAGGGTATGAGTGCAGAGAGTTA
>JBBTBG010000010.1:0-12828 GCA_038043805.1 Nanobdellota archaeon | reverse complement strand
TTGCCGTTCATTTCCTGGACTGCCTTGTCTGCCTGCGCGTCATCTGCAAGCGTGACAAATCCGAAACCTTTGGATTTACCTGTATCTCTAAACGAGATAACAGTAGATTCAACAATCTCTCCATATGCTGCAAAAAGCTCTTTTAGTTTCTCGCCATTTACGCTATAGGGTAGATTTCCTACGTACAGTTTCTTACTCATGTTTTCCTTACTCTCCTTACACTTATGTCATCAAGGGTTTATTCTTGATAGATAGGGGAAAAAAGCGGAGTATTTAAAGATATGGATTGCCTAATTTTAAAGAAGACGCTGGGTTGTTAAATCATATATTTTACCATAATTTTTACGCGTTGTTTCCACTCCATATTTAATGACATCTGATGGTGAGAGTTTATTGGGTCGCCAAATCTTAAGTGCACTATGAAGATCGGGACAAAAATCCTCTTGAACGATAGGTCCAACATAACCTGTTTTTGAAACAACTCTAAAGATTGCTTCTGCACGTGAACCAATACTTCCCGAACCCCATTTTTTACGATGAGAATCACTCAGATGGAAATCTAACACATATCCTGTTCTAAATACCTTGTCTAAACTCTCTTCAAGAGAACCATCTGCTTCCAAATCCCAGTGAACGGTATCTACATTAAGACCTATGCTTTTTTCATCAATCTCTCTCACTATGTCAGTAGCGTCATCTCCAGGCATGATGAGATATGTTTCGGATCGATTGAGAGGTTCAAGGGCAATTCGTGCTCCTCGTGCAGTAGCAAATGGAGCAATTCTATTTTTGAGAGTCGATACTAGAAGAGGACGCTCTCCATCATAAAGACCTGCATTTTTTTCTCCAAAATATTCGTGGCGACAGTAAGAAGGACCCATAAGAATCCCTTTTCCTGGAGGCGCGAGTACTGCTGCATGTTCTATTCCTCTTTCTATACGTCGTGCAGCTGCCTCTTGCTCAGCAGAATCACGAGAAGTTAAATGAGGGCTAGGAATTTTCTTCCCAGGATTAAGATAGAAAGGGTTGAAGCCACAAGCGTGAAGGAGAATGTTATTATTTGAAGCAAATTTTTGCATTTCTGCTCCTACTATAAGATTTTCTTCATGACCTTCTTCAGCCATAGAAGCAAAGACCTCAATGACACGTGGTTTTAATGAATTTGGAAAATTAAGATCCTCATTCATGAATAACACTACTTCCCTAAAACATGCAATATCATTTGGAGCAACCATCTTATATCCCCAAGAACAAATTCCCCAATGTGGTTCCCACGTCATGTTTTTTTAAGAAAGACTATCTATTTAAGGTTTACTCTCTGTTTTTAATTGAATAAGAGTGATAACGTTACTACTGAAGCGTTTTGAGCATTGATTTGACCTGGCTCACAAATTCGTCAGATCCTAGAACATAGCATTGTTTATTTAGAGGAAGATGCTGTTTAAGCAGCTCTTTAGTTATTCTCCCGTGTAAATATGAGAGATGTTGCTCTTGCGTTATCGTTACAATATAATTATCTCCCAGAAGGCTCTTTAATTCTTCCTGAAGATAAAGATCGCTACGTGTTTTGACTGTATGAATAAGAGTATTACCTATAAGAGCGTTTTCTTTTTTGAGCTGACGGAGAATTGCTATGAAAGGAGTTATTGCCTGTCCTCCTGCGATCATTAGACCTAGTTTTGTGTATCTAATTGAGCCGAAAACATCTGCGAGTATTAGTGAGTCTCCTAGACTAAGTGTGTGAAGACTTTGTGTGAAATTATTTGGATTGTTGTATTTCTTAATATGGAACTCTAAATAAGGCTCATCATTAGTCGAAGTAAATGAAAAAGGATGAGAATCTTCTTTATTTTCTGGCAGGGCAATCATGACTGAGTGGCCTGGAATGAATTTAAATTTAGAAGGTTTTTCTAAGTGAAATCGCTTAACACTAGATGTTACTTGTTGGACTTTGAGAATTTTTAGAAGATGTTCTTGAGCCATTGAATTTTAAAGATTGAAGTGTAGATAAAGATTATTATAGTATGTCTTCTTTGAAATTCTATGATTATAGAAGTACTCTTTGAAATATCCCTCTTATTCATATTTCCTATTATTCTCCTTCGCTATCATCTTATTTCGTCTAAGTTTCGCTTTGCGACGTTTCTTACTATTCCATTCATTATCTTTTGCATTATCCTTTTCAAACAGTGGTCTTTTGCTGATGTTGGTCTTCGTACCGATAATATTTTTTCAGCACTTTTTGCGTATGGAATCTTTACTCTTCTTGGAATTGTGGTAATTATTGGATATGCACATTTATTGCGACGTCCTTATCGTAGACAATGGTGGAGGTATTGGCATTTTCAGATAGGATTTCTTATTCTCGCTTTTCTTCAGCAGTTTGTATTTCAAGGATTTTTGGTTCGTCAACTTCAGCTTTTGGGCCTTTCTTCTTTTCTTATAGTTATCATTCCTGCATTCTTCTATATTCTCATTCACTTAATTTATGAAGATTTTCTTGAAGGTCTCCCTCTTCTTATCTTGGCTGGAGTAGGATTTTCTTTTCTTTTCCTTCTTTATCAAAATCTTTTTGTTGCAACGTTGAGCCATGCGATTCTTAACTTTATTGCGGTACTTTATGGATTTTTTTCAAAGCCATATCGTCATAGATTAGAGTGATGTTAAGAATAGATAAATATTACTTCAACTATATTTCTGGAAACCAAGCCGTTTTATACCATAATTTATGGCAAGGATCATCTGAATCTGGAAGAGTAGGATTTGCAAAGCGAGTTCGGTCAAACATGCGCGCTCGTGAAGGATCATATTCTGGGTGAAGAGAAGATGGCTCAAAATAGGCCTCTGCCCACTTCTTTGCCAATTCGTATGCTCTCACGACTGCCTCGTCAAAAGAAGGCTTAATATCTGCGAGTCTGCCTTCAAATGGAACAGCCATTATTAAGTCATTGCTTCCTTTATTAAAACCAGTTACATTATAATAGATAGGAAAAAGTGGAGGATTTTCTTTTTCAAGTATATAGCTGACACCCCATACTACCTGTTGAATTCTGCTTGCTCCCCAAGGAGTGTTTTTTATCCTTAAAACAAAAGCGCGGCTTCCATAATCTCTACATTCATACTCTAAAAGAATTACTTCTACAGGTTTATTGTCATCAGGCTTATCGTCTTCCATAAAAGAGCTAGCTTGTAATCAATTATAAAGATTATTGCATTGTGTTACTTCTTTATAATTAAACTTAATACTTTTAAAGCTCTGAAGATAAGTCAATGTATGGTGCTTCCTCAAGTAAGCGTGAATTATGCAGCGGTTTTAATTGCAGCTGTTGCCAGTATGATTATTGGAGCAATCTGGTATTCTCCCGCTGTTTTTGGGAAGATTTGGATGAAAGGTGCGCACATGAGTGGCTCAGATATTAAGAAGGCTAAAAAGCAAGGAATGGGTAAACTCTATCTGATTGCTTTCATAGGATCGCTGCTTTTTGCCTATGTTTTAGCCCATTTCGTTTCCTATGTTAATGCTGCAACGAATGCTGATGCACTTGAGCTTGCTCTCTGGACGTGGCTTGGATTTGTGGTTCCCCTTCTTCTTGGCAATACTCTCTGGAAAGGAGAATCATGGGGAGCGTATTTAGTAAATATAGTGTATCAACTTGTGTCGATCTCTGTGATGGCTGTTATTTTAACGTATTGGATCTAAATGCTTGCCTTTCTTCCCTAATGAAGCCCTCATTTAATGAACGTTGCTACTCTCTTCTGAAAAAAGTTCCTAAAGGGAAAGTTACGACGTATAAGGCGCTCGCGCATGCTTTGGGAACACGCGCATATCGTGCTGTGGGAAACGCAATGAACAAGAATCCATATGCACCTGATGTGCCATGCCATAGAGTTGTTGGAAGCGATGGAAGTTTAGTAGGGTTTGCTTCAAGTCTTAAGAATAAGGAAAAGTTACTCAAAAGTGAAGGTGTAGTTATTGAGAAGGGTAAGATTGATTTGGAGAAGTTTGAGTTTACGTTCTAATTTTACACATATAGAAACTCTGTTTGTTCAGGGAATCCCTTGAGACGATCGAGATCATCAGATTCGTATTTACCTATGGAGAAGAACGGATATACTGATGCGAAAAAAGGAGGGTTCACACTTAATGGATTATTTTGAAGATGAAAATATAAACTCTCCATACGTGGGATGATGGCTGCGAGAGGAAGAGAAGGAGGTTCGTAGGGTAAAGGAGTTACAGAAGGAGGAACTTCTTGTGCAGGAATGAGTTTATCTCCAACATAATTGAAACGTGCCACTGTTCCAGGATAGTTGACAAAGAGGCTGAGAACTTCAGAACATTTTCCTGTTGCACGTTTTTCTCTTGTTCTTCGAATTATTTGCAAAAGAGGCGTGCATGGGACGACACAATCTCTCCAAGGAAGAAGAGTAATGGCTCGATGATGCTTCAGATTCCAAATTTCTTGAATTTCTGCTGAGAGGTCATATTTCTTATCTGCAGGAGTATTTTTTAGAGCACCTTCAACAAGAACAATAGAGATAGGTATATTATCACAACGCTGAAATAGATCATCAAAATAATCTCGTGCATGCCTTGGAAAATCGGTGTAGAGAGAAGAAAATCTTTTTAATGCTGTTGCTGAATCAAGCGACTCCTCATATGTTTGGCAAAGATAATGATTGAGAGGCATAAAACTGCATATAAGATGCTCTTTATAATTATTTAGGTTTGACTTCTTTAAAAACAACCTTTTTAAAGAACTCTTGCGTTACAAAAAGATGTATCTATTGGAGTTCAATAGTATTGGAAAGAGGTATGGAAAAAAAGATATCCTTAAAGATCTGTCTCTGAAAATAAAAGAAGGAGAGATTTTTGGACTCATTGGGAGGAGCGGTGAGGGAAAGACTACACTTTTACGTATTCTTATTGGAATGACGCGTGCTGATAAAGGTAAAGTATATTTTGAACAAACTCTTTTGCCGAGCGACCCTTTGTATTTGCGCAGAAAAACTGGATTTGCTACACAAGACAATACTCTTTTTGAAGAACTGACAATTGCTGAGAACAGTGCGTATTTCGGAACTTTATATGGCTTAAAGAAGAAAGAGACTAAAGAAAACTTGCAAGAATTGCTCGTGCTTCTGGAACTTAAAGGATTTGAAAACTTACTCATTAAACAGATTTCTGGAGGAATGAAGAAGCGCGCTAATCTTCTTGTTTCTCTAATTCATAAACCTAAATTACTTGTACTTGATGAGCCAACAGTTGGTCTAGACCCTTTAATCAGAAAAAATATCTGGGAATATATTCATAAAATTAATTCTTCTGGAACGACAATTCTAGTAACCTCACATATTCTGGAAGAGATTGAGAAGAACTGTAATCGCATTGGAGTACTTAGTAAGGGAGAAATCGTTGCTGTGGGTACGAGTGAGCAGTATCATACGTCTTACCCTAAGGCAAGAGATTTGAACGATATATTTGAAAGTATTGTTCAGGAGAAGGCAGCATGACTCTTTTCATCCCTATACTTAAAAAAAATATTAAAACTGTATCCCGTAACTGGAATTATTTTCTTGTCCTTGTAGTATTTCCTATCGTTCTTATTTTGCTTGCTGGAGCAATGCTTAACTCTGTTAATGTACAAAATATGAAGGTGGGACTGATCAATGAAGGAGAAACAGTGTCCCTTGATTTCTCAACATATATGCACATCTCACCTCATACAACACTGAGTAATTGCTTAACAGCAATGGCTCATGGAGAGCGCGCACTTTGTATTAGAATCTATACTCAAGCTGGAAAGCCGCAGATGGATGCTTATCTTGACAACACTCAAAAGATTGTGGAGTCGTATGCCAAGCAGTTTTTTCTTGAGACAATCTTGGAAAAACAAAATACACAAGCATCTGAAGGCTCTAGTGATTTTGAAGATAGGCTTTCCCTTTTCTCAAGTTCTTTTGCAACGGCGCGTGCTGAACTTGAAATAAGCTATCGGGAACTTGATACTCAAGAAAAGAACCTTGTAGATTACCAAAAAAACATCCAAGAGAGCTTAACGAGACTTGTGGTTTCTGATGCTTCTACACAGAATACTCGCCTTTTGCTTGAAAATATGAACTTGAATATCAGCGATGCGATCTCCCGAACACAAAAAGGAAAAGAGAAAATAAAAGAACTTCAACGTACAACTGCTGAAGGAGGGAAGCAGATTTTCTCTCTTCGCGATGCTGTACGTGAGCAAGGCATTATTTATCATGTTAAAAAAGCATTTAGTGATGTACCTGAGCATCCTGTTGCGCTTTCTTTCCCTCTGCTTGTGGCTCTTATACTTACCTTTACCTCTCTTGTGCTTTCCAATTTATTTACTGCGCGCCAGACGAACGCCCCCCAATATTTGAGATCACTCGTTGCACCTGTGAAAGACTCTGCTTTTGTTCTGGCTGATTATGCTGTTAATCTTTTATTTGTTTTTATCCAAGCTATCTTTATTTTCCTTGTTGGAATGTATCTTTTCTCAATTGATCTAATCCATAATATGCCTGAAATCGTCCTCGTCCTCTTTCTTGCTTCATCGATCTTTATTTTTATTGGAATGAGTTTTGGTTATTTCTTCAAATCTGAAAACCTCTCTATGCTGTTTGCGATCTTTACAGTCATTTTGTTTGAGATTTTCTCTGATTTGCTAGCTCCTACTGCTTTGGTGAGCCCGATAATACGTTTCTTTGTTGAAATTAACCCTTTTAGCATCTTAAGCACTCTTCTTCACCAAATAATCCTTCTTGACCGTCCTCTTGATTCTCTTATTGAAGAACTTGCGAAATTATTCTTGATTTTCTTAATTGCCTTAGGAAGCATGTGTGCCGCAAAGTATTTCAGTAAACGAAGAGCTTTGGATTAACCTATCTTCTCTAGCACCTTAAAGTATTTATTTGGAGAACTATTTCTAATGAGATGAATCAAACAATTTCTTCTTTAGGACTTGCAAGCATTGTTGCTTTATCTTCAGGATGCGCAGTTTTAAAAAAAATAGATACACGCCTTGAGAAATTTGCTGATGCTCTGGCTGCGCGTGAAGAACAACGACCAGATTATATTCTTAGAAAAAGAGGGTATCTTGTCTATACAGGAAAAGAAGAGGTAGTTCCAATTCAGACAGGAAATGTTACAAACGTTTCTACATTGACACGTTTTTTATATGCTTTTAATCCTAGAGAACAAAAGTTAGATCAAGCATATCTTGTTGTTTCCAAAGAATACAAAGATGTTACAGGGGACACATTTTATGAAGAGAGACAATGTGTTTATCCAGCAGGATTTTATAGAGAAGTGTTGACTTCTGGAACGGAAGTTCTTTCTTTTACTTTTGATGTGACTTCTTGGGAAAAAGGACGTTATTTTTATGAATGGTGGAACGGAATGCCTCCTTCGAAAGATATTTCACTATTTGAAGGAATTAAAGAAGTATTTAAGAAAAATAAGAAGCGACCCTTAATGGAAGGATTTTATATGCATAAATAATCAACGCATATAATGGTCTTCCCAATTTCTAACATTTCTCTCGTTGAAATGAACTAAAGAATGATGTGATTTTTTGGAGGGCAATTGTGTTCTATAATATGCTCCAAAAATAAATCCGAAAAATATTCCTGCGAGATGTGCGAAGTTTGCGACATTGCTTGGAATGAAAAGACCAAGAACGTCTCCTACGACCCAAAGTATGCCTGCAAGAAACATAGGCATTGGAAGACCATAGACAAAGACCATCATGCCTGGACGAAGAATAATCAGAGCTCCGAGTACTCCAAAGATGGCTCCTGATGCTCCCAATGCAGCATCATAAAAAGGAAGAGAAACAAGATTTGCGGCAATTCCTGTGATAAAAAAGACAAGTGAAAAACGTTTGCTGCCTATGAGTGCTTCTAGCATGCTTCCAAATAATACAAGAGCGAAAGCGTTGTAAATAAGATGTCCTGGAGAACCGTGCAGAAAAATTGCTGTAACAAAACGCCAAGGTTGCAGAAGAGCTGACTGGTTAAGGAGAAGTGCTTCTGTAAATCCATCGATAAAATTCTGCACAATAAAGATCATAACACATATTCCTGTGAGCCAGAGTGCAATTCCCCTAAATTTCATTAAGGTACAAAGAACGGTAGATTTAAAAAACTCTTCTTTTTGAATATTTATGTACTTGACTATGAAAAAAATAGAATTTAAAGACTATCATAATAGACCTATAAAGAATGCTGGCTTCTACAGCCCGAGAGTAGATGGTGATATTAGAGAGATATATCAAGTTTTCTTAGGGAAGAATTACATAAATACTTTAGAGATCATTACAAGTATTTATAGAAAATATTCTGAAAATGACTCAAGCTCTGTTGCATGCCGACTTATAAGAATAACTAGACGAGACATAAAAAAAATAGCTATCAAATTAAGAAAAGCTGCACAATCACTAGAAGAAACACTGTAAATTATTTTTTGAGATATCTAGGAACCACCACATAATGAATGGTGTGGTTTTCTTCCCTAATTCACGACATAACATTTAAAAGATGAGTGTCATTCTGAAATATTGAGTGAAAGCTTAGCTTGCCTTTGGACCTTTAATGTATTAAAGGCAGTTTACATGGCGGTTGTAGTTCAGCGGTAGAACGTCGGCCTGTGGCGCCGAAGATGAGGGTTCGACTCCCTCCTCCCGCTTCGCTTTAGAGGCAGTCGAATAGATGGCTTGATCTGATTAAGTTTTCTTTCTTAGAAAGATTTAGCAAACACCACCGCAAAATAACTTTTCAAGTAATCTTTCGCCAATGTTATGAACCATTCCAACCCAAATGAGGAGAAATATTGCCAAAATCGCAATGATAGCAAAAAATCTATGTGCTCTGTTGGTAATTTTCCTCGCCGCAAAATCAATAGCTAACCCTGTGATGAACAAGAGAGCACCAATTATGAAGAAGTCGTTCAGTTTCCAATTCCAGCCTTGCCCATCTACACCTGTGCCTATGGTGAGTTGCAATGTTAAGGGTATAAGCAATATGAGTCCAGTAATAACTGCGACGCGCTTGATATTTTTAATTGGCATAACGATTGATTTTCTCATAAATTTATTTTATCAAATCTTCTATATTTGCTCTTGTTGTAGGCATCCTCACTTGCGTTGCGGTGCTCCTCACTGCGGCAAACGGACTGGCCCCGAGGGGATTTGAACCCCCGACACCTGGATTACTTCAGACAAGTCCTTGTCAGAAGGACAGAGGAGCTTGCTCATCTGTAAAAGTCCAGTACTCTAACCGGGCTGAGCTACGAGGCCATACTTTTAGAAATACAGGTGCGTTTTTAAACCTTTTACTTACACTAGAGAGAAGTTTGCAAACCTCAAAAATTTCATTCTTGACGGCACTCAAAAACTGAGTTTTTGATGAGCCTAAACTTCTCTAATAAGAACTTTGAAAATTCCTCGTAAAATCGGAATTATTCAAACTTCTCTATACGTTTAGAATGAGCAAGACCTTTCATCATACTCTCTACGACAACCTGTGCTTGTTCTGGCTTGATGAATTGACGATTGATTAGAGTTTGCATCAGCTCTTCAGCTAGATCAGGATAGCCCCTCATGAGAAGTGTGTGGGCTCGTTGTTGGAAACTGGCTTTTTCTGAAGTGAGGAGTTCTGCTAAATGAGCAAGACCTGCATCGCTTCGCAGATTATTATTTGCCCAGCTCTCCCTATTTTCGCGATAAAGACAGACTTCTCCGTACTCTTGATATGTAATGGCTTTCATGTCACTAAGTCTTGACCAGGTATAGCTATCAAGTTCAACAACTGCGCGCGAAGTAATTATTTTTTCTGCAAGAAGTTCTTTACCTCTTTCGCAACGTTCAACAAAAAAGAGCGTCTGCTTAAGCAGCGCTCCTTGCTTATGAATAAGAGGTCTCCAGAGATAGATGATGGAAGAGCCTTCGCTGTTGACATCAGCGATGTGTGTAATGATATGGTCTTTGAGATCTGCTCCACGAACATGTCCGTCTTTATAGAGCATGGCAGCAGATATATTGATGTTCTCTGCTACTCTATTTGAGAAAATCCAGTCGATCGACTCTCCTCCTGTTATGCGTGTTGTAGGTGATTGGCCTTGACTTTCCATTTCCCTATAGAGAAAGGCAAGGAGCTCTGCAGCCTTTGTAATATCTCTAGGATTCTTGAGGAGTGTTCCACAGTCAACTTTGTACGGGCCTATTTTTCCTGAAGTATATACAATGAAGGGATTGTAAAAAGTAATAGTGTTATTGCGTACGAGTATTTCCAGACCTTGCTGGCGTAGTTCTTCGGGTTGCATAGCAATTCCAACAAGGAGCGGTTTAAATAGATAGAGGGAAAACTACTCTTGTACTAAAACATATGCATTTCTATTTCTAAGCCGCAACTTATCACTCTTAAGTGCTGCTTCAACGAAAGCAACGCCTCTTCTACCACTCTGATGATTAGGAAGGCCTAACTGAGGTATTGGTTTACCTTGGACTTTTGCATCAAGCATTTGTAATAAACCTAAATAGAGATTACTCTTACTTCTAAGATAATTTCCTCCTGGATGCTCTCCTGGAAGCCATTCTGCCTCTATAGCTGCTGGACTTAACATTGAAGCATAGCGTTTACCATCAATTTCTCTATAGAAATGAGTGTCAGGTACTTCTCCTGGACTCCTTACTTCAAATTTACGATTTGGGTCTCGAACATATTCCATATTGGGTCCTGTATCTCTGAGAAGAAGGAGTTTTTCAGGATCTTTTAACCCATATTCAAGACTTCCCTTGGTTCCACGTATTGCAAATGAAAGGCCATTTGGATATCCTGCCGAGACATTACTTACTGTAATTGTTCCGGGAATAAGCTCTTTATTCGGCATTTCTAATAATCCTTGAACGGTTGCATAATTTTCTAATTCTCTTCCATGAATTCTTCTTAAAAGTGCAGATACTGATTTTAATTTACCATTAGGAATCATTTGTTCTAAGACATAACGTGCATGTGTTCCTAAATCTCCTAAAACGCAACTTGGACCTGCTTTTTCAGAATTAAGTCTCCAAACAGCCATATCTTCAGGCAGCATCCATCCTTGAATGTAATTTTCATTCCAATCTATTAAATCTCCCAATACTCCTTTAGCGACGAGATCTCCTGCTTGTACCATCATAGAAAGACGAGAATAAGAGTGAGTTAAAACGAATGGAATTTGTTGATCTTCAACCACATCACAGATATGTTTTGCTCTCTTCAAATCAGTACAGAGAGGTTTTTCACATTGAATTCCTAAAGGTATTTGAGGGTTAGCATATGCCGCTACTGCTTGAATGAAGTGTAAATAATGTTCACTATTTGGACTTAAAATTGCCACAATCTGTGGAACTTTTTTCTTTCTTTCTGCATCAAACATTTCGCCAACAGTACCATATCCTTTAACACCAAATTTCTCTGCAATTTTATGAGACTTTTTAGGATCACTTGAAAAAGTCCCACCAACAATTCTTAAAAGTCCGCTTTGATTTATTGCTTCTCGATGAGCATTCGCCATAAATCCTCCTCCAATTAGAAGAACTTCGGTAGGATTTTGGGGAGAGATTATAGAAGACATGGTTATTGAGCGAAGGCTTTATCAAAGGCTGAAGGATTTTGATAGTTTCTTTTATCTTTATAGATTGCAAGCCCACGATTTACAAGACTTTGTTTTTCATCACGATAACCGCGCACAATTAATTGTGAAGCAATTGCTCCTGCTTTTCTTTTGAGAAGAGCATCTTCCCACTCCACTGAGAAAGGTCCTGTATATCCTCGTTTAATCAGTCTAGCAATAATTATTCCATTAGGAAGCCTTCCTCTACCTACTGATCTGAAATCCCAATATCTCATAGCATCTCCAAATGGAAGATGTCCTCCATGGACGCCAGATACTCCTCGAGGATCGTTTTCTACTGCTTCAATTTGTGTTTCGCTCGCGCCTTCACCAACTGTAGGCACGTCTTGCCAAAATACATCTTTAATATGGGTATGGAAGAACTTACCTCTTTCCTGCATCCTCTTATTATATCCTAAATAATTAACTCCTTGGTATCCAAAATGACTACAGTCCCCATTCACTCCAAATTCATCGCGGTTAACCGTATCTACTACACGTTCGGTTGTTACAGTATCAAATGCCGCTTCTGTAGGGTGTATTTCTTTAGCAAATACGTTTCCTGTATCTCTAAATACATCGAGAACGCGCGCCATACGATAAGCTACTTCTTCAAATCCAGCTGCAATCTCTGTAGCTGATACAGGTGGAAAACTATATGCTTTATGCCAGATCGGGCTTCCTGTAAATCCAGTAACCACGTGAGGACTATACATTTTCTCAGCTTTTGCGGCTCCAAATAGTTTCGTAGCCCGATCTCTAAACTTTTCTACTGCGCGGGCAGTATCTCCCATTTCTTTTGCAGCATTGAGACGCACTCTTTCTGCATCAGAACTTCTGATATGGTCGGGAAGAATACCTAGAAGATCTGGATCATTTGCAAACTTTGCAGCAATGGCCTGTCCGACAAGATGTCCTCCAAATGACCAAACACCTAAGTTATGACTATCTAATGTTCTCAAGAAGTTATCAACATAAGCCGTACCTGTTTTAGGATGAAGCGCTTTTTGAACGTTATAATGTTTCCCCCACGTTGCCATCTCAAGACCATCATAACCTGCACGCTGTGCAAATGCAGCAATTTGTTCAAGAGTCATATCAGCCCATTGACCAGTAAAAAGAGTAATAGGATTTTGCATCGCTACCATTCTCTT
>JBBTBG010000009.1:0-28790 GCA_038043805.1 Nanobdellota archaeon | reverse complement strand
TTTGAGATTCTAGAATAGTCTCTAAATAACGCCAAAGGGTATGACGCCCGGACCAAGCATGGCACACTTTTGCATTTTTCATGGGACTCAAAGGCGAGCTTGTTGTGTACAACGTTGAGGCAGGGCGTTTTTATAAAGACCCTCGCAGGTCAAAGGATATATTAGAGTATGGAGAAAGGTTCGTTACAAGCTAAGGGGCTATAAACAAAAGATTTATAAACATTATAATTCATTATAGATTATAACAAAATGGTTCAAAGTATTATTGACTTAGGCGAAAATGAAGATAGAGTAATTAATGTAGTAAAAGCTCGGTTTGGTTTGAAGAATAAATCCCAAGCTATTGCTTTAATAGCTAAAACATACGAAGATAGTTTTCTTGAACCGGAACTTAAACCTTCTTATGTTGTCAAGTTAAATGCGATTAAAAAAGAAAAGGGAATAAAGTTCAAGGGAATTGAAGAATTAAGACAGATAACTGGGGGATAGCATGTATTCTTACGAAATTAAGCCCAATCTTCAAAAGATTCTTATTAAACTATCAAAAAAAGATAAGATTTTGTACGAGCAAGTATTAAAGAAAATTGATGAAATAATCAATACATACGATGTAGAACACTACAAGAATCTTAGATATAATATGAAAGATTCGAAAAGAGTTCATATTGGTCACTTTGTGCTGGTTTTTGGCTTTGATAGGAACACAAATACAATTTCTTTCGAAGACTTTGACCATCACGATAATATTTATAAGAAATAGAGTGTTTTGGAGTTGTGGGGAAAGTTCGTGACAATTAAGCTATTTCTTGGCAACTTTCCAAATCTCTTCAAAATAAATTCTAAATGAATCCGTAACAATTTTACTTCGGATGAGAAATACCTTAGGCTTATCTTTTGACCAATAGATAATCATCGTTCGTTCCCCCTGAATATTAATGCTTGCGGGAGTCTGTTGCATTAGAAATCTAACTTGGAGGTCTTTTTGATTTTCCCATAGCCCTATATTTTTCTGAGTTTTAATATTTTCATTATAAATAACTCTATACTTTAACCCTTTCTCCTTTCTAATAAGATTAATTCTTTCGAAAAAAGTTTTATATTTAGTGCTATCTGTGTAAATGCCATGACTTGCCCCTAAAACAAGAATTTCATCTCCTTTATTTAGTAGACTAAGACCTTCATCGTATGCTGATTTAAGACCTTCATACCCTTCGAGGATCTCTACTTGTTCTTCTTCTCTAAAAGAATAGAGCTTATTTACTAAAGCATCAATAATTGTTTTAGCCTCTTTTTCTTGTTGTTCAATGTCTATTCTCTTTCTCTCGAGATAATCGAAGATCTTTGAAGGATTAGTGGGAGAGAAATATTTGACCTTGTTCTTTATGATATAACTTGCCAATCCTTTTTCTATAAGTTTGTCAAGAAGTATTTGAATCTTTGAATACGAAACATTTGATTTCTTGGCTAGAGGTCCAATAGTTGAGTTTTTCAAATCAAAGAGTGAAATATATACACGTGATTCTGCCTCAGTGAGACCTATCTTCTGAAGTATTTCATACATACTCTTTTTAATCTGGGGTCCTATTTAAACTTTATTGTTATCCCCCCTTATGGGGGAGATTATAATTAAATAGCTAAATTGAAGGAACACTACTATGGGAGAACAAAATGAAACTGAGAATGCTTTTTACATTAGAAATATTAGGTCTCTAAATAGAGAAGATTCAGCTTTAGCTGGAGGCAAAGGAGCATCTTTAGGAGAATTGACAAAAATAGGCATCTCCGTTCCTTCAGGTTTTGTTGTTCTTTCCCAAGCATTTGAGGATTTTATGAAAACCTCTTCTTTAGAAGAAGGGATAAATTTAATATATGATAAGATAAACTTTGATGAGATTCACTCAATAGACTTAGCATCTGAGAAGATTAGAAATCTTATTTTAACTGCCAGCATTCCACGAGAAATAGAAATAGAAATTCTTAAGGAGTTTAGAGGTCTTAAATCGAAATTTGTCGCAGTTAGAAGTTCAGCAACATCGGAAGACTCTCTCGGAGCCGCATGGGCAGGACAACTAGATTCATTTCTCAACACTACTGAAAATTCTCTTATAAAAAATGTAAAGATGTGTTGGGCATCGTTGTTTACTCCTCGAGCTATCTCTTATCGTTTTGAAAAGAATCTTTCTACAACAAATATCTCTGTAGCAGTAGTTGTTCAAAAGATGATTGAGTCTGAGGTTTCAGGAACAGCTTTCTCAGTTCATCCAGTTACTCAAGATCAGAATACGGTTCTTATAGAAGCAGGGTATGGTTTAGGTGAAGCAATTGTCTCAGGTCAAATCACTCCAGATAGCTATAATATCGAGAAGAATAATTGTCGAATCTTAGATAAAAAAGTAAATATGCAAGATAAGAAAATTTCTCGCTCAGTTTTAGAAGGCAACGTTTGGCATGACGTTTCTCTGAAAAATAAGTTAGAACAAAAACTTACCGATGAACAAATAATCCGTCTTTTTAATATAGTTATAGCTATTGAAAAACATTATAGTTTTCCGTGTGATATTGAATGGGCTTTTGAAAAGAATAAATTTTATATTGTTCAATCTAGACCTATAACTACTCTTATTGATAAACGCCTTGAGAGTAAGAGACCTACCTGGACTAAAATTCTTACAAGACATAACTCGGTCTTTATGGATTATATGAAACTTTATGCTTCTGCTAATCTTTTTAATGATCTTGGTTATGATTACAGACTAAGAAGCTACAAAATAGTTAACGGAGATAATTATGTCTCTGAAGATTATGAATATTTAGTAGAGGGTCTCAAAAAGCATCTAGAGAAACATAAAAACTTCCTTAGTGAGATAATGATAAGATCCAAATCAGACATTGATTCTTTCAAGAAAGTCTGGAACCGTATAGCTAATACTGCGGTAAATACCCTTTCAGATAACGAACTGAAAGATCTATTTGAGGAATATTTACAAACTCTTTACAAGCTTATGTCTTATCTTTTTCTACCTTTATCCGCAGAAAAGGTTCTCGCTAATGAGGTAGAATCTATTTTAAAGAAAGGTTCTAAAAATGAAGATATAATGAGTAATTTTCAGAAGATTGCTTATCCTTCACAAAGAAGTCTTATACAAGAAGAAAAAATCGAATTTCTTTATCTTATAAATATTCTTAAAAAAGAGGGTATAGAATCATTTACAGATATAAAAACTCAGTCTCTCTTAAAATCCCATCTTACTAAATGGGCTTGGCTGGGAGATCATTTCTATCAGGGAACTTTTTTGGCTATTGATGATTTTAAATTACGATTTGAAGAATGGATAAAGAAGGATTGTTTACAGGAGATTAAAAGCATTTTAGAATTTGAAAAGACACAAAAATATGAAGCAGAACAGATAGTAAAAGATCTTTCTCTTATGCCTGAAGAAATAGAAACTATTCAGTTGGCACAAAAATATGTTCATTTTCGTACTTATCGACTAGATATGTTGTTCTATTCAGAATATTCCGTCAAAAACCTTCTGGAAGAACTTGCTAACAGAATGAACCTTTCATTCCGAGAAGTCTTACGTATTACTCCTCAAGAAATAATCTCTTGGTTTGAGAAAAGAATCGACCTCGAGAATGTGCTGGCTGAGAGAGAAAAAGGATATGCGATTGTCTTGCAGAATTATCAATTAAGTATTCATTCTGGAGATTCTGCGCAGTTATTTGCAGAATTCGAGATTATGGATAAATCTTCCCTCTCAGGCAATGTTGCTTACCCAGGAAATGTAAGAGGGTATGTGAAGATAATTCGTACCAAATCAGATTTTTATAAACTTTATGAAGGAGATATTTTGGTAACCCATATGACTACTCCCGATTTTGTTCCTTTGATGAGAAAAAGTGTTGGAATAATCACCGATGAAGGAGGTATGACTTGTCATGCTGCAATTGTATCGAGAGAACTACGAATACCTTGTGTTATAGGAACTAAGAGGGCGACGCAGGTCTTAAATGATGGAGATTTAATTGAAATAGATGGGAAGAAAGGTAAAATTATAAGACTTAAAGAGAGTCAAGTTAAAAATAATAAAAACTTGAATTAATCAGTATACTGATAATCTTATGCAAAGATCAATAAAATTAGAGTCTATTTTCTAAAACCGCATTATCTATCGTCGATAAAAAAATCCGCCCGGACCAGGATTTGAACCTGGGAATCCTTTCGGAAACGAGATTAGCAATCTCGCGCAGTAACCGCTGTGCCATCCGGGCATATGTTGTTTTAGAATTGAACGCTTTTAAGGTTTGTTATTTGACATCTATAACTAAGATGAACGTTGTAAGGATGATGAGTGGGAGTGTGGAATGATAAAGATTAAGGAGGTAAAATCCTAGGAATGTTGTTTCGTATCCGAAAATTGCCATAGCAAGAGCAGAGATGACAAAGACGATAAGGCCAAGTAATTGAGTGTATACGAGTATTTTATTAAAAGCATAGATTTTTTTGTTCTCTTTTTTTGCACTTATTTTTAAGAAAAAATAATTAATAGAAAACATTGCGAGAATAGCTACTAACCAGACAAAGAGAGCAAAAACGCCTGTGCCTGTTACTGTGGAAGGATTGAGTCCCACTAGAGAACCTATGCCCGTTTTCCCCATCTCGAGAGTTGTTAAGTCTCCCAGCCATAATCCTATCAGAAACAAAAGTCCGAATATAGGTGCGAGAGGATTAATAGTAATATCTGGTATTCTCCTTTTATACTTGAGTACATAAGAAATAGTCGATATAATAATTCCTAAAACTGCTAGGTATAAGAGATAAATAAAGACACTGCTTGAATCTAGATTAAACGCCATATCTCACCTTTTTATACAATGAATAGATAATGAACGTTATGATACTTGCAAAGAAGAACGTCAAAGTTATAATTTGAATATTTGAGAAGATACCTTGTGAGATCCCTAAGAATTCCTGCTGAACTCTTCCCAATGAAAGGATTAAGAAAGAAAGCAAGTAAATCGCAGTTATAATAATGGACTCTACAAGAAGCTGTTTGTCTCTCTTCTTAATTTTATAGGCGATTATTATCTTCTTCAACTCTCCTATGCTTTGAAATACTTTTATCCTCACGTATGCAACAAGATTTTTAGATTATTAAAGGTTTGGCAGAGAATTCTAATTCTGTTTTACCAAAGCCAGAGCTTATTTTGAAAAATCGAGAGAAGATTAATAATAAGGAGGGCTCCGAAGGTTATGAAGACTCCCCAGTGTTTATGTTTTAGTGCGAATGTAATCCAGAGAATGTTAGAAATTGACCAGATATAAAAAGAAAGTGTGAAACCATCTAGCGCGCGTAATGCGATTAATCCTGAATTCAGAAGAGCGCCGAGCATAGTAAGTAGTGTTGCAGCCCACTCTATGACATGGTCTTTGAGCTCTTTCTCTATAACGTGCATGGTATGAAAACGTGATGTCTTTTTTTGAGCCATTTTAAGAAATACCTTCCTTTTGAAGATCGCTTACATATACAAATGCTGAGGCAATACCTATAATACAGGTCGCTATGGCTAAATAAAGTGAAAAAGAGAATACTTCGTAGCGCGTACTTAGAAGGATTGCTGGTAGTGTTACTCCTTGCATGAAAGTAGTTAATTTACCAATGAAGCGTGCGTTAGGTATTGGTCTCTGACCGACAAAGGCAACAATAGCAAAGGGGAAGGCCACAATTTCGCGAGATAATATAAGAAAGACCTGTAACATGTGACTTCTACTGAACACTCCTTGGATGCTAAAGTCTATCACTAGTGCAAGAGCAGTACAAATCATTAAAAATCTGTCTGCAATCATATCAAATCTTCTTCCAAATTCTGTTGTGGTCTTAGTGCGCCGAGCAATTTGTCCGTCCAAAAAGTCTGTAAGCATTCCAATAATGAAAAAGACAGCAACCGTTGTCAAACTATATCTTGCAAATACAAGGTAAAGAATGGCAAAAGTAATAACTACACGCAGAAATGTAAGAGTGTTGGGAATGTTCCAGATGTTTTCTTCCTTGACTTTCGCCCCTTTTCTCATATTTTATCGAGGGCAGCAAGGTTTAAAAGCCCTTGCATACCTTTATTATTATAGCGCGGTGGAGCAGCCTGGAGTGCTCGCGAGGCCCATAACCTCGAGGTCGTGCGGTTCAAATCCCACCCGCGCTATTTTCTTTTTTGGAGAGATTTTACAGAGGACCATTTTTCAGGTTTTATTATTTCATCTAGCTCTTATAAATAGAGGATATTTTATTTAGATTTGGCAGTATTACCTTTAACATGTTTAACTAACGCTTGGCTTCTTTTCTTTAAATGTTCAGATAGTGCAAAGAAAGTCAATAGCGCGCCAGCAAGTGTGGAGAAAATTATGGCATATTCTTTTACTTTTGTAATTGAAGAGGCTTTTTTTACAGAATCTAACTTCTTTTGTTGGTCCTCTAATTCTTCTTTTGCTAACGCAATGCTCGCTTGGGCTTTCTGAATTTCTCCAGCAATTATATTTCCTTCAGTTTCACGAAGATCTATTTTTATCTGATTTAGATTTATACCTAAAACGTCATAATCTTCATTTTTTTTCTCATCTAATTTAGATTCAAGAGCATTATAATTTTGCTTTAATTCTTTAAGCTGAGAAGTAATGTTCTGAATGATTTGTATTTTTATTTTATCTGCATTTTCTTTCTCAGGATTTGAAATTTTGTCTGATGCTGCAACAGTTACGTTTCTGTAAAAAATAAAGTTCTGAACTTTTATGGCTAGTGAAATTATTCCAGAATCTCTAAAGTTGCCTGTAATTAGCAAGTATCCTTTTTCTCCAGGTTTTAGATAATCTATTGGAAGAACATCGTAGGTCGAAAATCCCTTAGCAGTTACTAATGCTAAGATATTATTTTGATTCTCTGTGCCTGCATTTTCTATTTGAAGAGTCATTTGTACATCTCCAAGCCTATATTCTTGAGGAATTATATTTTTTAATAGGATGAGAGATAGATTTTCTGTTTTCGTTGAATTGTTTAAAATTAATGTTGTGTTGATTGAGACATTTGTTGAGTTTGTTGAATTGATCGAGTCATTTACTGTTAAATTTTTTACAGAGTCTCCCAAAGAAGACATTTCAACTGCGTTCACAAAAGATAATAGTGCAATTATTGTTACAAAACTTATCAATATCACTTTTTTCATGCTGAGAGTGTTAGTAAAAAGTATTCTTAAACCTTGTCATATAGATTTAGAGAAATTTTTATTTTAAGATTATGTCTGTTTTGTATAGGTAATGAAAAAGGCAGCCCTATTGCAATTCTTTCAAAATTTGAAGAGATCTTGCCCGTAATTCGGAAAATTTAACGAGAAGGTTTATGCTGGATCAAGCAGCATAATATCTTCATTTTATGAAGGATTAGCTACTAGAAGCATATCAAGTGTATCCTCATTTTCTCTCCAAATTCTGAATGATTCTTTTGTGAATAGATGATTTACTTCTTCGTATGTTCCGCTAGCAAGTTGCTCTCTAAAAAGTTCATATCCCTGTCTGCAATCAGAACATTCCTGTAGGTGAAAGTATATTCTATGAATGAATGCTTTTCTTTCTCGACTCATACCATTATAAAGCTCATAAGAAAGACCACATGCATAGAGCATGACTTGATCCCATACTTCAAGCGAACAACAAGTATTCCTTTCACTCTCCGATTCATCACTCATTTTTCTTAGTATGAAGAAACGCTTATAGTTATTTCTGTGTAGAAAGACATATAAAACTTCTCTTACTTTATTACGCATGTTGATTATAGGAATTGATGATGCTGGGCGCGGGCCTTTAATCGGGCCGATGATGCTTGCAGGTGTACTCGTGGAAGAGAAAGACGAACGCCTTCTTAAAGAAGAAGGTGTTGCTGATTCTAAGCAATTGACACATCCAGTACGTGTGAAACTTGCGGAGATTATTAAGGAGACTGCTAATAGTTTTCATGTTGTTTCTACAACTCCTGTACAGATTGACCAAGCTCTTAATAATGGAATTAACCTTAATACGCTTGAGGCTTTAAAGACTGCGGAGATTATTAATAAACTAAATATGAAAAAAGAAAAGATAAAAGTTATTGTTGACTGTCCTTCTGTGAATACAAAGTCCTGGAGGGCGACTCTTATTGGATATATTCATCATTCTGAAAATCTTGATGTTTATTGTGAGCACAAAGCAGATGTCAACCACCCTTCTGTCTCTGCAGCATCTATTCTTGCAAAAGTTGCACGGGAAGAAGCAGTTGCAAAGCTTCAGGAGGAATATGGAGATATGGGGTCAGGATATCCTTCTGATCCTACAACCATAACTTTTCTTAAAAAACATGGGTGGCGACTTAAAGAAGAAGGTATTTTTAGAAAAAGCTGGAGTACTTGGAAACAGTTGTTTCCAGAAGCTAATCAGAAGACTCTAAGAGAATTCTAACAAAGCCTATTTATTCTTCATCTTTTTCGAAAGTTTTAAGTAAGTGCCTTTTCTGAGAAGAGTATGAAGGTTGAAGAAAAAGTAAGACAGTTCTTAGAAAGGATTAAGAAAGAAGATGGAAAAATTCATGCTTTTTTGCATCTGAATGAAAAAGCACTTAGTGAAGCGCGCGCGCTTGATGAGAAGGTAAAGAAAACTGGGAAGAAAGGAAAGTTGTATGGATATGTTATTGGAGTGAAGAGTAATATCAATGTTAAGGGAATGATTTGCAACTGTGCTTCTCGTGTTTTAGAGAATTATGTTGCACCATATGATTCAACGGTGATTTCTAAAATTAGAGATGAAGATGGAGTGATTATAGGTATGACTAATTGTGATGAATTTGGTGCTGGAAGCAGTGGAGAGAATAGTGCTTTTGGAGCTACAGAAAACCCTGTTGTGAAGGGAAGAATTACTGGAGGAAGTAGCTCTGGCTCGACTGCTGCTGTTGCCGCTGGATTTTGCGATGTCACATTGGGGAGCGACACTGGTGGTAGCATTAGAGCTCCTGCTTCACATTGTGGCATTGTAGGGATGAAACCTTCTTATGGAGCAGTTTCCCGCTATGGACTTATGGATTTGTCTATGAGTCTTGACCAGATTGGGCCCTTGGCAAAGAAAGTAAGAGATGCTGTTTTGATGTTTGAAGTTATTGCAGGTAAAGATGAAAGAGATACTATGAGTAGAAACGTTCAGAAAGATGATGTGAAAGATAAGATCACATTAGGGATTGTAAAAGTAAGAGGAGTGAATGCTCGCATTCAGAAAGTTATTGATTTACGTGTAGATGAAATTATAAAGAAAAAGAAATGGGTTTTGAAAGAGATTATGCTTGAGCATCTTGAATTGGCAGTACAAACGTATTATCCTTTAGTGTATTCTGAATTTTATTCTGCTACGCGAAGATTTGATGGAAGGCGTTTTGGTTATAAATTTGAGGAAAAGTGTGGTAAAGAAGTATTACGTAGAGTTTTAGGAGGAAGTGAGATTACCAAGGCTGAATTTACGGGAACATATTATCGCAAAGCTCTTCAAGTTAAAGAGCTGATTGCCCTTGAATTTGCCCACGCTTTTGAGGATATCGATTGCATTGTGATGCCAGTTGTTCCTGTCTTGCCTTGGAAACTTGGAGAAGGAGAAAAAATGAGTGTTGAAGAAGTGTATGCATCTGATGCCTTAACGTGTCCTGGAAATTTAGCAGGCATTTGCTCCATCGTTATTCCTGCTGGAAAAGTGGAAGGTATCCCTATTGGAATGCAAGTAATGTGTGCTCGAGGAGAAGATTGGAAAATGTTAGAGATTGCAGGAAGAATGGAGAAGCATTAGATCTGAGTAGTAAACGTGAGAGAAACCTTTAAATAGTAATTATACATTGTCTAATTATGAGTTTTGTAGAAACGAAGTTACGAAAGTGGGGGAATTCATTTGGAGTAGTCATACCTATAGAAATTGTCGAGAAAGAAAAGATGAGGGAGAATCAGCAAGTAAACATTATTATTGTGCCTAATTCACGAAAAGCCTTAAGAGAAACATTCGGCATGGGAAAAGGAAGATTACTTAAAACTGGACAACAAGTAAAGAATGAACTTAGAAGAGACCTCTATAATGATTAACAATTATGAGCAGGAGAAAGCGAGTTGTCTCTTTTTCGATACATATGCTTTTTATGAAATTATTAAAGAAAACGTCAATTATAAGAAATATCTTAACAAAGAAATTATCACGAGCAAACTTAACCTTTTTGAACTTTACTTTATTTTCTTAAAAGAAAATAGTGCTGACTTGGCCTCGTCTTCTCTAGAAATATATTATCCCTTCGTAAAAGACTTTGATCGAGAAGTGATTGCTTCTGCTGCAAAGTTGAAGAAGATGTTAAATATACGAGATGTTTCTATGACTGATTGTATTGGATATTGTTTTGCCAAGCAGCTCGGGATAAAGTTTCTCACAGGCGACTTGGTTTTCAAAGAAATGGAGAATGTTGAATTTGTTCAATAATCACGGAACACCGCTAACCTTTTAAGGTCTAGGAAATTTTAGTCTCTATGGATGTTAAGCATGTGAAAATTGAGTTCTTAGGACATGATGGATTTGTGATTACTGATGGAGGAGGAAAGAGGATTGCAATAGACCCGTATAACGTCTCAGACAGTGTAAACAAAGTTGATTTTATTCTGATTACACATGGGCATTCTGATCATTGCAGCATTAAAGATATTACTAAGCTTTCTAAAGAAGGCACAGTCATTATTTTACCTGTAGATGCACAGAGTAAGATCACTAAAGTAGAAGGAGTGCAGATGCAGATTGTTGAGGTAGGAGACGCATTAACGTTTGGAGGCATCAAGATAGAAGCAGTTCCTGCTTATAATATTGGAAAGGACTTTCATCCTAAATCTGAGAAATGGTTAGGGTATCTCTTAAAGTTTGAAGAAGTTATTCTGTACCATACGGGAGATACCGACAAAATCCCTGAAATGGATAAATTAACAGGATATGCAAAACACGGTAATGAATTTGTTGCTCTTCTACCTGTTTCTGGAACTTATACCATGACTGCAGAAGAAGCTGCAGATGTTGCAAAACTCTTGAATGTTGACTTGGCAATTCCAATGCATTATGGTGCTGGTGTTGTCGGCACTGTAGAAGATGCACAGAGATTTGTCGACCTTTGCCAACAGAAAGGAGTAAAGGCAAGAATGTTGGATAAAATATGAACCTAGTATATGATGAAAGAAAGCAACTCGCGTATTCCATTGCATCGAAATTGAGAACTTCTGTTATTGGAACAATATTAGTAGGTTCTGTGGCTTATTGTCCTGAAAAAGTGAGAGAGGAAACTGATGTTGATCTTGTAAATGTTATCGACCTTAATAGTTTTGATGCTGCACATGCGCGTGCTGATCTTGAATTAAAAAATGACATCTTCTTTCCTTTAAGTATCCCAAAAGATACAGATATTTTTAGTGCTCAATGGAAGACTGTGCAGGGTATTTCCGTCGGATGTTATTTTTGGAGCGCTCAATTCTTTTCGCGTATCACTTATCTTTCAAAACAAAACATGCTGACACGCCTTCTTTCTCCTTCGCATACTGGTGATCTCAAGAGCCTTACACTCACAAGTCTTCGTGGTACGTCATACCACCAACAATTTATGCGTCTTGAAAAAGGTAATAAAGAAATTGGACAAAGAATAGTTTATCGTGCGTTTATGGAAAAATCTGATGATTTTTATATAGGGGTTCCTTTAACAAACCTCCTTCTTTCTCCTCAAGTTATTCAAGACCATGAAGAAAATTTACAACGATCTCTTCATACCTTTCGAAGTGTACTTCAACAACGCCTTCGTGAAACTTATGGATCACCTCGTCCGAAAGATGTTTCTCTTTTACATTCTTTGCCTGAAAAAATTTGTGCTCAATTACCAAATAGGCTTGCTCAAGATTTGGAGAGTTTCTTTTAATGGAATCTCCTGTCTGGATTGCTGGAGGTGAGAAACGATTTGCTACATTTTTAGGATCTTTGAATGATGCAGATGTAATCGCTTTGATAAGTCATAAAGCAGACCTTGATGGTATTATTTCTGCTAAAGTAATTAGCCAGGCTATTGAACCTGATCTTGTTAGACTTGTAGATTATGCTGAATTGAATGCGGCGTTGATTGAAGAGTTACATAGAAATAAAGTAACGAAGATTATAATTAGCGACTTGAATTTTAAAAGAAGAGAAGATATCTTTAAGTTAGAATCTTTTGCATCTTTACTTATCATTGACCACCATCAATTTACTGAAGACTTTAACTCTGAGAAGACAGTATTTATGAATGCGCAAGGCATGTGTGCTGCATATTTATCATATTATTTATTTTCTAAGGAACAAGACTTGAAAAGTTTAGAATGGGCTGTTGCTTGCGCATCGCTATCTGATTGGTGCTGGAAGGCAAATCAAAGATTTTTGTCTAGTGTTTTTGTACAATATGGAGAAAAGTTTGTGGCAGGAGATGAAGAGGTTAAGCAAGGAAAGTTTTGGGAATTTCAGTATCAATTATATTTAGCCCTTATTTATGATAAAGATAGGATTATTAATTTTTATGAAGTATTTCCTACAAAGTTTGGAGAACTGGGGAGTTTAGCAAAAAATACACGGGAAGTGCAGGAAGAAGTTGACCGTGCCCTCATTGCTTTTGATCGTGATAAGAAATTGATAGACAATAGATATGTTTGGGAATTCTCTGGTAAATTTGGTGTTCGTGAACTTATAATCAATATACGCAGCCATGAACATCCTACTGCTACATTTATTATCTATATATTATCCAAAGATTTTATAAAATGTTCTTTCCGACGACAAGATAGAGGAGAAGATGTTTCTATTCTTGCACGCGAACTAGTTAAGGGATTTGAAGAAAGTGATGGAGGAGGGCATAAAGCTGCAGCAGGATGCCTTTTTCCTGTGTGTTATTTGCCCGAGTTTCTTGAGCGTTTAGAGAAATTCTAGTCTTCTAGCGTTTCGTTCCTGTATTTTCGAGTATCGTCAAGTATAAATACTGAAACGTCTTTTGGAAATAGGTAAATTATAAAATTGAAAGGAGGTAAAATACATGGTACTTGATTTTGCAAAAGAGGCGATACAGAATGCTTCAACACATAGCATCAACTTTGATGAACTTCGAGCTGGAAAAGCAAACATTAAGGTCTTTGGAGCTGGCGGAGCTGGAAGTAATATGGCGACGTGGCTTTTCAACAAAGGAATTAATGGAGCAACTATTTACGGGATTAACACTGACGCATTACACCTCAGTATTACTAAAGCTGATGAGAAAATTCTCATTGGTAAGGAGCTTACAAGAGGTCTTGGATGCGGAGGATATCCTGCAAAAGGACGCGAAGCTGCAAAAGAATCTTTATCTGAATTGAAGAAAGCTGCATCTGGAGCAGATATGGTCTTCGTACTCACCGGAATGGGTGGAGGTACTGGAACCGGAGCTGCACCTGTTGTTGCGCAATTAGCCAAAGAATCTGGAGCAGTCGTCATTGGAGTAGTTACTATGCCGTTTGAATGCGAGAAAGCACGACATGATAAAGCTGAATTTGGACTGCAGGAATTAACAGAAGTTGTTGACACCGTTATCGTTATTGATAACAATCGTCTGGTAGATATTGCAGGTAACTTGCCTATGGAGCAGGCCTTCGCAGTAGCAAACGAGCTAGTCAGTACAATGATCAAAGGCATAGTGGAAACTATTACCTTGCCATCATTGATTAACTTAGACTATGCAGACGTTTCGTCTATTATGAAGAACGGCGATGTAGCAGTTATTGGCGTTGGTGAATCAGATACGACAGCTAGAGTTGATGAAGCAGTCAGACAGGCTTTAACGCATCCATTATTGGATGTTGACTATAAAGGAGCTACAGGTGCATTGATTCACATCACATGCGGTCCTGACTTTAAACTTGAGGAATTCGCAGGCGTTGGTGAGCTTGTCACAGAGAACATCAGCCAGGATGCCCAAGTGATTATTGGCGCTCGTGTCAATAAAGAATTCCAAAATCGCGTTCGCGTTATTACAATCATGACTGGCGTTAAATCGCCTTATGTCTTGGGTAAGAAAGCGTTCCGACAAGAAGCTTCTATGAAATCTGAAATGTCCGATCTCGGCATTGAGGTTTTTAGATAAAGCTTAGCTTTATTCTACTTTTTATTTTTTTATTTTCTATAAGGGGGCTCGCAAGGGTCCTCTTGTTTTTTTATATTGTTTTGTACCAGATTTCTCGTCTATGCCTTTGAAATAAAAGGTTTTCTATGAATCTCACATCTTTTGCCACTACTCCAGGATTTAGTCCATTTTCCAATGCTATTTCTGCCAGACTTTTATTCTCGAAATAATATCTTTTAAAGAAATCGATATCTCTTGATATGTGTTCGCTTCTGAGTTTAAATTTTCCTTCAAGTTGATACTTCTTGAGAATTTGATATGCACTCTGTTTGAACTTATTGAGCATTACTCTTGGATGCTCTTGATATTGTTCTACTATCTCTTCAAGCACCGTTTCTAGTTTTTGTGTTCCGTCCATCATACGTCCAGCCATTTCATAAGTCATCTTCATCTTCTTAAGCAGTTCATCAGCTTTTTTCTTATTCATAGTATCTTATATTGCAACATCAAATTGTATGGATGGGTGATGTTTGTAATTTTGTATATTAATACTTGAAGGATTAAGGTGGTTTAGTAAGAGATTATCTTTTATTTCAAGTGTTGGAAGAGCATATGGATCTCTGGTAAGTTGTTCGAGGAGTCCTGGAACTTGATCAAATCTTGTTCTTCTTCCTTTTGTTTGATCGGAAGGTTCAGGAGGAGCATCTGATTCTATCCATTTCTTAATTTCTAAATATTCTCCCTGATTTATTACTCTTCTTACTTTCTCTTGAAGTTCTTCAAGGTTGTTTTGATAAAACGCTCCACGATCGTCTTTGCCACAGTATATATGGACGCTTCCAAATGTGTGAATTAATCTCCCTGGTTGTAATTGTGTCTGACGTGCAATAAGATGTGTGAGAAGACCGTAGGAGGCAGTATTGAAAGGAACTCCTAAAGCAACATCTCCTGCTCGTTGATAGAGATGACAATCTAAGGCACCTTTTCGTGTAACATTGAATTGACAGAGAACATGACACGGAGGAAGTGCCATTTTTTCGATGTCTGCAACATTCCAAGCTGTTAGGATATGGCGTTTGGAAAATGGATTTTCTTGTATATTTTTGATGGTCTTTTCGATTTGATTGAGGGATTCATCTCTGCTTTGCCAGTTCATCCATTGTTTGCCATAAATCGGTCCTAACTCTCCTTGTTTATCTGCCCATGCATCCCAAATATGAACATTATTTTTATGGAGATATTTAATATTCGTTTCTCCTCTAAGAAACCAAGATAATTCTGTAACGATGTTTTGAAATGCAATTCTTCTGGTTGTAACTAAGGGAAAACCTTCTTGTAAATTGTATTGTGTTTGATATCCGAAGAGAGCGAGCATGTCTACTCCTGATCTGCTCGGTTTATGCTCAGTAAGTTGACTTGTAAGAACTGTGTATATGATGTCTCGATATTGTTTCATCGTTTCTTCTCTAGAGAAATATATTCTCTGATCAAGATGTCTTGGATTTCTTCATCTAAAGAGAGTAATTCTTTCTGAGTGTTATTAGTTTGACTTGCTTGGCAAACTGCTGAGAACATTAAGGCTCTTGTTAGCTGCATTCTTTCTGGAGATCCACAGTGTCTCCCTCCAAAGAAGGTAATTGGGAATCCTGAGTTAAGGAGAGTAAATTCTGGAGTAGTGATTGTACTATGACAATCGTCATTTCTTTGTACTTTCTTTCTGAGGTGTACAGCAGAAAACTCTCTATCTGAGGAAGAAGCACTTGCAAATATCACTCCTTTTTTTAGAAAAGAAGAATTTTCTGGTGAAATAATGGTTTTTCCTGTGCACCCAATAATTGCGTCTACATTAGGAAGGAGATGATTGAGCAAGCTTCTTTGAGAGCCTATGTTTGAATGAAAGTCATATTGATGTGTCTGGTAAGAATTCGATAGTGCTCTTGCGACATGAGATCCTATAGGACCGTTTCCCACTACCAAGACGCTTTGAGGATTACCTATTGACTTGGTCTCAATTTTAAAGCGTTCTGCTACAAGTTCTCCGATATAAGGAGATTCGTAGTCTAGTTTTGCTTTTGAGCGTGCAACATTGATAATTGGAAAAGGTAAGGATTTTTCTTTTAGAGAATGATATCCTGAAGATGTTTGTTCAATTCCTACTATTTTATCTTGGAGTGATGAATGATTCATAACCTCTTTTAGTAGATATCCTCCATCATCAACAACAATTGCTCTTTTACATGGATATTGTTCAGCTTCTCTGAGACTTTTTTGAGTGAAATCTCTTACTTCTTGACTGTATTCTTCGTCAAATGATTGGTAACTATTGTATTTCGTACTTCCAGAATGCACCCGTACTCCTTTTTTTTGAAATTGATTGAGAATATCTTCGTGCGTTGAATAACATTTTCCTAAGAGAAAGACGTTATTTGGTTTGAGGCCTTTATCAAAGAGGTATTCGAACATTGTGTAATTTGATTCTAAGATATGTTGTCCAGCAATAATATGCATGTCTTCTAAGCTTGTTTTTTTGAATAGGGCTGCTGCTCTATCTAACAAGGGTAGTCTTTCTCTTTCTGTTGTGTTTTCCATAGAAACAGCCCTTTGTCTTTTTATTAGAACTTTTCTTGTTCTAATCTATCGATACATGGAAAGATTTATATAGAAAGACATGAAATGATGGTAATGGTTATTGAACTTGATACTATTGATAAGCGCATTCTTTTTGAGTTGGAGAAGAATGCGCGACTAGCTGATGTGAAATTGGCGAAGATTGTGGGGAAGAGTAAAGATGCCGTGCGCTACCGTATTCGTAGGCTGGAAGAAGAGGGAATTATTCAAGGATGGAAAACGTGGATTGATTTTTCTAAATTAGGATATTCTACGCCTACGATTTATCTGAGGCTTGTTAATTTGCCTGAAAAGAAGCAGAAACTCATTAATGAGATTAGGAAAGATCCGTTTGTGTATTGGGTGGGTGTGGCTGAAGGAGCGTGGAATATTGGTGTGACGTATTTTGTGAAGTCCAATCAGGACCTGTTTGAACGCAAGAATGATTTGCTCGCTCGCTATAGCGATCTTATTATTGATTGTCATGTAACAACGCTCGTGAGCGTGAGTATTCATGAAAAGACGTTTTTGGCAAGCGAGAAGTCCTCTCTTTTGACTTTTACAGAAGAAACTGAGCATTTGGAGCTTGATGCGTTGAGTAAGAAGATTTTACATGAATTGTATTTTGATTCTCGAAAGAATATTGCTACGATTGCTGAAAAATTGCATACGACTGTGGATATGGTGCGCCTACGCATGCGCAAACTTGAAGAACAGAAAGTGATTATTCGTTATACGGTTGCCATTGATTATCAAAAAATAGGATATGAATTCTATAAAGCGTCAGTATATTTGAAGTCTTTTGATACGAAAACGATTGATGCAATGATGAAGTATGCTCAGGAGAGTAAAGTTATTATTAATATCGTCAAGCAGATTGCGCCTTGGGATATTGAATTTGTTCTGTTTGCTAGGAGTTTTAAAGAATATAACGATGCGATCGGAGCATTCACAACGCATTTTAAACATGCTGTAAAGAAGATTGATACGGCTATTATGAGTGAAGACATTATTTTTCCGTGTGCGAAGATGCCTTTGTAAATCGAAAGATTTAATTAATCTTTTTCTCTTTTCATTGTATGGTTACTACAACAGGCGTTCATCACATTACCTTAATTGTACGAGATCTTAAGAAATCCAAGGAGTTTTATCAGAATGTGTGTGGGATGGAAGTTGTGCATGACGAAGAAGATGTGTGTGGATTGACGGATGGAATGTTTTCTCTCTGGCTTGCACATTCCAATGAGATTATTGGTAAGGATGATGTTTTTAATCCTGAACATCTTGGATTGAATCATTGGGCATTTCGAGTCGATAATAAAGAGGATCTGGGTGAAATTGAGGAAGCATTGCGTAAGATGGAAATTGAAATGGAAGAGGGAGGAATTACAGATGATGGATATGGTGGAACTGCGATTTTTACAAAAGATCCCGATGGGATGAAAGTTGAGTTTCACTTGCAGGAGTAGCTCATTATTCCTTAGCGTTTTTCCAAATAAGATCGAAATGATTTTTCTGAGACCTTACTACTCCTAGATTGGATATCCTAATTGCAATGGGATTTTCTTCCCAGTGGATAAAAGCACATTTATTACCACAAATAATAGTTGTGGCAGGATTAGTAAATCTGCTTTCTACGAATCGGTAGTTGAGTAATGCTTTTTTTTTGAGTTGATTTTTCATATGTAGAGGAAAAATTGAATATTGCCTTGTTTTTTGCTCTGCTCTTTTTTTGTGCCACAAATCGAAATAGGGCCCTAAGACCTTTTTAAATTGTAGTTCTGCTGCGATTAGGAAAACATTTTGCTTTTCTGCGAGTAATTCTTCAAAAAGCATTCGCAATCCTTTCTTTCCAATGAAGGTTACTACACTAAGCTCGTTTTCTCCATCTTTGATCGTCTTCTTCAGTAGAGGAATTGCACTTATTATTTGGCGAGTTGTCTCCTTAAGAACCTGATCTTGAACAGCAACTAGGGCTAAAAGGCGCTCCGGAGGCTGAGCTTCAAACCACTTTACCTTGTTTCTTTGAGCTGATGCGACAAGTCCTTTCTGAAGCAAACGTTGAAGCGCTTCGTATACATTTGTTCGATTAAGAAGTGTTTCTGCACTTATTTTACCTGCATAGGATGTTGTTTCTTTAAGCAAATAAAGATATACTTTTATTTCTACAGGACTTAGCCCCAGCTTTTGTAGCATCTCTTCGACCATGTTTTTCTACTCTCTGGAGTGTCTATAAAGGTTGTGGTGCTAGACAACAACATTGATTTTTATTCTCTCTTTATAAGTCCCTTTTATGGAAAAAGTTCATCTTATAAACTCAATGCATAAGATTGAGAGGCCTATTTTTGTTTTTGGGTGTAATAACAGTGGCACTACTGTCCTTTGGAAGACACTTAAAGGGCATCCGGATCTTTGCGGTCCGGATGTTGAATCACAAACGCTGCCTGGTCTCCCAAAGCATATGACCTCTTATATTCGTGAGACGTTTCGCCTCTTTGCTCATCCTAAGTTTAAGATGTGCTATCATGTTACTGAAAATGATTATCGAGAGGAAGATCATCTTCAAATAGCTCGTGTATTTAGTTCATTTCTTACCCCTAACAAAAGATTGGTTTTTAAAAGCCCTTCTGATACGTTACGAGCAAGGCTTATTCAAAGTTATTTTCCTGACGCATCCTTTGTCGCTATTGTGCGCAACGGATATGCCGTGTGCGAAGGAACTGTTCGCAAGCGGAGAGACGACCCTGAACGGCCCCAATATACTGGAATGTTTACCACCTATGAAGAGGCAGCCGAGCAATGGTTTAGAGCTAATGTTATGGTCGTTTCTAATGCGTCTTTTCTGAAACGATATAAGATTATTAAATATGAAGATTTAGTAGCTCAACCGAAGGCTACTCTTGAAAGGCTTACTTCGTTCTGCGATATTGATCTTGAGAGACTTCCGATTCCTGAATTAAAAGATGACCTTAATTTTAAGCAAATCCGTGCGCTCGCTCCTTATCAAATTGAGTCTATTACTTGTATAGCTCATCCCATGCTTGAGCATTTTGAATATGAGGTTTTGCGTAAGTCTCTTCACTGGTATCGTGGTCGTACCGCATCAGGGCAGTATATTTAGAACTTAGTAGGTTTAGCCTGCGACCAATACATATCGAAAATCATTTTCATTCCAAGAGAGACTTGTTCGTTATTTATGATAATCCCTATGAGGTCTTTTTGAAGCGTGAAAAGGGCAACCTTTTTCCCATAGATAAAGATCATACATGGGAAGTCTTTCATACTCGCGAGAAATCGCATTTCGGTGAGTTGTTGATATTTTTTGGTATGGAATATTGCTTCATCTGAAGGCTCAATCACAATTTTAGCAGGAATTCTTTTTTCTAGGCGCATCATACGTGTATGCTCGGGGAGATGTTTAAGGATTTCTAATGATTGTTTGTATGCTCCTAGGTAATATGTTTGCTGATTTACCTTAAAAACATCTGAAAGGATCGTATAGATTCCCTTGAATCCTTCGTATATTTCTACACTTGAAGATTCTTTGACAGACTCTTTGAGAATTTGAAGATTTGGCAGAATGGCTTCTATGAGTTTTTTCTTTTCTTCTAAGGTTTCCTTAAGTCTTTTTGGCTCCGTTGCTGTAAAAAAGGTAATATTTCCCTTTACTATTTTTGAGACGAGTCCTTTTTGAGCAAGATAATTTAAGGTATTATAGACGGTACTGCGTGGGAATTCTACGCGTTTTGCTATTTCTTGTAGGTTAACTGTTCCTAGAGGTAAGAGCGCAAGGTAAACGGTAATTTCTTTATCTGAGAGACCGTATTCTTTGAGAGGGAGTTCTATGTTCACTCTCTTTTGAATATTTTATTCTTTTTAACCTTTACTCTTGTCAACCTTTTTGGTGGACAATAATTGATATATCTAGAATTTATGTAACTACTATGAAGATACACTATAAGGAAGAAGATGAGAAGAGACGTTGGAATAGCTATGCCTCCGCTAATTCGAAGTTTCCTCATGTGCGTGATGCTGAACTGAATAATCAACTTGCATACGTGGCACCACAGAAAGGCGATCGTATTTTGGAAGTGGGAACGGGAAATGGTATTTTGACATTCCCTATGGCTGGCGCTGTTGGTTGCGAAGGGCGAGTTTATAGCTTTGATTATCGAGTCGAAAATTTACAAGCTGCAATGGCACGTAATACTCTGGCGCATCCTATTGTTTTTGTCCCTCAAGTTCATAACCCTCAACTTGGCAACTATATTTTTCCTCTTGCTGACGGATCTATTGATACTGTTTCAACTATTGCTGCACTCCATCACTATGATGATCGCTCGCTAGAAACAGGAGTACAAGGAAGAGCACATGCTTTCAAAGAATTTTATCGTGTTTTAAGACCTGGAGGAAGACTCGCTATTTGCGATATTGCTCACGGTACACGAACACAGCGTTATTTTGACGGTGAAATGGATAACTCTAAGAGTCCTGCTTATTGTTTACCTCGTGGCCATCCTCATGACTTTCTTGATGAAGGTCTTGCTCGACAATTGTGTTTTGATGCAGGTTTTAAGAATATTAATTATACTATTGAACAGACACCTTTAACTTTTAAGAATAGGGGAGAGGCAGATACGTTCTTACGAAGGATCCATAATGCTCGTAGTAGATTTGGAGAATCTCTTGAAGCAGCATTAAAATATTTTACAGGTAGCGATCTTTCCGATCGATTTACTCTTGACTGGGAAGTCTTTTATTTAACTGCTGAGAAATAATCACTCAATAAAAGCTGGCTCTGGAGCTTCCTCTGCGAATAGTGATGGACGTTTTCCTTGATCCCACTTTTCCCAAAAAAGAGAATTATCCAGAGCTTTTTTTCTTCTACGCAAGGAGGGCTTGGATTTCTCGTAGCCAATGGGGATGATGGCTTCAAGTTCGATATGACTAGGAATTTTTAGGTATTGTTTAATTTGTTCATCTGTGAATGCTCCGACCCAGCACGATGAGAGACCGAGATCTGTAAGTTTAAGTATGAGCGTATTTATCGCTGCCCCTGACTGTTGCCTTGAATATTTCTTTCCACGTTTACCGTGAAGATTCTCAAGATTGGTATCGTCAGTACAAATAAGAACAAGTATGCTACTTTCGTTGATCCAAAGCTGACCTGCAAGCTCTGCGATCTTATTAATAGTAGGCTCTTCTTCAATGATAAGAAATTTGAGAGGATTGCGACCATCCGCAAATGGCCCTTTATTAGCTGCGTCAATCGCTTCAAGAACAAGCTTCCAGCTTGCTTTTTTGTCTTTAAAAGAACGTACAGAGTGCCTCTTTTCTATGATTGAATCTAATTCCATAGAATAGTATAGAGAGAGGTGTATAAAAAGATGGTGGTCACTTCACAAATTCTACGTTTTCAAAATATTTGAATGCTTTATCCCCTGTAAGAAATAGTAGTTGTTTTTCCAGAGCAAGACAGTACCCTAATGCATCCGTGTATGAAATATGCTCTTTTTTATACTTTAATTTAAACTGAGAAGCGCTAAAAATAGTCTCATCAGTAAAAGAAATAAGAATTGCCTTAAATTGGAGAAAATATTCCTTCGCCTTTATTTCTCCATAATTCCTAAGAAGATTATAATACAATTCATAGAGATTAAAAATTGTGGTCTTTAGTTCTTTATCAACATACTTCTCATAATTCTTATTTCCTTGGATGATTTCAATAAGTGCATACGTATCAAGAAAATATGCTACCATTTACTCCACTCTTTTCTTAATTCGTCTTTCACTTTTTGAGCATCTATTTTCGCATGTTTAAGAGACCCAAAGAGATAACGGATTCCTTTCTTTTTTTCTACGCTGATGATGACTTCTTCTTCTTCCTTAAGACCTTTCTCACGAAGCATTTCTGCTGGAATAATAATCCCTACCGAATTTCCCCAACGCTTAAGACGAGTGGTGATTTCCATTAAGTTATACGTGTTGTATAACTTATAAATCTTTCTATAGTGCTTAGATTTGGTTCCAGTTCGTAGATACATCATGTTCGCTCTTGATAAACTACATAGAGGTTAGGAATGTATATCTTGGTCTTGTCTTTCCCTAGCAACTTCAGATTCTATTTCCTTTACTGCTTTCTCTTCGAGGAGCTGTGATTCTGCTGGAGGATGTTCTGAAAGTGATTGTGGAGAGTTTTGCCCTATTTTAAGACTTAAGACTTTTGAAACGCCATCATGCATACTCACACCATAGAGAACATTTGAGCTAAGAATAATAGAATCATTGTGAGTAATAACAATATATTGACCTGATTTCATGTACTGATGTAATAGTGCGGCAAGACGTTCAGAGTTGCGCTTGTCTAAGGCTGCGTCGATCTCATCGAAAATATAAAAGTGATAAGGCTTGTATTCTTGGATAGCAAAGAGTAATGAAAGAGCAACTAACGTTTGCTCCCCTCCTGAAAGAGAAGTTACATCAAAATATTTGCCTTTAGCGAGACGTACCACAATATTAACGCCTCCTGCAAAAATATCCTCTTGGTTTTCCAGTTCGAGAAATGCAACGCCTTTAGAAGAAAGTTTTGAGAAGTTCTGTGAAAAGAGGTCACTCATAGCTTTGAATGTTTTCATAAAAGAACGTGTTTTTTTGCGATCAATTTCTTCAACAATCTTTAGAATCTCCTGCTTTTCATTTTCTAAAATAGTAACTTTCTCAAAGACCACATCATATTCTTTCTTTACCTCATCGTATACTTCAAGTGCGCGCATATTTGTTGAACCGATTTGAATAAGAGCCTCTTGTGATTTTTTGAGACGCTCTTCGAGAGCAGATATACTACCTACAAGAACTTCTATACCTGCATACTCTGTCATTTCCATATCTAGCGCTTCTTTTTCTGCATCCGCGCGCGCTTTTCCAAGACGAAGATAGTTAATCTGGTCATCTATTTGCCGTATCTCTGATTGTAGCTCAGTGAGAGTAATTCCTTTGTCTTGTATTTCTCGCTGAAGATCATCACGCTTTTCAAACATCTTTTTGAAGCGTTCGTTCAAGCTTTTTTCTTTTTCTTCAAATTCCTGCAAGATTTTTGATTTAGATTTTGCGCGTTCAATCAAATCTTTGAGGTCTTTTTGAACTTCTTCTAAGTCTTTAGAGCTCCTCTTAATTACATTATGAGTACTCTCAAGATCTCTTTCTTTATAGAGAAGAGTAGTTTCTGCGTCTTCTGATGTTCTTGAAGAAATCTCTTCTATTTCTAAGATTTTCGCATCATATTTTTCCTGAATTGTTGCAAGAGTAGTGAGCTTATTTTCTAAGGAAATTCGACGCTGTTCTAGAAGTTGAATCTCTTCTTTTAGAGATTTTTCATGAGCAACAACGCGCTTGATCTGTTCGTGCTTATCTTTCAGTGTTTTGTGCCTAAGAAATTCTGTCTGAGCACTCTGCAATACTTCTTTTAGCTGACGCATTTCTTTTTCTACTTCTTTTGTACGAGATTGCAGATTGTTAAGAGCGTCATGAGAGGCTCTTTTGATTTCGCTCGATTCTGAAATTTGCGTATCAGACTCTCTAGAAACATGCTCGATATGATTGGCAGTTATTTTGTTTTGACAAAGAGGGCAGATATCTATCTTTTCCACCTGATTCTTTATTTTTTCTGCGTGTGCTATCTTAGATTCTGCTACTGAGAGTGCTTTCTCATATTTTACAATCTCTGTGTGTACACTTGTTAATTCTTTTTCTCTCTCTAGCACGGTATTGCGCGTTAGAGAGATTGCTTTCATACATTCTTCCTCTTTCGTATACGTCAATTTTGCTGAGAGAGATTCAAGCTGTTTAAGCACCTCTTCAGATTCGACCATAACGCGTGCAAGTTGTCTTTCTTTATCTTTAAGAATTTCACGAATAGAATTAAGTTCTGTTTTTGTTGCTAAAAGCTTACTTCTTTCTTCTTCTAGAAAAGCAAACTCTTCTTTCTTCTTCTTTAGCTCGTGCGCTTTTTTTGCAAGAATAGGAGATTCCTTCCTTAACCCTTCAATTTCTTTTTCTAGTTCGGGAATTGTTTTTTTGATCTCTTCGACTCTTCTCTCGATCTCTTCTCTTCTATGCTCATAATTTTCTCTTCTTACACGTAGACCTTCAAGTTCTGCTTTGAGATTGGCAATAGTATTGTGGAGAGTTTCTTGCTCGAGACCTGTTGCCTGCTGGATGTTTTTGTTAATTCTTTGTATTTCCTCGCTTAAAGAAGATATTTCTCCTTGGTTTTTCTCCGCTTTTTCCTTTAATTTTTCTTTATGTGTAGTTTTCTCCTGGATAGATTTTATGAGAGCATCTATTTCCTTCTGTTTTTCCTCTACTTTCTTATGAACAATGGAATTCTTACATTTTTTTACCGAAGCTTCAAGTTCCTTAAAACGTAATGCTTGTGCACGTTCCCGATCCAAGTTTTTGAGATATGCAGTACGTTCTCTGAGAATTGCTGAAATTTCCTTAAGCTTTTCATCAGTTTTTCCCAATTCGTGAAGAGATTTCTCCTTTCTTGACTCATAGATAGAAATGCCTGCAACATCTTCTATAATCTTCCTTCTCTCTTCAGGATGCATACGCACGACAGATTGGATTTGGCCTTGAAGAATGAGATTAAAACCATAGGGATCTATGCCTGCTTGTGCAAGAAGTTCGATCACTTCTGTCCTTGTTTTTGCTTCGCCATTGATTCGGTAAATACTTTGTCCGTTATGCCGAACAACTCTGGTGACATTCACCTCATCATTTGTAACTGTAAAAATCTTGTCAGTATTATCGAAAACAAGCTCTACGCTGGCTTCTTTTGAAGGTTTGATATATTTAGAGCCCATAAAGAGTAAATTTTTGGCTTTTGCCGCACGCATGGATTTAATGGAAAGGCGCCCTAGTACAAAACAAAGCGCATCTGCTACATTGCTTTTACCTGACCCGTTAGGCCCAAGAATGACATTGACTCCTTTATCAAAGATAATTTCAGTTCTTCGCGCGAATGATTTAAATCCAGTCATCACCATCTTCTTAATATATGCCATTCTTCTTCGAAGAGAAATAGCTATTTAAGGATTCCTGCGCAGGAATCCTTATTATTGTAAACTGCCTCTTCTTAGCGGTGGCGCGCTCTTGGTTTAGGGTGATTCAACTTATTTTTTTTGAGATAGTCTTCGACATCACAAACAATTTTCATACGACTTAAATCTGCAATGATATAAGTATCACCCTCTAGCATCGTAAGATATCCTGCAAGGACTATGTATTGCATTGTCTTGTCAGGCATTTCTTCAATAATTTGTCTCATTCCTTTTATGAACTCGGGACTTGATGGATGTTCATCACTATACACCTCTCTATTCAAAAAGTCAAATAGCTTTAATGGATCTTCTAATATTCTATTATCAAGAGTCATGATTATTTTTTTAAATTTAAAAAATAAAAAATATCCGGAGAAACTAATAAGTTAATAAAAAATAAAAATAAAGTATAAACTTAGTAGTAGCTTTCTCCGAATTCTTTGGTCTTTTCAGGTTTTCTTGTCAAGAGCACTATCAGCACAACTAGAAGGACGACAAAGACAATTGCAAGGATAACTGTTAATACAACAGTTGTATTTCCTTCAACGCCTTTCTTTCCTTCTACCTTTGCTGTAAATGTCTCTTTCTTTACAAGGGCTCCGTCTGAAGTTACTGAAACAGTAAATCCATAAGATCCTGTATTTGATGCTGTTGCATCAATGTCAAGGACCTTGCTGTTTCCAGCAGGAACAACTATCACTGGCTCGTTTAGAGTTAGCTTGAAGTCTTCACTCAAAGACTCTGTTGCCAGTGTATAGATCTTAGCCTTGTTTCCAGAGTTCAGGATAGTCATGCTGTAAGTCGTTTTCTCTCCAACAGCAAAATTTTTACTATTGCTTGAGGAAACAACTACGCTCTGAGCTCCTGTATCGCTGATGGCAATTTTCTTGCTCACAGCAGAAGTCGAATCATCATTCGTAGCTTCTATTTCAACTGTGTAGATTCCTGCCTTTGCATTTTCAGGGATACGGACGAACAGAATACGTTCAGCTGCATCTTCCTTATCTGGATCTGCTTTGTCTACTGCTGAAAGATCTCCAAAGTACGCGCGTTCTTGAACACCCAATGTTGGGATTCTTGCAGTGACAAATGTGTCTTCTGCTAAATGACTTCCTCTATTCTTAAGAACAATAGTAATAGGAAGTACTGTTCCTGCGCTTGCTTTGGTATCCATCTCGGCATCGAGAATCTCTAAAAGATAGGACTCACGCTGCGCATTGATAGGGATTACTTTTCGATCTGACGTTCCGAAAGCGGCGTTAGAAATCTTGACTTCAAGACTTAAGCGTTCGCTTGGATCGATGTTCTTAGGCATAACAACGTTGAGTCTCTTGGTGTATACTCCACCTGCAATGACATCAAATCGTTCTGTTTCTGCCTGGTAATCCTTACCACGAGAATTCAGTTCAGCTTGGACTCGCACATCTGACGCGTTTTTGTCTGCGGTAAAGCGTACAAGTACTGGGAGAGATTCTCCAGCAGATGCAGCAACATTGATTTGGCCGAATCGGACCGCTTCAGCATCGCCTACTTCAACGCTTGCAATACGCGCGAAAGCGCTTACATTGCTTGAAAAAATAATAAGCAATGCAAACACTGCGACAAGTGAAACCAAAATTTGTTTAGATTTCATGGTTAGGGTATAAATTTAGTTAAAATTCCAACCGGAAAGCAGTATATAAACTTTATGGTGATAACAAATTAAGACCATTCTAAAGTGACTATTATACTATAAAAATGCTTAAATAGTATACCTTGGTATAAGGGATATGGACATTACCACTATTAAGATCACTAAAAAGACTAAGGAGCGACTTGAACATTTGCGCATTTACCGTCGAGAAAGCTATGAAGAGATCCTTGAAAAAATACTAGGCGTTCTCAATGTCTGCAGAGTCGATCCGGAGCAGGCGCGTATGAAATTGCTTCAAATTGACAAGGAACGTAAAAGAAATCTAGGAAACGGAAGCAAGGAAGACCTCTCTGAAGAGGAAAATTATCAGGAGTCTCAGACACCTGGGAAGCCACGATTCCACTTACGTAAATAAAAAGCGTCTTAAGAAGATTTGAGAGGAGAGAGGTATACGTTGTTATTTTATCTTCTCAGCAAGTTTCATACCCTTCACACTATCTTCAACCATTGTTGGACTCTCATTAATGATTCTAATTTCTTTATCTTGTGGCAAATTTTTTAACAATTCCTGCCAGACTTTTTTCTCCGTTGTAATGTGATGCTTTTCACCTTTGTCTCCATATACAATGCCTGAGAAATGTACATGCCAGACTTTTTGAGGAAATGCATTCTCGATTTTCTTGTAATCTACTTTTTTTTCGCGAGCGAGAATGTGTGCGAAGTCGATACAGAAAGAGCAGCCTGTTTCTCTTACCAAACGTGAGATTTCTTCCGCACTTCCAAAAACATTTACCTTGCCCATTGTTTCTGGTGCGATTTTGATGCTCCAATTTTTCTTTTTTATTTCTTGTAGGAGTTCAATAACACCTTGTTTGATGGTTTGATAAGTTTGCTCTCTTTTTTCTGCCGTGTCTCCTTTATCTGTATAATATCCTGGATGAAAGACTACTATTTTTGCCCCCAGTAGTTCTCCTATTTCACAGCATTGTAGAATACGCTTCTTTGTCGCCTCGCGCTTTGCTTTTTCTGAAGAGTTGAGATTGACAAAATATTGTGCATGAATACTGAGATCAATGCCTAGAGATTCTGCTTTTTCACGAATAACGGCAGTTTCAACAGGTTTGATGTACGCGCTGTACGTAAAGGCAATCTCGCACGCTCGCAGACCTAGCTTATGATAGTGTTCTAATGTTTGCAGAGCTGTCTTGACAGGGCCTAGACCTGCAGGACCGAAGATGATTGACATTATGAAAAGAGAGAAGGAGTGTTAAT
>JBBTBG010000008.1:0-14737 GCA_038043805.1 Nanobdellota archaeon | reverse complement strand
TTTGCATTCGATAAGCTATTCTGAGGGGTGGTGACATATGTCATGAACTAGGACACTTTGATCAGACACTGTAACCTTAACGGTTTATCCTCGTAGTTCTAGCGCACAATATTCGATAAGGCTCAAGATCTTGTTTCTCTTCAAGGGAAGAAATATCTCTGCCATTTCTGCTGGGGTTTTTCCACATACTTTTCATCGTAGTGAATCCTTCCTTTAATAATAGGTGTAATTTTATTTACTGGATTTTAAAAAAACACGGTACTTCTTTATCCAGTCACTAATTGTTTTCCGAGTTAATTTTACACCATCATGTTGCCAGAGATGGTTCTGTATCTGAAAAAGAGAAAGACCATCATTGTGCAAGTGAATTGCTCGAGCAATATCTTTTTTTGTGAATCTCATTCTTTCAAATCCATCCTTTTTGATAAAGATGGATTTGCATTTGTTACATAAAAATCTTTGTTTTGCTCCAGATTGGTTATATCTCTTACCTCTTTTTACAACCTCTTTGCATTTACAATTTGGACACTTCATTAATCACCTCCTGCAAGCAGGAGGAAATTAGACTATTTAATCATATCCCTTTAAGTATACAGTGTCCTCTTTGGAGTAGACAGTGAAAGTAGAGATCTTAGCATATTACACTCGCTAATGAGACTCTTCGAAGAACTGGCTAAAACGAAGACCATGAGTTTCCGTACGCTCCAAACTTACTACCCAATATTTTCCAGTATCTTCTATGTGCTGAGGATTTAGAAATACCCACCCTTTATAGTTAAAGCGGATTGCTAAAACAGGTGTTAGACCTAGCATCAATGAAAACTTTACGAAATCCTCTATCTGCTCTTTAGTAATATAAATCCTGTTTTTTTTGCTCGATTTTGCTTCGATAGCATATCCTTTTTTTCCTACTTTTCCAACGATAATATCACAGGGAGAATCATCGTTGACGCCAGAGCCAGCTACGCGCAGGGCCCGCCAACCTTGTTCTGTAAAGATCTTAACGAGTTCGCGTTCGGCATTGGACCCCTTTGATTTGTTTGACATCGCTCTGAAAGATCAGTGGTGTTTAAAAGAGTTTCGCGCGCTTGTTGACAATTCATTTTCTGAACTGCGCTTCTTACTATTTGTCTATAATTTCCAGCAGGCACTTGCCCGTATGTTTGTTCGAATGAGTGATTAGAAAAAGAAAAATCCCTTTGAGCAAGATTTTGGCTTTCGTTTTGATACCATTTAAAAAGACTTGCAAGGACACCATGAAGAGTCACACCATCTTGGTTTTCAGAAAGATTAATTCCAATATAAAGGCGAGGAGGTTCTCCCACTAAAGGGTTAGGTGTAATTTCTTCAATAATAGGTTGAGGCATATCTTGGTAAAAAGCATCCTGTTGATGAGGAAGATAACATTTCTGTCCAATAATTGGCTGTGGATATGCTCTTTCTCCAATAGGAAAAACGTTTGTATTCTTTCCTAGATGAAAACGAAGATATACATGATACTTTATTCCTTCGGACACACCCATAACTTTTATCACTTCTTCTTGTATATAAAGATCGTTTTTCCTTCTTGTGTAGTAAAAATATAGAGAACTGCACAATTTATCGCCCTTTCTTGTACATACTTCTCTTATACCTCGCTGCCGAAAACTGCGCTATAAACAATGCAGCGAGGTATAAAGTTTAAATATATACCTCTGTTAGTATAAAAATGAAAGAAGATAGTAGAGAGTATTTTAAGTCGTATCGCAAACAACCTTCTCCTTGGTGGAAATATCTTTTTTTGAGTATTCTTATTTTCTTTTTTCTCTTTTTGGCCTATGGACTGTATCACCTTTATGTGCAACTAGATAACGACAACCTCCGCCAAAAAATTATGACTTTAGATTATCAGAATATGAAATGTGTTTCTTTGTGCCCTGTTATTGATATTCCAGAATATTCTGAAATACAGAATAAAATGCGTTTTCATGATGTTGCATGCACTCAAGCCTGTGCTGATATCTACCAAAACTACACTTTTATGGAGTTCAGCAAAGCATTTCCTCATGATAGAGATTACGATGACCAATTTAAAGCAAACTATAATTCTTGGAGGCAGTGTGGTGTTAATCTTTCTTCTAATGCCCAATTTAATTATATCTCTTGTTATAGTCTATTTTTTGAAAACCTTTCTCGTATTGTTGATCTCACTTCTATAAGATATATTTCTTATCAACGATACTCTTTTTCTATTATTGATTTGCGCTGTGATAATCCTGCGAGTATCACGCTACGAAGCGACTTCTTAGGAGGAGCTGGCACTACTGTTCTTTTTACTCTTACAGATAAGAGTGGAACTTCCCTTAGCTATCGTGGATTTGCAGCTCCATTCCTAGGAAAAAACAGAGAATATTTGGTAGAATATCAGCGTTTAGAAATCAAAAATCTTGATTCTGTAGGTGTTGCATTTCTAAGAGCTGATGGTAAGCAAGTTACACCCATTATTACACGTTCTTGTTTTAAAAAGTAATTATTTCCTGTAATGATTAATGATCCAGCCAAGAGAAAGAATAATAGCTATGACTGGAATATAAGGAATATATATTTTAATGACTTTTAATTCTGTGAGAAGCCAAATCACTGAAGCGATGAGAATGAGTACTGCGAATGTTGGGAATTTGTTTTTCATAAGATCGTTGGAATAGAAAGCAGTATATTTTAAAGATCGCGTGCTTGCAGAGTACGCCTGCCGTTGGCCTTCGCACGCTGAGCTGCTACATTAAGAAGTTCCTGAACTTTGTTATTCAGCGCCTCTGCCACTTCGCTAGCGACGCTTAAGTCTGGAACTGAGGCTTTAATCTTGCTTTTAATGATAATGTCAGTCATAGTTTACCTCCTTTTTTCTCTTTTTTAGGAGAAGAAGAAGCAAATTCTGTAAAAAGAGAGAAGGATTGTGTAAGAGAGTCTACTATGGAACGTTTTCCAAAAATGAGAACACCGAGAAACTCAACATCTTTAAGAGACTTATTCGCAGTTTGCTCTATGACTTTACGATCGTCTGTCGTTTCAATCATTTCCTTGGTAAATTCTGTTACTTCGCATCCTACTTCCTTTGCTGCTTTAGTTAGGACAGTAAGTTCCTTGTTCGAAGAAGCTTGCTTGATCATAATTGCATGTTGAATGTTGAGGGCAATCTTCTGATTATCTTTTGTAGTAATCTGGTCCTGGAGCAAAAGAGACTTGCCCTTTCTTGCACCTAGTGCTGCGGTGAGATGTGCTACTGTATTCATTTGCTGCCAGGGTGAAAGGTTCGAGCCTGTATTGAGGACTGCTATAGCAGATTGTGAGACTTGTGACTTAGAGGCTTGTTCTTCATTTTTATCTTCTTTGAGATTTTGAAGCTTCATAAAGGGGAAAAGCAGCACATCGCGGATGGACGCAGAATTCGTAAGAAGCATCACAAGACGATCTACTCCAAGTCCTAGACCTGATGTAGGAGGCATCCCTATTTCAAGTGCGTTGATAAAATCTTCATCATATGGCGCGGCTTCCTCATCTCCTTTTTTCTTAAGCTCTGCTTCAGCTTCAAAGACTTTTCTTAAAGTAATTGGCTCGTTAAGCTCTGAGTAATTATTGCCCATTTCCCAACCATTAATAATGGGTTCGAAACGCTCGGCAAGAGTAGGATCGGTTGCTTTTCTTTTTGCTAGAGGGGAAACCTCTGCAGGATAATCGTAAATAATGGTTGGCTCGATAAGCTTGGGTTGTACTAATTCTGAAAAGATTTCTTCAATAGCTACCCCGCGACGAAATTCTGTTTTTAACTGGAGTTTATGTTCTGCAATAAATTCTCTGAGATCGTTATCACTCATCGAAGCGACATCAATTTTAACGTATTTTTTGATGGCCTCATATAATGTAAGCCTTTTCCATGGACGTTTAAGTTCTATTTCCTTTTCTTGATAAGTAATTTTTGTTGTCCCTCTCACTTTTTTTGCTACGAACTCAACCATTTCTTCAAAAAGATCCATATTTGCGCGATAGTCTACATATGCCCACATGGTCTCCAACATTGTAAATTCAGGATTATGAGTTGCATCAATACCTTCATTTCTAAAAATACGGTTCATCTCATACACGCGTTCGAATCCTCCTACAATCAGTCTTTTAAGATAAAGTTCTTTAGAAATTGCCAAGTAGACAGGCATCTTTAGAGCATGAAGTTCACTAATGAACGGCCTTGCTGCTCCACCACCGTATAATGGTTGTAATATTGGCGTATCTGTTTCAATAAATCCTTTTGACTCTAAAAATGATCGTAGTGTGGAGATAATTGCCGAGCGCTGATGAAATGTTTCCTTAACTTCGGGAGACATGATGAGGTCAAGATATCTTTTTCTATAGCGTTCTTCTTTATCCTCGAGTCCATGCCATTTATCAGGAAGTGACTGAAGAGATTTTGATAAAAGTTCTGCTTTTTTGACTAACACTGAAAGCTCTCCACGTTTTGTTCTAAAGAGTGTTCCTTCTACTCCTGCAAAATCCCCAAGATCTATATATTTCTTAAAGAATGTTGAAACTTTCTCGCTCGTATCTGGTTCTTGTAGAACAATTTGTATTTTTCCTGATTCATCTTGAAGTACTCCAAAGGCAATTTTCCCTAAGTCTCTTAAAGAGACAAGACGACCTGCAATCTTGGCGTTTGCTTTTGATTTTTGCTCAGGCTTAAGTTTCTCATGTTCCTTTTGAAGCATTGCAGCAGTATCTGTTTTTTCAAAGAAATGAGGATAGGGGTTTATCCCTAACTTCTTAATTTCTTCTATTTTCTTAAGTCTCTCTTTAAGCACTTCGTCTTGTCTTCCCATTACACAAATAGAGAACGAGTATTTATAGAGCTTTTGGAGAAGAGAACCCTAGTGCCTGTGCGTGATCTCTGAGCGCGTTAATCACGCGCTCAAAATGCTGATTATCTGGAATATTGAGTTCTTGGATGCCTTTTGTGATATCCTCGCGGCTTATGGCTTCTGCAAAGCCTTTCTTTTTAAGAGCTTTTTTGACTGAATCGCTTGACATGCCTTCAAAATTCCCTGGCCTGACTTTTGCTAAGGCAACGATAAATCCTGAGAGTTCATCGACTGCAAAAAGCGTTTTTGCCAAATTACTTGCGCGTTTAACTCCTGAGTATTCTGCGTGGCCAAGAATCGCTTCGATAATTTCTGCAGGATATCCTTTATCTTTGAGTATTTTCACACCTTCAAAGGGATGGTGCTCTTTTGTTGGAAATTCCTCATAATCAAAATCATGGAGAAGGCCTGTGGCAAACCAAAGATCCCGATCTGCTTGAAAGTAATCTGCATAGGCCTCGCAGGCATATGCGACTGCAAGGCAGTGCTTGCGCAAAGAATCTGATTGAACGTGTTCGTGCAGAAGTTTCGTGGCATCATCTCTTGAAATCATGAGTCGAAGAATAAAAAGGAGTTTAAAGAGTTTATGAAGCTATGCTTTTTTGAAAGCTTTCTTTCCTTCAGGTGTAAACAGAAGGTAGCTAGCAATCCATCCTTGCACGAGAAGAACTAGGATGTTAAATACTATAGCTCCCACGCTGATGCCTAGAAGGCTGTAGGCAACAAAGAGCAAGGAAACAACGATTTGCGCAATGCGTGCCCAAGGTTTTCTTTTCCAGAGAGCAAATGCGATGATTCCCTGAAAAATAGCTAAAAGAAGCAAACCTATTTCTATATAAAACGCAACTTGCACAACATTTTGCAAAGACTCTCTTGCCTGTTCTTCAGTCAATTGAAGAGAAGGATACTTCTCTAAGGACTTGATAAAGGCAGTTAATGCCTCTTCAGGATGATCCTTAATGGCTTGTGATTCTGTATAGAGCGATACTGCTGAAAGAAAAAGAAGGAACACAACGAGTATGTTAATAACAGTGATGGTTTTAATTGTAGTTGGAAGAACATTGCCTGAAATTACTTTCACCCTTTTCATCTTCTTCTTAAGAAAAGATGGTTTTTAAATCCTTGTTGTTTTATAGAGAGAAGATATCTTTTTAAAAGTTTTTATATCTTGAGAACCTTAAATTCCTTAAAGTCTTGAAAACGTTCTTCCTTTTGCTCGAGACTTCTGATATTTGCATATTTTGGCCCTTTGCTACAGACCTCAATCATTTCGTTGACATCATCTAAATTTCCTTCGAGAAACACCTCTACTTTTCCCCCTTCTAGATTTCTAAGAAAACCGCGGACATCATTTGCATCGGCATTTTCTTTGATGAACTGTTTAAAGAAAAGACTCTGTAAAGAACCTGTGATTGTGAGGCGGACTGATTTTTTCATAGAAAAGAGAAAACATAAGAGTTCATATAGTTTACTACAGTTTGTTATTTAGTAGGAGCTTCCGAACTTGTTGCTTGAACCTCTTTAGCAGTATCCTGTGCGAAAGATTGCGCAAACTCTTCATCGATAAGCTTGAGATACTGCACAGACCTCCACTCTTTACCAAGGAGTTTTGCTGCCTGTTTATCCATCTCTAGGGGAAAGCCTGCAAGAATATTTCCTTGTTCTGAAGCATCGATAACAGTAAAGTCTGGAAGTTTACAACGAAGAATATCGTGCACCGCATATTTGAGAGGCCATTTGCGTATTTTGCTCTTTTTCCTTGCAAAAAGACCTTGGTAGTATCGTGACGGAAATGCACCCAGCATATTAGAGAGAGCTCCTTGCATCTCGAGTTCACCATCGGCAGAGAGCTTGGGAAGAGAGACAATATAACTATTGAGAAGCAGCTTTGGAAATCTAATACTTTCAAATTTTGTAAAATTGCCATCTTGTATTTCCTCTATCTCTGCCTGATTAAGATCCAGCAAGCCTACTTGATACTTTTCTGAAAGAGTTTTATAGCCAAGTGAATCAAATAGATCCATTGTCTCTGCACCATCAGATCCTTCTGCGATAAACACTGAAGCGTCTGGAGATTTATGTTTTAAACAGAATTTGAGAACTTCTTCCACAAACTCAACAGGAGTATTTAAGGCATCTTTTTGATTGACTGCTGGCTTGAGAATGATAGACTTCTGATTTTGGAGTGCACGTTCAAACTTAATAAGTTCAAGAAGCTTGGGAACGGTAGCTTCATATGAGCGAAATCTGATGGAAACACCCTTTGTCATATCTCTTTGATTGGTCTTAAGCTTTTAAAGATTATTGTAGTTGCTTACTCTGCATTGCTGCCATTGTCTTCAGTGTTATCTTCGAGAAGAATTTCTTTTTCTTTCTGAAAAGATGAAAGGCGTCCGTCGGATTCTCGCCTGTCTATTTCATTGTTGACTACAGCTAAAGTTTGCGAAGCAAAATAAATTTTAGGCCCAATAGTAACAGGTATACAAAACGTCTTAAGACGCTTAAGTTCCTTTAGAGGTAGGCCCCTATGATCTCCCAAAATAAAAATAGGGTTTTCTTTAATGTCTGCTGTACGGATGTCTTCGCCTTTTGGATCTAGAATGTAAATATTTCTTCCTTCTTCTGAGAGTTCTTTGACAATTTCTAAAAACCCTTTCTTTTCTATCCAGAATCCAGGAAAGACTTCCTTTTTCTCCCCTTCTCTGCATTTATAGAGCATTTTTTTCAGAACGCCTGAAACATCTTTTTTTGCCAAGTAAATCTTATCGATTCCTGTTTTTCCCTCTGTGACTGGCTTGAGTTCAAGATGCTTAGGAGGATCGGGAGGTCCTGCGAAACAGAGATGTAACTTTGTGTCTGTTCTTATTTTGTGACTAAGAAAGAAGGTTGCAATCACTGTATGGACTGCGATATCGATGCGACCTGAACGCTGGAGATCTTCTGTTACGTAACTTCCTGATGTCGGGGCTGTTCTAGAGTAATAGATGAACTCACGCATGCAAGGAATTAGATTTTAGAGGTTATAAGGTTTCCTTATGCATGACGATAGATTGACACTGATGCAGGCAAGCGAATATTACATAAAACAGAGGGCGCGGTATAGATTGGTGTTAGAGGCAACAAAGAAATATACTCCTCGCTATAGAACGGTAGGATGAAATGTGTTTTACTGCTTGTCATTTCAGCAAGAAACTTACAGAGGAAGGGCATATGCTCTGGATATGGATAACAATATACCAAATCTGCATCAGACAAAGAAATGCCTAATTCTTTATAGGGGTTATTCATATTGCCCTCAAGCGGAAATATTTCTTCAAATGCACGATCGGGATTTTCCGCAAAGGTTGCTTCAGCATATTTTTTATACTCATTGTATGTCTCTCCGCAATGAATATTTCCAACTGCGAATCTACAATCAACATCTCTATCAATGCAGTCTTGATCTATGCAAGTAGAGTGTATCTCGCGCGCAACATCAATAAGATACGAATTGCAATCAATACCATATGAACTGAATCTTGCTGCCGCGTTCATGAAAGTGAAACTACCGATACCACAGCCTAACTCTATTACTACTGTATCTGCAGGAAATAATTGAGACATTTGTAAAACAAGAGTGCGCTGTAATGTGAGGGGAAATTGCACGAAGCCTGTTCTTTTAGCTTCGGTATGCCTACGTACTTCGCTTTCGACACTTACTGTGATATCGCAAATGCCTGCAAGACGTTGTTGTAATGAATGTTTTATAGATCTATCCATCTTTTAACTTTTAGACTTGTATTATTAAACCTTTCTTCCTAGAACAACTTTGAACCATTAGGAACTAGTTTATGAGGGATTGCAAGCACGACATCGCCGTTTGCGTCCGCAAAGCCAGTTGTAAGGACTTCTGAGAGAAACGGGCCGATTTGTTTTTTGGGAAAATTTATGACTCCAATGATTTGTTTTCCTATGAGTTGTTCTTTAGTATAATGTTTGATAATCTGCGCGCTGGATTTCTTGATGCCGATCTCGCTGCCGAAGTCTATTTCTAGTTTATAAGCTGGTTTTTTTACTTCAGGGAAGTCTTCTACTTTAAGAATAGTGCCGACTCGGAGTTCAACTTTCTCAAAGTCAGGCCAAGATATGGTTTGCATGCCTGTTTGATAATAGCGCGATTTATATACTTTATAGTGAGTGAGAAAGCCTTAAAAAAGTAAAAATCTTTGGAGAGTAATGGTATTCAGCGATCTTATTTCTCTTTTTTATGAGAATAATATTCTTATTTCTTTTATCGTAGGAGTTTTGAGTGAGGATCTTCTCTTGCTGCTAGCTATTGCCTCTGGAGGAAGCAGAGCTGATTTTCTGACTATTTGTATTTTTGGATTTTTAGGTGCCCTGGTGCATGATGCTGCCATTTACCTTGTTGCACAGACTTCTAATTTAAGAAAATGGATTGCCCGTATGGAACGCAAGGAAGAGCATAAGCCTTTAGTTCGTTTCGTCGAGAGACTTGGAAGAAGAGATTATGTCATCCCTCTAGGTATTTCTAAGTTTATTTATGGAACGCGTATTGCTCTTGTCTTGCATGCGAGCCACAAAGAAAAACGTTTTTGGAGATTTTTCTTTGTCAATACCTTCCTTATTTTTCTCTGGTTTCTTGTCATGATGCCATTGGGATGGCTTGCAGGAAAAGGATTTACTCTCTTCCTGACTGCTGTAAAAGGCACAGGAAAAGTTATTGGACTGGTTGTGCTTTTTGTACTACTTTGTGTGATCTTGAATATGCTATTTAAGAAAATACTCTTAAAATTGAGACGCTAATTGAGAACAAATTCTGGACGTGCAATAACTGTCTCTTCTCCAGTATATCTGTAATATCCTATCAATTGCTCTTCTGCAACAACACATAAGAACTCGTCTTTTTTGAGGCCAGAAAGCGCATTTCCCTTTTCGGCATTTTTGAGAAAACTGGGAAAAATTGGGCTTCCGGTAAGACATTTTTTTATGACGTCTTTACGAATTTCCAAACAAGGAAGCAGTGTTGTAACAATTTCTCCTGGAATAAGCATTGTTCTCAATGCTTTTTCATTTCCTTGTTGATATTCTTTAAATGCTTGCTCAACCTCATAAAGATTACGGCTTGTTTTTTCTTCAAAGATTCCTGCATGTGTTCTTCTTAATTCTAACATGTGTGCTCCACCTATCTCTTTTCCCATATCATCGCAGAGTTTTCTAATGTAAGTTCCTGCTTGCACTTGCGTCTCGAATAAAATATCTTTTTCGTCTTGTTCTAAAATATTGAATGTTTTTACTTCGCGTTCTCTAATGGCTCTTTTTACCCTTGAACGTACAGGAGGGAGTTGCTGAATTTTTCCAAGAAATTTTTGGATTGTTTTTTTAAGCTTTTGAGCATCCACTTCCATATGGAGGCGCATGATCCCTACATAAGTTTTATCTCTATGCATGAGTACCTCATTAAGACGACATGCTCTACTTAAACCGACTGGAAGGACGCCGCTGACTTGAGGGTCGAGAGTGCCGAAATGAGATGTTTTGTTTACTTTAAAGAGGTTTTTTACATATTGAGAGACTTGAAAACTCGTTGGACCTGAAGGCTTGTCTATGTTGATGATACTGAATTTTAATAATTCCGAAATTGATTTTTTTGATTTGATTGATTCAATATCTAGACTCATGAAATTCCTCAGACAAGTCCATTTAAATACGCTTTCCTTTCTTTTTCTGGTAACTTCTCTATAGAATACCTTAGCATTGTTCTGGGCATGAGATTATAGTGTTTCTTGAGAAATGACTTGAGAACTGTGATGTCACGTTTTCCAACCTCGCGAAGCATCCAACCACACGCCTTGTGAATGAGGTCGTGTTTGTCGTTGAGAAGAATTTCAGATATTCTTAAAGTGTCATCGAAGCGATTATTTTTGATGAAATGAAATGTAGTGATGATAGAGATGCGGCGTTCCCAGAGATTGCTTGATTCTGCATAAGTATAAAGAAGAGATTTGTCTTTATCGATGAGCCAAGGACCTAGTATTCTATCTACGATGCAATCTATTAAATCCCAGTTGTTTCCTGCCAGATGATGTTCAATATAAAAATCAACACTTATTTTTTTGTCACCATCATTTTTTGCTTCTTGGAATTTGTTAACGATCACTATTAAAGCAGCCATGCGATCTTCGTGGACAGGTGATTTGAGAATTGGAGCGAGTTCTTCAAAAGAGATGTGTGAAAATTGTTTTGCAACTGCTCTTGTGTCTGGCACAGTGACGCCGATGAAGATATCTCCTTCCGCATATTCGCCTTTTCCTGTCTTGAAAAAGTTTTGATAGATTGCGATTTTGTTAGGTTGTGCTTTCTTTCTCAGAGCAATTTGGAGAGGATACATATAGATGTAAAGAGAAAAGAGTTATAAACTTACTTCTTCAGCGCCATTCTCTGTGGGTGCTGAGCTTTTTCCGGCTTTGTAGTATGTTTCTGAGCTTTCGCGGCTTGATCTGCCTGTTTGAGATTTGCTTGCTCTACTGATTTTCCCTTTTCTTCTTCATCCTTCTTTTGCTCTGGGGTTTTTTCCTCTTTCTTTTCTTCTGTCTTTACAGGAGACTCTTCTTTCTTTGTAGGAATATGGCGCTTCATTTCTCGCAGCTTCTTGAAAGCGACAATCTGAGGTGTCTCTGCAAAAGTTACATGAACAATCCCTCCCTCTTTCTTTGCTTTTACCTTTATTTTTGAAGGAGGATTTGCCTTTCCTCTAAACCAGATTTCGTTATTAAAAAATACGTCTAACTTAACTTTATTTGTATCTCTATCTTCTACTTTCATATGCTTCGCAATAAATTCCTTAATAGCTTTTACTGCTTTGCCTGTACGTCTATACTGCGGAACGCGAAGAAAAACGCGTCTGAGAGGAATCACATATTCTCTTTCGAGTACAGGAGTTTTTGTTTCTGCCATAGTTTTATCCTAGGTGTGATTTGGGAGAGCGTCGTGGCTTGAGTCTCAATTTAGTTCTGCGCCAATGGCGCCTGTTCTTAGTCATCTGAGAAGGATGAACGTGGCCTGCCTTGCCTTTTCCAAATTTTTTGAGTACTGCCCAAAATGGAGCCCATTTTGTATGGCGAGTGGCTACTGCTAATTTTATTTTTTTTTGATATTCGCGTTTCATATTAGTTTAGCTCTAAGGAAGATACAGGGAGTGCGTTTCGTCCCATAAGGTTTAATTTAGTGAGGACATCAGCAACGGGTTGGAATAATTCAATTATTTTGTGATAGCATGTTGTGACGTATTTCCTTTCAGATGTAGCTACCCAAGCATCAATGTCCCTTGGCGTTAATAGTTCTCCTGCTTTGGAATAAATATTGACACGATTTTCTTCCTTTCTTATCCTTAAACTAGAATTCTCGCGGCAATGTTGATAGTGTGGGTTCATACTTTAATACCTTCTAAAAATTCTTTTCCTTTTTTTGTGAGTTGGCGCCCCGCGTTTTTTCCTTTAGTTTTCTCTATAAGACCTGCGGCTTCTGATTGTTGGAGGAGCGTACGAATAATTTTTCCACCCGCACTCCTAAATTGTGGAGGCTTCATACCCCTATCTTTTCTACCACCATAGCGTGTACGAAGGCGTTGAACGCCTACTATTCCTTGAATTGCGATTTGGCGAAGAATACTTGCTCCACGCTTGTACCAGAAATCAGGGTCATTGACAGGGCGCTGTTTGTGTTGACTAGACTTTATGAAATCTATCCACTCCGGTTTCTTGAATTCGTCTAGTTTCTTTAAAGCTATAGCTAAAGATGTGTTAAATTTTCCAGGCTCAATAGAGCGAATATCTGCCATGTAGGTGTAGGTAAAAAAGAGGGCTTATAAACCTTACTTTTATTTAGCGTGTTTACGTAGAATAATTGTGAATCCAATGATTCTAGCTGTATGCGTATTTTTTGTCTTAAAGTTAAGCCCGTCGATAAGTTGTTGAGTCATTGTCTTCATTTTTTCTTTATCTCTCCCAGAAGATTTAAGAACTGAAATCCGCACGTGTTTGTGTGTTTTTAAAACTAAAGAGAGAGCATCTATAACTCCTGGAGTAACTCCGAATTTTCCTATTTGAAATTGTGATGAGATATTCATGTGACTATTTTTGAACCTCCTGCTGGCAACGCCGCGAGAAATTCTTCTTGTGTAAATGAAAATTCTTCTAGAGCGATCTTGACGAACAAGTCTTTTTTATCAATCTTTCCTGGAATAATAGTGCAGATTCTATTCTTGAAGTTTTTTAATGTTTTTTCTGGAACTGCACGTAAAATACCTTGTTGATGTGTAAGGGCTAATTTTAGAGGAACACTTATTCTTTGAACCTTACCTGTTACTTTCCACATTCCAGCTTTCATGTTTTTTTCTTTGTTGAGTTGAGAAGAATTAAAGATGTCTACATTTGATTTTGATTTTCCTGCTTTCCATGCTTGACTAAAACATGCAGTGAATATCGCACACTCTTCAATGTCTTGTCTTGTTATTTTTTTTAGTGGAGTAAGAATAACTGAAAAAGGGCTTCCAGGAGATGATGTGTGCATGATTTGAGTGGATTCTGATAAAGAAATGACTTTTTTGAGAAGCTCATCATTCTGTAATGCATTTTTTCCTCCTATGACTGTTTTACCAGAAAAAGTAATAAACCATTTGTATTTTTTGTAGTCTTGAATGAGCGATTGCATTGCATAAGAATAAATTGGCGATATTTAAGTATGCTGGTTAAGCAAATCCTTCCTCTTCTTCATCATCCCACTTTGTTTCATCAGCATCTTCTTCTTCGTCAAAAAGATATTCTTCGTCTGTCTTCTTTTCTTTGTCTTTTTTAGGCATTAGAAAAATCCTCCTTTTACTATCTCTAAGAGAAAACCCGAACCTCCGACGGACTGGCCTGTTTTGGTGTCTGTGACATCAATCAACACTTTTTGTGTGCATTCAGGAGTTCCTGAAGGGACATTAATCTCTATCAACGCGCGGGCTTTATCTTCCTCATATTTGTCAAACACATTCTGCTTGTTAAGTGGTGTTTTAAACAGATCCATAGTCCTTTGGTCTCCGAGCACTTTTGCGTCAATGCAACTCCTTCCTGTAGGTGCAGCCAAGGAGAGGCGATATTGCAACCTGTTTCGATCAGTAGCAGAGCCGTCTGGTGTGCGTGCTGCGACAGCGATACCAAAATTGCCTGATCCAGGCTTGACTTTTGCTGTATCTTTTCCATCGCCAGTATATACTAAAATGTATCCTTCTTGGCTTCCAAGTTGTTTATTGATTTCATCCTTGATTTGCCCATCTATAGAATCAACGCTTTTTGTTGCCACAGAAAAAATTTGCCTGACTAATATAAGTCCGAGGATAAGCATTGTCATTCCCAAAACGATAATAACAATAGTTCCGATGGAAAGTTCAATAGCTCCTTCTTTATTATGAAATCTCATGATTTTATGATGCAGTATATCCTTTGAGATATTGTGCGATGGTTCCGCCCTGTGCTCCCCCATACATCAAATCTAATACGTTAATAAGAATCCCTATGATTGCTAGAGCACATCCCCAGACTGCCCATCGATTGTTACCATTGTGCCTTTGCTTAAGTGCAAAGACCAGAGCAACTATTCCTGGAATAAGACCATAATAAGAAGGAAAGACAAGACTTACAATGCCTAGAACAACACTCGCAGTACCGAAGCTGTTTTCATTCGATCTAGATGATCCTGCTACCCTCTTTTTCATGCTGGTACGAGAGATCTAGGTTTTATAAATGTTGTGACGTAAAACTGGGCGGAGAGGGAATCGAACCCCCGACACCACGAGCTTCAGTCGTGTGCTCTCC
>JBBTBG010000007.1:0-17769 GCA_038043805.1 Nanobdellota archaeon | reverse complement strand
ATAATTATTAAGAGGTAAAGAGACTTATTTGGAATAAACACTTGAAGAAGATTCTCCGCCATCTACTGCATATGTTCCACCCGTGACGTAACTGGCTTCTTGAGAAGCTAGGAAGAGTGCAACATTAGCAACTTCCTCTGGTGTACCTATTCTTTTGAGAGGGACTTTATTTTCTGAGATCCTTCTATCTTCTTCTGATTTAAATGAATCTCTCAAAAGAGGTGTATCTATGGGTCCTGGAAGAATTGCATTGACCCTGACACCTTGCGAAGCATACTCTTGGGCTAAACATTTTGTAAGCATAATTATTGCTGCTTTTGTCGCACAGTACGCAGGAGAAGACCGCTCTGGAACGACTCCGAGTCCTGAAGCGATATTAATAATATTTCCCTTTGATTTGAGAAGAATCGGAAGAAGATGTTTACACATTAGATAGGTTCCTTTAAAATTAATATCGACAATCTTATCTAATTGTTCTTGTGTTGTCGTTATGACTGATTCCTGAAAGTAGATCCCAGCATTATTTACGAGGATGTCTACCTTTTTTATATTATTTATTGCTGTTCTTATTTGGTCTTCCTTACTAATATCAACTTGGTAAAATTCATCCTCACTCTTGGTTTTTTCAAGATCAAAAACAATAACTTTCGCCCCTTCTTTCTTAAAACGTTGTGCAATAGCTTCTCCTATTCCTTGAGAACCTCCTGTAATAATGGCGACTTTATTGGCGAGCCTCATATTTTATCATTAGCGGGATTGTTTAATAATGTTACGAATGCTACTTTAAGCAGGAATAAGATCGCCAGTAGTTGCATCGATGGCTGGACCAGTACGATATTTTTGTGAGATTCTTTCTGCAAGCGGTGTAGAAGGAATTTGAGTTTTAAATTGTGCAGATGCACTTGATTGTAAAGCTACTGCGATGTGCCCATCTAAAGGCTCTATAACTGTCACACATATCCTTGAGCTCTCCAAGGCATTATCATAGCGAATTCTTGCCAGATAAGGGACAATACTCTTTACTAAAAATTCCTTTCATCATCTGGAATATTCGTAAGAAGAGCTCCATGACTGTCTCTGAGCTGAAGCTCATCATATACTCTTGAAGGATCTTTAGATTGTAATCTATATCGAAAAAGGGCAGAACCTAAAGAGAAATGGCCTTCATAAACATCGCCATTATGTTCTACTGTTCCATTGAAAGGTAAAGTTCTATTTCCACTCATATCTTTAAGCAAAAAAAAGAGTATTTAAATATTACTATAAAGGAAGAAAAAAAGCCATATCAATCGTCAAGACCCATCTCTCTAAAAGAAAACGAAGATCTGCGACGCTCTTCCTGAGGCTGCTGAGAGGTAGATGGTTGTGACATTGATTTTCTGAGATTTCCACTTTCAATTATCTTTCCAAGTTTATTGTAAAGAAAAAGAAGCTGCTCCTGGACTTCTTTTTTTTCAAGAGGATTGAGATCCATACCAAGAAGTTTTTCATACGTTTCACATGCATGCTTGCGCTTATCGCGAGAAAGATATTCTTGAGCTTGCGCTTTATACACTTCCTTAGTTTTGAGTTTGATGGCGACTTTCTGGCGCTCGTTGGCAGTACCAAGAGCCTTTGCAAGAGTAATATCTGCCTCACTAAAGTTTCCTCCCTTGATAAAAAGTTCTAATGATTTTACAAAGTCATTAATCTTGGCTTCGTATGTTGCATTGATATCTGCCGCAATGCGAATCAAGCGCGCTGCCTCTAGATACATCTTTCGTGATTCATAAATAGCAGCAAGTTTGTTAAGCGCAAATTTACGCGTGTCAAAATCAAGCTGCATTTTCAGGCACTTCTGAAGATAATCCATTTTGACATAATCTCCGACGCTGACAAGCTTTTCCTCAATGTCTTTGCGTGTGATATTCCTCTTTTCCATATTTCTTTTTAATGAGCCAAGTTTATAAGGATTGTGCTACTTGAGCAGATAGAGATGTGTTTTGTGATATAGCACTAACATGTGTAAAGATTTCTTCCTCAGTAAAAGACTCTTAGCCTTGGGATGTCTTTTCTTTTTCTTAACTAGGACGAGAAAACACTTGTTGCAATATCTGTTGGGTACGATGGCGTAAGGAGTCAGCGATATTTTCTGAGAAGGTAAGTTGAGGAAGAGATTTGAGGGTTGATCTAGGAAGGTCTGCTGTAATATCTTGCATCAGATATTCGTAGGTTTGAGCATGATGGCCTAGAATAGACTCTCCTTCTAGTAGTGCACTTGCAGCAACATATCCTGGAACTGAAAATCCGATATACTCTGCAAACCAGGCCTTTTCACATTCTGGTTCGAGTGAGATTACAATACGCATCTCATTGTTAGAATATTAAAGTATAAAACAATTGTGGCGGATTACTCGCTTTCATTTTCTGACTGAAAAGGAAGGTGTTCTAAAAGAGTACTTTCAAGTAAACTTTCTAATTCTTCATGTGGGGTGTGATGTTCCCAAAGAAGATACTGTGCCACTTCATCGTGTTGCAATAATATCTTGTAATGGTCTGGTTGATAATTCATGGTGGAAAGTTATAAATGTGTAATGTGTTAAAAAATTTAGTTAAAAAGGAAAATTTAAAGTTTCTTCGCCTTAACTTCAATGCAAACGCCAGCAGCAACAGTCGCTCCGGCATCTCTGATTGCGAAACGAGACATGTGAGGGTTGCTCGCTTGTGTTTCAAGAACCAAGTTTCCAATAGGCTTAATTCTAACTTTAGCGACATCTCCATTCTTTAGAAAGTCTGGATTCTTTGCAGTTGTCCCATCAGGTGAAGTCTTCTCAATCAGCTCAATAAATTGGCAAGGCACTTGTGCTGTGTGAACGTGAAAGACTGGTGTGTAACCCTTAGCAATGACTGTTGGATGAGAAATGACTGCAACAGTAGCTACAAATTCTTCTGCAATGGTTGCAGGCTTCGCAGCATCACAAATCACATCACCGCGAGCAATATCTTTCTTTCCAACACCACGAATATTAATACCCACGTTATCGCCTGCTTCTGCTTGAGGCAATTGTTCATGATGCATTTCAATAGTTCTGACTTCTCCAGCAATGCCTTTTCCTGATCTTCCAGGAAGAATAAGAATCTTATGTCCTATCTTCATAACTCCAGTTTCAATTTTCCCAACAGGAACTGTCCCAATACCTGTAATTTCATAAACATCTTGCAGAGGCATACGCAAAGGAAGATCTACAGGTTTGTCAGGCTGTGCAAAAAGATCAAGCTGCTCAAGTATAGTAGGACCTTTGTACCAAGACATATTAGTCGATTTCTTTGCAACATTATCTCCCTTAAATCCAGAGATGGCTAAGAAAGTCATAGTATCAGGTTTGTATCCTGCCTGTTTAAGAATAGCAGAAACATCTGCCTTCGTCTTATTGAATGCATCTTCTTTATAATCTACTGCATCCATCTTATTGATATTAACCGCAACCTGAGTAACGCCCATAGTTCTAAGAAGCCAGACATGTTCTTTTGTTTGAGGTTGAACACCATCTTTTGCAGAGATTGTGAGAAATGCGCAGTCTGCTTGGCTTGCTCCAGTAATCATGTTTTTAACGAAATCCTTGTGTCCGGGAGCATCAATAATTGTAACTTCATACTTGTTTGTTACAAGTTTCTGATAAGCTAAATCAATTGTTACTCCACGCTCTCTCTCTTCTTTAAATCTATCCATCACGAAAGCGAATTCAAATCCTGCTTTTCCATGCTTTTGTGCTTCTGCTTTTAACTTCTCCAATTCTTCTGGAGATACTTTTCCTGAGTCGAACATCAGTCGACCAATAGTTGTAGATTTTCCATGGTCTACGTGACCCACAAAGACTACATTGAGACTTGGTTTTGTCCTTGCCATATTATTTTTTCCGTACTGGTATTTAATTTGGAGGGTATTTAAATCTTTTCTTTTGAAGAGATTTTGACGATGGAAAAATTTAAGTTAAGATTGTTTTATAATCTTTCCTGTGAGTATTCTAAGTTGTTCGTTCTCGGAAAGTTCATCAAATTGGTTTAAAACATGCATCTTTCGCTCGATCATGGCTAGCCCTCTGTAAAAGCTGTCAAGATAAAACCTCCCTTGATCAACAGAAAACATATTAAGACGCTCTTGGAGTGTAAGTCGAGAATCGAGAAATGTCTCGCATAGTTTTTCACCGACATAAAAAGAATGGGTAAGTCCAAGCCCCTCACAAAAATAAGGAATTCCTCCTGCATCTCCAATTAAAAGTATGTTCTCATAGAGAGGAAACTGAGCAGCTCGGAGTCGTACAGATGGCAGAGAAGGAGGAGCATCTTCTAACGATTGCAGAAAAAGAGATTGATGATCGGAAAGGACTTCAACCACGCATGCTGAAGCAGTCTTCGCTACAGGATAAGTATTCATGACATAAGGTATGCCTTGCCTTTTGTTAAGGACAAATTGATGTGCTGACACTGTCTTCTCAAGCCCATACCAATAATAACTCAAATCAGAAATAGACTCATGAATTCTAAATGGCCTTACTTGGTTTTCTGACAAAAAGCGATGTGCTCCTGTGGCAATAATAACGAGGGTAGCATCTGTATAGCGTGCAAAGTTTTCTGATGTGAGTGGAGTATTATAGTTGACGGGGATCTTAAGCATACTAATTTCTTCTTCTAGTATACTCATAACTTTCTCACGAGTTAAACCGGAAGAGGTCCGTGACGAGGGAGATGCTCCACACGTTCCATTTTTCCCCCTAACGAGGGTTTGGTTCCATTGTGGATTGTTGCAAGAAATAGATTGATACCTTTCTTCTCCTAATTTTCTAAAGAACCGGAAGACATCTTCATTAAAGATAAAACCCAGACCATCTTTTCCTCGTTCTTGCGGACGCTGCTCATAAATTTGAATTTCTACATCTGGTACATTTTTCTTCAGAAGTGCTGCAGCATATAATCCTGCAGGTCCTGCTCCAAGTACATTGATCTTATAGGACATAAAAAAAGAATTTTAAAATAGTATTTAAACTTACTTCTGAAGAAACCTTAATATCTCTTCAGGCTTCCTGATAATATGTGTTGCCCCTGCTTTCCGAAGCGCTTTCTCAGAATTATATCCCCAATTCACTGCGAAAATCTCAATATTAGCACGTTTACAAGCCTCAACATCTCGCACTTCATCTCCGATATAAACTGCCTCTTCTGTGGAAAGGCCTTTCTTTTTAAGCAAGCGTTTGAGCTTCTTATCTTTTTTAAAAAGAGATGTATCTGAAACAATTTCAATCTGTGGAAATTTATACTTAGAAAGAAGTGTAGATATAGTTTCCATTGAGTTTGAACTGAGAATAATCACCTTATATTTTTTCTGAAGCTCAATGAGAAGTTCACGCATTCCTGCAAAAACAGAAATATCTCTAATGAAAGGAACGACTTCCTTTTTAATTGCCTTAATGAGGCGAAGGCGTTGGAAAATATTGAGCTTCATTTTTCTGGTAATGATGTTCCAAAGACTATCGTCACGTGAAATTACAGGAAAAGGGTACTTCAAGCGTATCATTGCTTTCCGAGCTGCTTTCTCAACTGCAGGCAAACTGTCAGCAATCACTCCATCAAAATCGAAGATAATTGCTTTGATCATTATTTAATAAAGAGAAAGAGGTTTAAAATAGTTGGTAAGACTACCTTTTAAAGATTGCAAGATATTTTTCACGAAGACTTTGAGCAATTTCTGAGTTTTTGAAGACCGTGAATTTTATTTCACATGGTGTATGGACAATAGTTGTTAGTTCTCTAAGGCTCATTTCTTCAGGAGTTTTATATTTTTGATAGAATTCTGCTAATTGCTTGACAATCTCTTTAGGATAATGAACTTGAATAACATTATCTCCTACTACATTAACGTCTACGATTTCCTCTTCTTTTGGCTTTTCCTTTCCTAATTTAAAATGAACTCCCATGTTCTTGTAGAATCGCTCTGTCCATTTGTTAAGAGGAGTATTGTAAAGAACAGAATTGTAAGAGGGAATTTTGTCTTTTTTGAACCCTTCAAACAGACGCGTTTCCTTGCCGAGATTAATCAGAAGCCACCACGTATAATGAACTTGCGCGACAAAGGAGCGATGTTCCTTGGGTTGGAAATGTTGCGTGAGGTGGATGAGAATGTCATCCCAAAAGTTGTCAAGATCGAAGAGGTTGGCAAGTGTGTAGACAGCATATTGGTCTTTTGAGAAATCTGTTGTGAAACTTTTAATCTGTTTTCCTGAATCATAAGAAGTAAGAAGAGAGTCTACTGTTCTTTTGACGTTCATCAGCCAATGTTTGTTAATACGATAGGTATATTCTTCTTTCTCTAGTACCTTTTGCTGGACAAGCGTATCAATTGCTTTTTTGATTGCCTGATAGGTAAGACCTACATGATATTCCCTTCGTGCTATGCGCACGATACCTATAGCTGAAAGGGGTTGCTGTTGCGAGAGAATTGAAAACACAATATCTTTACCTGTCTTAGTTTCTTCTCCTGCCTGTGGAATATGGATTTCTATCATAACGCTCTATAGATCATTCGTAATTTAAACCTTTTGGTTGTAATAATTTTATACTAAATATTTATATCAAGAACTTTAGAGCTAAGCTTATGAAAATACAATCATTCGCAGATAACCCCTTCCTTGTAGGGCATGATAATCCTCTATTTACACCCGATGAACGACTTGGTTTTGTCCATCAAGGAGGCGATTTTATAGGAGAAACTGGCTTTGTGAGTTTTGAGCAAACTGTTGAAGAAATACAAGGTAAGCCTCAGTTGCCTGTAGTGCTTAATATGGGGGACTCTTCAACTTCTGGATGGGAGAGTGATTCTGTATCAAAAGCATATGCCTCGACTCTTAAGTCACACGATCCCTTTTTTCAGTATCAAACATATTCTGATTTGATGAGAGTACATGAGTTGAACGTAATTAATGCTGGAGTCTCTGGATATTCAAGCCTTCAAGGAAAAATTTATCTTGAAACACTCTTACGAAGATTTGCAAAATCAGGAATAGGTGTTGACTTTGTTACTCTCTATTTTGGAAACAATGATTGCGTCTATAGCTTTACTGAAGATAAGGCGTCTATTGAACATATGGTGGCTTCTTCTGAACAGGTACTTTGTCGAGTAACTGTAGAGGACTATCGTAAGAATATACTTTCCATGATTGAAACGACGAGGGCTTATGGTGCTGACCCGGTAGTTATTATCCCTGTGATTAACTTATTTTGGAAACCTGGACTACGATCAAACAAAAATCTAGAAGAATACTCTAGAGGGCTTGAAGCAATTCATGATAGCACTTTACAAGGTGAACTCCTTGAAGCGGAAAGCGCGTACTCGCGAGGAAGATTGTATGAAGCATATACTCAAGATAGATTTCTTCCAAGAATTAAACCTCAATATCTCAAGGTATTAAAGCAGACTGCAAGAAAACTCTATGTGCCCTTTATTGACGTTCAAGATCATCTTCCTACAGAAAAAGATGATAGCTACTTTAGAGATTATTGTCATCCTCTTGAACCCATTAATGAGCTCATTGTTGCTCGATTTAATGAAATTCGCTTAAAAAAGCAATCACCCCAAAGATCTCAAGAGAAAAAGGAGGTTCGAGGAGTTACGCCAAATGTCTATCCACTTTGGTAAGAGATGAAAAATATTGAGCTAAGAGTTTTAAGACAGAGATTGATTATCGAAGGGCTATTGAGAAAGATGATCTATCGCCTTGAGATTGACGACTATTTAAGAGGTCTATCAAAAGTTTCAGGTATGAATGTGGTTCTTGGTCCGATGGGTTTTGATGGCCATCCTGGAGGCGGATCGGCAAGCTGGATCCACTGGAACTCTTCGGGAGCACATTTTTATATCTACAGCGCATCCCCTCATAGTAACTATAAATCGTGTTTAAAATATCCTCTCTTTACTCTTGATACGTACACGTGTAAGCCTTTTTCCATTAAGAAGGTAGTGGAGTATACTAGAAAAGTCTTACATCCTATAAAGATGGTTTATAGTGAAGTTAATATTCTAAGATTATAGCGAAAACCTTAAATATCAATAAATCATACAATTGTATGAGAAATAGATACAATAGTCTAAAAGTACCTCTTCTAGAGCAAGCATTGCAGTTCTTTCTTAAACATCCCTCTCAAGAAGTGTATTTACGAGAATATGGGCGAATATTGAAGATTAGCCCTAATAGTGCACAGCGCTTTTTGAATAGTTTTGTTGCACAAGGATATCTTCTTGAACAGCGAAAGGGACATTTGCGCTTTTTTAAGGCAAATACAGAATCTATTGTATTTAGACAAGCAAAAGTACTTTTTTCTTTACAAGAACTACAAAAGTCAGGAATTATTGGTCTTCTTAAAAATCACGGTGTAACACATGTTGTTCTCTTTGGAAGTGTTGCACAAGGAACTGATGACGAACAAAGCGATATTGATGTAGTGGTTATTACTCCCTCCAAACAAGAGGTACGTAAATATTTTCTTGAGGTTCAAAAACATATTTCGCGAGAACTCAGTGTTCAGATGTTTTCTTGGAGTGAATGGAAACAACAGGAAAAGAATAATAAAGCGTTTTATCGTGATGTCTTAATGAATGGAATATCACTTATAGGAGAGAAACCACTCGCATCATGAATATAGAAGAATGTTTCCAGAAAAAATTGCTCAAGAAAGTTGCTCCTGATTTGCTCAAGGCAAGAAACTCTCTAAGTATCGCAGAAAAAAAGCTAGAGAGAGCTCAAGAACTCCTTCTTGATGACTTTTTTGCGGAGGCATTTATTACAGCATACACTGCAATGTTTCACACTGCACGTTCGGTATTATATAAAGACGGAATACAAGAAAAAGGACATTATGCCGTCTATGTTTATATTTCTGAAAAGTACTCTGGAAAAATATCTTCTTCTCTAATCGAAGCATTTTATGCCTATCAGAGTGAACGCCACAAATTACTCTATGGATTTGAAGACGATTCTTCAAAAGAAGAAGTGAACTCTATTATAGATTATGCTGAACAACTTTTAGAGGAGGTTCGTAAATTTGTATGAAAGGCATCGACATTCTAGGCAATATTGCAATCGTGAAATTTCCCTGGAAAACTTCTTCGGCACAGAAAAAGAAAGAAGCGACACAGATATTGAAGATACATAAGAGTGTGATGACTGTAGTTGAGAAGACTGAGAAATTCAAAGGGCGCTTAAGAACACAGACGACGCGCCATCTTGCTGGAATGAAGACAAAAGAGGTTGTTTATAAAGAAAACGGCTGCGTGTTCAGATTTAATATTGATACCTGTTATTTCTCACCTCGTCTCTCGCAAGAACGGCTAGAAACTGCACATAGTGTGAAAAAAGGCGAGCGTGTTTTAGTAATGTTTGGTGGTGTCGCTCCATTTACCATCGCGATTGCAAAGCATTCAAAGCCTAAGAAAGTAGTAAGTATTGAGCTTTCACGTGAATGTTCAAAATATGCACTAGAAAACGTCAAGAGAAACAAAGTGGAAAAAAGCGTTGAAATAATTCAAGGAGATGTGCGACGTGTTCTGCCAAAATTAAAAGAAAAATTCGATAGAATTGTGATGGCTCGACCTAATTTAGAAGATCCTTTTTTAGATGTAGCGTTCAAAACTATAAAGAAAAATGGAATTATTCACTGGTATGGATTTTATCCTGAAGATCAAGTAGAAAAGATGAAGGACATGATCCTGTCTGAGGCTAGAAAAGCAAGGAAAAAGATTAAGATTCTTGGAATGAAAAAAGCAGGAGACATCGGAGTGAGAAAGTTTCGCTGGCGTGTGGATATGGAAGTAATAAAATGAGCCTAGCCATAGGAATTCTCTTTGCACTCATCGCAATGCTCGGCTGGGGATTTGGAGACTTCTTTATTCAAAAGTCTACGAGAAAAATAGGAATATGGACAACAGTATTTATCATCACATCCTTTGGAGCGATTGTTCTGACTCCTTTCGCACTCCAGAACGCTGCCAGCCTATTCACGTTTGGCAGAAACATTTTTTTGATTGGAGCAATTGCTTATTTCATCGGTGCTTTTCTGGATCTTGAATCGTTAAAAGAAGGCAAGCTGGATATTGTCGAGCCTATTTGGTCTCTTGAAATTGTTTCATCTTCCCTATTGGCATTTTTCATTCTTGGAGAGACGGTCTCAGGAACCCAGATGTTATTTATTGCCTTATTGATATTATCCCTCATGTTTGTTTCACTAAGAACCTTCCATCTTGAAAGAAAACATCTTGTTGAAAAAGGAGTCTATGTTGCACTGCTTGCTGCTATAACTATGGGTGCTGCGAACTTTTTTATCGGCCTTGGCTCACGAGAAGTTGACGCAATTACCATAAAATGGGGTATGGATATCTTTCTAGCTGTTGGTTCAGGAATATTCATGCTAAAAAATAGAGAATTTAAAGGGATTTCAAAAAAAATACGAAAGCACAAGAAAGAAATTATATGTATGAGCATTTTTGACAACACTGCTTGGTTGGCGTTTGGGTTTTCCATGGTGTTTGCCCCCATCGCCATTGCAGTTGCGCTCTCAGAGAGTTATATTATCATCGCAGTGCTTCTAGGCTACTTCATCAATAAAGAAAAACTAAAGAAACATCAAATCTTCGGACTTGTACTCAGTATTATTTCTGCTGTCTATTTGGCAACTTCGCTTTGAAACTCTGATCATAGAGAGGCCTAGAAATAGCTGGATTTATAAATTTTTATTACGTTAAACCACTCTATTTCTTTGATTGCCCCTTTAAAATCTCTCTTAAGATCATCTAAAATTTTGACAAATTCTTTGAAAGATCCTATTTCTATATCAAATTCAAAATCTGCCCCATTAAGAAATTTGTCAAAATATACCACATGGGGGTTTCTTAATATCCAGCCATAAAGCGCCTCTCTTATTTCTAGATTATTAAGTGTCAAAAAAACTTTATAGTATTCATATCCTAGTAGCTGAAAGTTGAGATTTGTCTTATACCCAAGGATTACATTGTCTTTTTCTAATCTTCTTATACGATTCCTGACAGTTTTTGGGCTTATGTTAAGCCTTATGGAAAGTTCAAGAAAAGAAATCCTCGCATTATGAGAAAGAATCTTCATTATATGCATATCTGTCGCGTCCACTTCGACGTATTCTTTCTTTCCAATCTTCTCGACTTTCCTTTGAGAAGAATCTCTCCCTAGCAAATAGTCTTTTGTAAAATGATGATATTCTAGGAGAATTGCTATGCGTACAACTTTCACGTTCTTCCTTATTTTTCGGTAGATAGAGTCCCATATTTCATAGAATTCTTCAGGAGTTTTAGTAGATATCAAAAGCACTAAATTGACACTTCCTTCCAATTTTCCAACGAACCAGACTCTTTTATTCTTCATCATCAAGTTAATTATTTCTTCTTCTTTTTTCGGAGTCGTATTTTGAAATTTAAGATAAACGTCATATGTGGAGTATCCGATCTGATTGATGTTAATAAGACCGTTATAAGAAAGAATGATATTTTGTCCCTCGAGCTTTTTTATTCTTTCGATTACTGAGTTTTTGCTCAGACGAACTCTTTTGGATATCTCTGAATAAGATATTCTTGCATTTTTATCGAGCTCGTATAATATTTTTCTGTCTTTTACATCAATTTTCATTATATACAAAGAGGAAGAATACTTTATAATTTTTTCCCTTTTGTATTGTTTTTAACTAAAAACAAATATATATCTCCTAGAATTAGAGGATGTAATGGGGGAGGGGACAATATTAAGACAAGCATTATCTGGAGATATATTCAAGGACGTAAGGGTCAGAAGTTACAGACAACTAGTCCCATTTGATGCTTCACAACTTACTGTGGGAGCCACACATAACTTACCTTATTAATCTTTAGTATGTTAAATTTAATAGATGTAAGTAAATCTTTTGATGAAGATAAATTTGAAGCTCTTAAAGATATTAACATTTCAGTTAAGAATGATAAATTTGTTTGTATCCTTGGTCCTAGTGGTTGTGGCAAAACTATTCTTCTTTATTTAATTGCAGGTTTCTTAAAGCCAACAAATGGCACCATCTTAATGGAAAACAAACCAATTTCTGGGCCTGATAGTAGTCGAATGATGGTTTTTCAAAATTATGTTCTTTTTCCATGGAAAACTATTTATGAAAATGTTCTATTCCCTCTTGATAACTTGACAATAAGCAAAAACCAAAAGCATAATCTTGTCATGAAATATTTGGACCTTATAGGAATTACTTCGTTTAAAGATTGGTATCCTTACAAACTCTCTGGAGGCATGCAACAACGTGTTGCTTTAGCAAGAGCATTGGTTACAAACCCTAAAGTTTTATTAATGGATGAACCTTTTGCAGCACTAGATTCGCAATATAGAAAGTTTTTAAGAAATAATCTGGAAATAATATGGAAAAACTCTAAGAAAACAATAATTTTTGTTACTCATAGTGTTAGCGAGGCTATTCTTTTAGCTGATGAAATTTATCTATTGTCTTCAAGACCAGCTACCATTAAAAAATTGTATAAGGTAAAACTTCATAGACCAAGAGGTCCATTAGATAGAGGTTTTGTCAAATTAAGCAAAGAAATTGAAAGTGACTTGCAAGAAGAATTCGATAAAATAATGAAAAATCCATCAATGGAAAAATCCTTAGCTTATATATTAAAATTAAATGGTAAAAGAGGAGTATTATGAAAAAAGAACTAATAATTCTCTGGATCCTGATAGTTCTCTTAGCGACCTTGACTTTATTATACAGTCAATTCAATTTATCTCGAGATAGTGTTATCAGGATAGGATACAATATGGAAAGTTTTAATAGTGGCCCTATTATGATAGCTTATGAAGCAGATCTTTTCGATAAGCATAATCTTAAAGTAGAATTAGTTCTTTTAAAATCAGGAAGAGAAGTACAACAGGCTCTGGCTACTGGTAGAATAGATATGGGTTCTGCAGGTGCTACCAATTTTTTTATCCCTATATCTAAAGGAGCCCCTATAAAAATAATAGCGCCATCGACTGTTTCTCCAACACGAATTTTTGTAAGGCCAGATGGCAAGGTAAAAACATTCAATGATTTAGTTGGTAAATCTATAGCTTCTCGCAAAGGAGAAAGTTCTAATCTAGCTTTGGGATACGCTCTTAAAAAAGAAGGCATTAGTTTTAATGCTATGGAATTTATAGATATTGATAAAAATATTCGTCCCATTGCTCTAATAAGAAATAAAATTGTCGATGCGGTAGTAGTTGGAAAATATGAAGAAAAAATATATCTGGACTACGGAGCGATACCTCTTGAAGAATGGGATACAAAAGGTTATGTGAATAAGTCGTTTCCCAGAACAGTTATTGCAGTAAACTCGAATTTTATGAATAAACATAAGGATTCTATTGACTCCTTTATTGATGCATTTATCGAAAGTCAAAAGTTTATTAAAGATAACCCAGATGAGGCTGCGGGAATCCTTGCAAAACACTTAGAACAGGGAAGCGATGGAGCCATTAAGTTCTCTACAGAAAATATAAAAGATTCATGGAGAGATTTAAAATATATTCTTTGGAATGACCCTGATGATTTTTTAGAAATCTCTAAAATAGAGAAAGAAATAGGAGATTTAGACTCGGATCTTATTTTGGATCAGATTTTTGATTTAAGTTTTGAGGAAAAATTAAAGAATGCTCAAAATGAAATCTATGAAACGGCTAATTAAAAAAGTAGCATTGGGATCTATACCTTTTTTAGTCCTATTAATTGGATGGTATATTTTTTATTATTCTAATCAAAATATAAAATGGTTAATGCCAACTCCTCTTGAAGCTATTTCAACTTTTTGGCAATTAACTGTTGATGGAACACTTTTAGGATTAATTTTTATAAGTATGTTGAATCTGATTCCTCCTTTTATCTTTGCCATAATTTGTGCTGTGGCACTAGGAACGGTAATGGGGATTAATAGAACAATGCGTAAAATTTTTTATCCTTTCTTGTCTGCAATATATCCTGTTCCATCATTAGCATGGTTGCCTTTCATAATTTTATTTCTTGGATTTACACGAGAAGCTATTTGGTTTGTTATTTTTATTTCCAGTTTTATGAGAATAATATATCATGTTATAAGTGGAGTTCGACATGTTAATATTGAGTATATTTTAGCTGCAAAGAATTTTGGCTTTTCAAAGATTAAAATCATATTGACAGTCATATTGCCCTGTGCTTTTCCACAGATTATAACAGGATTAAGGATAGGTTTCGGTTCTGCATGGAGATCTCTAATAGGTGCAGAAATGTTAGTGGTGACACTAGGAGGTTTAGGAAAATTCATTTGGATGTCTCAATGGTTTTTTAATTTTGACAAAGTAATAGCAGGCATCATTGCAATATCCATAATAAGCATATTTATAGAAGAAATATTATTTAAAAGATTAGAAAAACTAACTTCAGTAAAATGGGGTTTTATTCGTGAAACTTGATTTAACCACATTCTAAAAATCATCATTCGTCTCATTTTGACAGTTGAATTTTTTAGAAATCTTTTTTATAAAGATTTTCTGAGCGCGCTCAAGGATTAGAGAATCCTTGACGGCTGAAGTTTTAGTCAAGTTCCTTGACATGAAAAAACCTTAATCTATGAGATATGTAGGGTTGCTATTTACTTCAGGTGTATATAAAAAATTAGCAGCACGAACAAAATCTCCATTGAAACCTCTATTGGTCTCATTTTCAAAATCTTTTGGTATTGGTGGAAACTTTACTTTCTTCATCCGAGGATCAGAGAAGTTATAATAACGTAATACTCCTATCATTTCTCTTCCTTGATAAACAAATGGAACTTTGCAGCCTATTTCGAAATGCATCTCTTGAAAAAAACCTCTTTCTATTACTCTTGCTGTAGGGTCAGAGTTGGGTTCAAGTAACACGCTTCGTCTTGCTAACTTGAGCATCCAATCTTGAGTTTCTTCATAATGTGTTCTCTGAAGAATACTTGTAATTTTATCATAGGCACTTAAAGCAGGAATATCAAAGGCGCTACCTTTCCAGGTAGCTACCACATCAACTCTCTTTGGATCACTGGAGGAAATTATTATTTTCGTAAACATCGCGGGTAGCGATTTTATCTCTTCTATTTCTGAAGTTCTAGGATCCCCTATGCATGTTACTCTGAGTTGATTGGTTTGCGCAGATATATTTTTTTGATTATCTAAGAAAAATGCGTCTAGAGATCCGTAGAACCTATGTTCTGCACCATCATCATTACAATCAAACTCTACATGTCCTTCATATCCTCTTCTTGCACTTTTAATTGCAAATAGTCCTTGAGAAGCTACTCTTCCTTCTATATTGATATATTGGAGATCGCAATAAACTTGGGAAATGTCTTTTCCTTGTGGATATTCTACAACGCATCCTACTTCTGGAAATTCTTGTGCTCTTTTTTGGAGAATTTCATTTCTCACAAAATCGATAAAACAACCCTTAAGATGTACAGATCCATTTGGAATGGACGTCTCTTTGAAAGCTTCTCGAAGTCTGCATTCTGCTTGATCTAAAGAAACATTTCCTCCTCTAGACTGAGCCAGAGCAAAATAGGAAGTATAACGCGCAATCTTCATTTCTTTAAAACCTGTAAACCCTATTTAAATCTTATCTTGAGGATGAAAATACCTTCTCTTTCCCAGTCCTTGCGAAAGGCGATTATATTTTCTAAATTCACAGAGAGCGCCCTCGATATTAGTGAGAGAAAGAAAAGGAATATTGGAGGACGCTTCTTTATAGGCAATCTCTTGCCAGGAAAGAGATTCATTGAGGGAAAGATGAATCTCAGGAAGAACACTTTCTTGTAATTTATGAAGATTATGAAGAAAGTCTTCTTGCTCTTGGAGCGTTAATTTCTTGTCTGCAAGTATCTCAAGACCCCATTTAGCTCCTGGACCAATGTTCACAAAATCGTTGTCTGTCCATTCTTGCTTGAAGAATTTTAGATAAGATAGGTCTGTCCATATTTCACAAGCAAGAAACGGCCCAACCATAGGAATGTTTTCTAATACTTCCAGAGATTCTCGCGGCATCTTTGAGCAGTCAATTTTTAAAATAATTTCCGTGAAGTCAGTGTTGTGAAGAGCATTCAAAACACTTTCATGTTTCTTCTTTCCTGCTTCTCCAGAGGAAATAAGATATGCGTCGTTAAAGATATTTTTTCCTTCGCGTTTTCTGCGTTCAAAAGTTATAATAAGTTGTTGCTTAATATCTTCACTCATATCATCAAAAGGCTCAATCTCTAGATCTTCATAGAGATTCCGTTGATTAAAAAAGCGAAAGAATGCAATGTTCAAAAGAAGAGTTTTCCTATTATCTATATCTTTAAGTTTTTGCATGAGATAGAGTGTGCAGGCATCCAGCTCACGATACATGTTAATAATTTTAAACTTCTGTAAGACAGGATCGCTTGTCCAAGGAGGTGGAAGTTTTTGGACAAAGCGTTTATGATAGATAAGCTGGCGCTGATAAATGAAAGAAAAAAATTCTTTTTCTAGAAGATTCATTTTCTAAGGGGAAGAAAGGAGTTTATCTATGTATCGTGAAGGTGCATTGGCAACACTTAAGTCTATATTTGCCAAGTCTATCAACTTTTGGCGCTCTTCACGATTCGCAGTACATGCTGCTTGCCGCGCATACGCAGAAGCTCTCTTCACGAGCATGTCAGTATCACATGGGTTATGTTCAATAAGATCAGTATAATCAACAATAGCTTCTGGATATCTTTCTGCTTTCTCCAAAAGCTGTGCTCGAGATAAGCTTGGATAGGACTGATGATATCCTAAGAGATAATCAGCTGCCATTGAAAAAATAGGGGCAACGATCTGAGTATATTCTTCTGAGGTATATGCTGCATTGAAAGTACTATTTGCTGGATTCTCTATCGCAAAGCGTTCCATCACATTTCCGTAAATAAAGTTAGCTGCATACGCTGCCAAGTCATTCCTATCCAATTCAGTGAGCTTAAACTCCAGATCTTTTTCCACAGGAAAATCTTTCTTTATCTTTGGAAAGACATTTGTCTGATAATATACATCACTGAGCTCTGCTCCGCAAGTCGTCTCCCAGTTAATCTTTGATCCGTCAGGAAAATTCCAACGCACAAACATATGATGAGGTAATGAAACTGCTCGCAGAGGGATATTGAGTGTATCTGCAATGCTTAAATAAATATAACTTCCAAGATCACAATCGAGAGTACGTGACTGTATTCCTTTATGAAGAAAAACGCACGGCTCGGCCTTATATCCAGCATCTCGGATAGTGCTATGAATTGTGAAAAGAATATTAGTCGCATCTTGATAAGAATACTGATTTTGGGGAGAGATTTTTTTCAGAGAAGTACTAAGAATCCCATCTAAAGATGTGTAATCTGTACGCACTGCACCAAGAGGTTTTTCCATTCTAAGAACTGCATGTCCAATTGTCATAGGAGGAAACAATTCAAGTCCCTCATAGATATCGAAAAAGTTTTCTTTTTCATCGGCTTGAGAAAGAGAAGTTGACGAAGGAGACAGAGGCACAAAGCGCGAACTCTCCAATGAAGAATTGACGCACCCTGTAAGCGCTCCGGCTAGAAGAGCAGTGTTGAACAGCACTGTAAGCTTCTTCTTCATACTTTCTAAGATTTCTAAAGGTATTTAAAGATAACGCAGAAGTTTCTAAAGAGATGTCAATTTGCGCCGATAAAAT
>JBBTBG010000006.1:0-3919 GCA_038043805.1 Nanobdellota archaeon | reverse complement strand
TATCTGGAGAATTCGCCAGAAGAGCGCATGAGAAGTGCTCTCAATTATGCAACGATCGGTCTCGTAAGAGATACCATGTTGACCGCAGAAGATATCTATTATACGTATCGTGATGAGTTTACAGTGTCTATTCTTTCTGCATTAAAAGAAGCAGAAAAGGCGTTCGGAGAACATCCTTATAGATATGTATTGCGCGGTAGGCAAAAAATTCTTGTTCAATTTCTTTCTGGCAAAGAGCCTCTTTTTCAGACTAAAGAAGATTTGCGTTTTTATCAAAAAGAAGCACTTGAAAGAATACGTAGAAATACCAAAGGTAAAGGGTATAAAATTCCTGCTCAGTATCAGGAATTAGTGAGTCAACCCATTAATGCCTGGGAGCACTACGCCATCTCCTATACGCGCCTTGAGGAAATACCTATAGATAGACAAGAATGCGTTCCTCCGGAATACCGAGAAGAGCATAAAAAGGTTGCGAGGAAGTAAAGATGAAAGAACAATCAGGAAGAACTACTCATTTTAGAAAACTGTATTTTTTGGTAGCAGCTATTTCTCTAGGATTCTGTGGAGCTTATGTTAATGAGACTTATAGAAGACAGGCCAGCGACATTCATGAAATTTATGATTCTATGCGAAAACAAAATGGTGATGCACTATCAAGTCGTCTCACTGTTTGTCAAGAGTTGCAGAGCCTGCGGCAAGAAGAGTTAAGTCCAAAAAGCTGGGCAGTTGACTTCTTTTGGAAATGGAATATGGATAGATACATTGATGAACGTGGACGTTTCCTTAATCCAAATGCTACGAACAATATAACTTTATAACGTTAATGTCGTGGAATAATTTTTTGTATGAGTAAATGCTTCGCGAAAAAAGAAAAATTTCCCCGCTCTCCTTAGAAAACTTTAATTCTTACTTTAAATTGTCCCGTATTAATTTTAGGTTTTCTTTTTACTATTATTATAGAAATTTACGCAGCCATCCGTTGATACATCTCAAACATTTCAGGATAAACAAGATTTTTAGACTGTTCGATAATACGGCGCACAGAATCATCATCCGCGTATTCTCTCCCAACCATTAGTGAAACTGCTTCATCAACATGCTCGTCAAGTCCTGAAAAAGAGAAAATAGTATGCCCTTTTTCATAAGGAAGCAAGACAGCTCCTCCATACCTTTTAATTTCTTCTTCTCGTGTCCACCAGCTTGAGATAATTGTCGGATCTCTTAACCAATCTGCTTGAAGCCTGTAAATTTTTTCTCTGGAGAAAATATGATATTTTTTTAACTTGTTAGGATCTGAAACCTGCCCTATATTCCATGATCTCATGTTATGGAAATCATAAAGACCTCTTGCAACAGTCAAAACTCCTCCCTTTCTTTCAGGTTTTAGATTTGAAGACAAATGTGTAGATAAGTCTACAAATTGAAGCGCATCTCTGCATAATTCCGTTTCGTTAAGGACCATAGTTTTTCTTTCCTTCCTTCCTATTTAAAGATTTATGTGACTTAAATTTTTTTATAAGAAAGCATTATAAACCTCTTTTCTCTCTTATAAGTATGGCATCAACAGCACCTGGGGCGCGGAAAAAGAAACTAGATGATAATGTAGATGGCGCAGTTTTTGATGATTTTATGAAAGCTTGTAGCAAGAAAGGTTATGCTCCTCAAGTTATTCTAGAGCAAGCCATGAAAAAGTTTATCCAAACAGGTCAATTGTAATACTTCGGTTAGATTTTTATACCCTAATTTTCTTATTAAAGAATGCAAGTCAAAAAAAGCACTCTCGTAATGTTTATAATAGCCATAATTGTGATATCTTTAGGAGTTTGGTATATGTCTCAAGAAAAAAACGCATCAACTGGTAATACTGTTAGCGAAAAGGGCAACACTGTAACGCTTAAAACTAATCTGGGAAACATTGTAATTGAGCTGGATAAGAATATGCCTGTTACTGGGGGGAATTTTAAAAAACTTGTAGGAGAGAAGTTTTATGATGGGACTATTTTCCATCGTGTTATTGAAGACTTTATGATTCAGGGAGGTGATCCAACTGGATCAGGTAGAGGGGGACCGGGATATACTATCAAGGATGAGTTTACAAAGGGAAATACTAATGTTCGTGGAACAATTTCTATGGCTAATGCCGGTCCGAACACTGGAGGTAGTCAATTCTTCATTAACACTGCAGATAACACATTCTTAGATGGAAAGCACCCTGTATTTGGCAAAGTTGTAACAGGCATAGATGTTGTTGACAAGATTTCAATGTTACAGAAAGATAAGAATGACAAGCCCATGCAAGATGTGAAGATTGTGAGTGCTACTCTTTCATAATCAAGTTAATAGTTTTAAGTCTGGAATATTCACAAAGTGTTTTAAGTTATTTGTTTTAAGGGCGTATCCTTCTTCGCGTGCACAGATGCCTATAAGTAGATCTTGCATATCAATGGAATTGCCTTCTTTTTGTAATATGATTGATATGCGAGCAGCTTCACGCACATGTTTTTCAACAAGTGGCAAGACTAATAACTGTTTTTTAAGATATTCAAATGCTTCTGATTCTTGCAGAGAATTCTTACTGATGTAGATACCCCTATAAATCTCAAATACCGTTATTAATGTAATGGCAATAGGTCTATCTCTTTTTACTTGCTTAAGCCACGTTATCGCTTTTTCTTCTCTACGCAATATATCTACAACAATGCCTGTATCTAGACATATTGATGTTTCCATGTCTTCCATAATTTGTGGTTTTCCTTTTCAAACTTCTCTGCTTCTTCATCTGACATTTTCCAGATACCTGCCATTGCAAGAAGCGCATCTCTCGCAGATATTTTTGTTTTAATTTCAGTGACTGCCTTATCAAAAGAAATAGGTGTTCCTTCTTCTTTTTGAAGTGCTGCGGCTAGACGAGTAAGCCACATATAGTTTTCCTTACTAATTTTGATTGTTTTTGTTTCCATAGTTACTTGGTAACTAAGTAACTTTATAAACTTTTCTACGCCTAAAACCTAGAGATTATTTCTTTCTGAACTTGCCTTGCAAGCATTTCATCTTTGATGACAGTCACTTCGATTGAAACCGTTTCCTTGAAAATGTCTGTCGCTTTCTTTAAATCTAGATCTTGTGGCTTTTTTGTTTTTTGATATATCTTTTCCAGTTCTTTATTGATATTCTCAGGAATATTAAATTTCAGCACGAAATTGCCAAAAGCAGCAAGATATTTGTCTTCTGAATCTTTATTTAGACTTATTTTTGTATGCTCTCCTTTATGCGCGTAGTATTTTCCTGCTTGTTTATCAAGAGGAGTGTTAGAAGTAATCACATTATAGGTAATAACACCTTTCTGCAGCATCAAATCGTGCAAGATGTCTTCTTCTTGCAACCTCAGTAAGAGCCAGAAACAATGTCTTCCTTTACAAACATTAGTTTTATTTGCTGTTTCCTGCTTTGCCCAAGTTGTAAGAAGATCATTCCAAAGACGATCAAGTTCGAGTAGATTACTTACTGTATAGATTGTAATGTCCTTACCCATTTCTACTTTTTTGATAGGTTTAGCAACCTTGAAATGTTCGGTATAGAGACGATCGAGATATTGACGCGTTTCAAAGATCCAATCTTTATTAAGAAAATATGTTTTCTTTTCTTTGACAAGAACGCGACTTTCCTGTAAAGTGCGCACGGCTTTGAGAACGGCCTGAAAACTCACGCTTTTTTTATATCTTCTTCTTAACTCGCGCTGCAATTGTGTTGCAGTCCTTGGTTCGCCTTCGGCGAGAATGGAAAAGACTGCGTCTTTTGTTGTTATTTCTTTTCCCATCTCTGGAAGCACTAGCTCTAAAGTCACGGTAACAATAGTTAGGTGCTGTTTTAAAACCTTTCGGTTATATAACCTTTTAGTTATAAAAAAGAGTAACCAAGA
>JBBTBG010000005.1:0-5052 GCA_038043805.1 Nanobdellota archaeon | reverse complement strand
TATTTAAAGATAACGCAGAAGTTTCTAAAGAGATGTCAATTTGCGCCGATAAAATGATGATACCACAGTCCTCCAACCAATGCCGTTTCTCCTTTGCTCCTCACATGAACAAAGGGAACTTTGCACTCCATATGACAGCACATATCAGATAATCCAGAATAGGGAGATGTTTTTTCTGTAGTAAGGGCAACACTTTCATCGTTGGGAAACCGACTGCGTATAAGCTTTCCAGCGTACTGCTCGAGAATATCACAATGGGTGCGACCAAGCATAAAACGTAAGGTGCCGTAGAGATCTATAGCTTTATTGTCAAAATTCTCTCCTTCCCAGGTCGCAATGAGGTCGAATTGAGGTACAATTGGTTCACTTATCACGTGATGCGGTCCTTCTTTATACCATTTTCCATCTCTAGCTATAGAAGGGTAGAAAGTTACATCAACAAATCTTTCTTCACAGAATGCTTTCATTTCTCGAAGTTCCCTCTCTGAAGGATGTCCTGTGCACGAAACATGTAGTTCGTTACTTTGCTCTTGTAATCTTTCAGAGTTAGAGTTAAAAGAAACTTGGATAGGATACCGTAAAGAGTGAAGTGTGCTGTCAAATTCAGCTTTTCTGTTATAGATGCCTCCTCGCACACTTTCATTGACCACAAGTTCTTTAGAAAAGACTCGTTCTACAAGATCAAGGGATTCTCGATCAGCATACACGCCTGCAAGATCTTTTCCTTTCCCGCATTCATATTCAAAGACGACACAAAATTCTGGAAACATCTGTGTTTGTTGTCTCCACCTGCGATCCAGGACAAATTCTCCCTGACAGTCAACAACACTCACACGGCCGTCGGCAATCGTCGCGTCTTGTAAAGCATTATGCAACTTCGCCGCTGATTCTCTAACAGGAACACCTGTTCTATTTTTTGTACAAATAGAGAAATACTCAACATAACGTGTAATATTCATAATAAAGGCATCTATAAAAGCTATTTAAGATTACTGGTGGCAGAGCTTCCGCTATTTTTCGACAACGACTGCGCGCGATGATGATCTTCGTTGCCACGCTGCATAAACATAAGAGCTGCGCTAAAGGGTGTAGTATGATTTGCTTTCTGATAATAGGCCTCGCTTCTGCGTAAAAGCACAGATGCATTCTGAGGCTCCAGATCAAGCACTTGAGTATAATCTCTGATGGCATCATCAAAGCGCTCTGCCTTTAAAAAGAGGTCGCCACGCATGATGCACGTAGGAACATGGAAAGGATTGTGTGTAAGAAAAGTTCCCAGATAGTGAGCAGCAGCCGAATAGATAGGAGCAGTACGTTTAAGATATTCCGCAGAGGTAATAATAGATTTTCCTGCTCTAGCTTTTTCCTTACCTAATTCATGATAGGCCATATCTGCAATATATCTTGCAGCATAGGAAGCAAGCTCTTCAGGAGTATGTTCTACCATCTTCCAATTCTTAATAGCCGGAAATTCTTTTTGAATACGAGGAATCATTACCTGTTGGTAATATGCATCAGTCTCAACAGTTCCGTTCGTCGTTTCCCAGTTGAATTTAAGAGAAGGAGAATTCCATCGAATAAACATGTGCTGTGGAAAAGTTACTGCGCGCAGAGGAAGGCCATATTTCTCCCCCATACTCAGATACAGAAAACTATACATATCGCAGTCAACTTGACCGGTACGCAAACCTGTACTCAGAAAATTACATTCTTTGTAGGAAAATCCCTCACGTTTAAGAAGCATATCAATTGAATGCAGTACATTAGTTGCTTCTCGAAACGTAGAAAGTGTCTTTAAAGGAATAAGCGCACGCACGTTCTCAAGAACATGCTCCAAAGTTTGATAATCACTGGGCAAAGTTCCCAAGGATTCTTCCATCGTCAGAAGTGTATGGCCAATAGTTGCATACGGCGTTGAAGAAAGACGAGGTGAAAGAGGAGTAACGCGATGCTCAAATGTAAGATGAGAGGTCGCGCATCCAGATGCGACAAGAAATGCACCAAGGAACACAGTAGAAAGAAAATACCTCGCCTTTGCTTTCATAAGTTATTATGATTTTGAGTGATATTTAAAGATTCATATATTCCTTGGCTTCCTCGAAAACTTTAAAAAGTGTCTAAGAGTTGAGGTAAAGATGTCAATTGTTATTGAGCAGGATGTCAAAGCTGAAAATCCCAAATTTGCTTCTTTTCGAACGCCTTCTCTTGAGAAATTTGCTGCATTCGGAGATTTGATTCATGACAAAAATCCCTTGCATCGTGATGCTGAATATGCTGCACAGCTAAGATGCGCCGCGCCACCCGTTTTTGGTGTGGCTTTAGAGGCTTTGGCATATGATGCTGTAAAAAAGAAAGATATTTCTTCTTCGAATATTTTAGAAGGAGAAATTTGCTCAAGTTGTGCATTTAAATTCACACACCCTGTATATGCAGATTCAGAAGTTGCACTTGTGAATAGTCATTTGAAATTACGAGAACAACAACCTGTTTTTCAATGTGAAGCAAGAAACGGAACTAACACAATATTTAATGTTATTGTAGGCTTCTGTAAAAACTACCCTTCTTTTATCGCTCCAGAAGGAGGATCTCTTATTCAATATAGACAAACCATTAATGCTAAAGATGCTCAGCAATTTTATACCCTCTTAAGTCTAGATAATTCTGGTGAAGTTTCTCCTCTTCAAGTTGCCGCGCAGATCCCTGCCGCACTTTTGCAACTTTCAGAGCAGCGTTCAGGAAAGATACAAGGCATATCTAGAGGAATAGCAATTGAATTCTTCATGAAACCTCAACTGGGAGAATATCGAACAGAGATTCGTCTTGTCTCGACCAAGGGAAGCAGAGAGAAAGGATTCATCTATGGCGTTGAAGGTATCTGTTATCAGAAAGATCATCCTGTAGTCTCTGGCTCCATGACTATTTTGCATCCCTGTGATTTGAGAAATTAAAGGAGATGCTTCCTAAAAAAACGAATGGCTGTTGGCTCATAGCGCTGTTCAGGAATCGCATGACCACACGTCCACGCCTTCCATTCTGAAGTTTGAGGATGAGCAAGAACGCGATGATATATTTCCATCCCTTCTTGAGAGACTTGCTCATCATTTGTCCCAATCACCGTAAACATAGGAATGCTAGGCATCCGAGAGCTTTCATGAAGTGCGCTAATAGCATCTGTTTGTACCACTTCATCCAAACAATCTCTAGGAATATAACGTTTTCGTAATCCATTTTGTTTGTCTCGTACAGTAAGAGGCATTAAAAGATCATATTTCTCTCTTACAATAACTTCCCGAGTCTGCTGTTCACCATACCACTTCCAGCCTGCAAGAGGAGAAATAGATACTTTACAAACAGGGTTAAAATCTTTATAACGAGCAAGCCAATGTCCTGCAATGCCTGCACCGATACTCGAATCTAATATTCCTATGCGCGTGCTGTCCATACCTGCCCATCGTCTGATCTCTTCTTTAACTTTCTGAACTGCTTCCACATATTTCGCAAGAGAATACTTACACTCGATGACTTTTCCCTGCTCCTCTCTCAGAGTTATTCCGGGATAATTGACACGCACGCCAACGATTCCTAAGCGCACAAGTTTTTCAAGAAGAGTATCAATACGTGTTCTCTCGCTCTGGTGAGTAAATCCAGGAAGACCTATAACAACAGGGAGTTTATTTGTAACTCTCTCTTCACGAGGAAAATACCATGTAGGTTCTATAAAGTCCATGTCAAAGCCGTGTAGAAAGGGTATTTAAAGGTTGTTTAAGGACGATACAGGTCACCCTAGAGAAGTCATATCTAGTCATTATAGAGTAGATTTTTGGTGTAGAGAAGTCAAAAAGGTTAAATCAATATTACTCTAGAAAATTTTTTTATTATAGAAGAAGGTGAGACTGATTATGATTTGAGAAATTCAAGTGGCAGATCCTTAGCAAGAGTATACTGATGTCCATTAGATAAATAATGTCCATGTAAAACTAAATCTTCTTCAATACCATCAAATCTGATTTCTCTTCTTAATGCTCCACTAAGAATTCTTTGAATTAAAGTTCTAGATTTTGAGGGGATTGGATCAGAATAGTACTCTCCTTTAGGTTCTGCTAACAACATTTTTGCAGTAGATATTTCTGGTACTCGGACACCAAATGGATTTGGAATTCTTCCTGCTTCAATAACCTTAACGGCTGTTTCTTGTCTAATACTTGGAAAACCATGATCCGCATAATAAAGAGATCCACCATAATCCTCATTTCTATCTAAATCGAACTGCTGAAGACGTATCTGTCTTGGTCTACCAAATCGGAAATCTCTAAGATTCTGATCTGTTCGACTCTCTAGCAAATCAGCCAATTCTTGTGACCTAATTTCGTAACATAATACTGCATCTCCCATAGATATGGTAAGAAGTAAGCTCTATTTAAATCTTTCTATTTGTAACTACTATTTAGTTATATCTATAATCCAGATTTATCAGAACTTGTAATAAAATACTCCTACTCGAGAACCACAACTCAAATTTTTAACATCTATAAGTTGAACGATATAGAGCTTGCTTCAATCGCAAACTTCACAGGCCTCAAGAAGAGCACTTTGTTCTTTCTCAACCATCGCCCTAAATGCTTGAATGTTCTCAAGATCCCCTTCAAGAGTAATCATAGATCTCTGCATAGGTACTCCGACAAAATGCACACGAACATCATATTCAGGTACAAAAGATTCATAGAGCATTCTCTCCCCAGCACGCTCGTTCTTTAAAATTTCTCTATTAGGGCACCAATTACCTATCTGAAGAGGAAACCTCCAGTCATAATAACCTATATCGGAACCTTCATACAAAATTTCAGTTGGCATAACCTCTTCAACTTCCAACAGTATTTATAAATTTAGATTTTCAAACACTATGGTTTCATTCCAGGTTCCCAATATGTGACATCAAAAAAACGATGCGCCACCACGGCTTAAAAGCCGTGGTTTGAATAGGCGCTCGTTTTTTGGATGCTCAAGGAACAACTCCATCCTTTAGGATGGAGTTTGCGTCAAGTTCCTTGACAT
>JBBTBG010000004.1:0-53278 GCA_038043805.1 Nanobdellota archaeon | reverse complement strand
CTTAGTAATTTCCATCTATTTAAGTGAAGCTTATAAACTTCTTTCTTTATTTAAAATAAGGCCCTATAGTCTAGTGGCAGAACGCCTCTTTCACGTGGAGGACGCCGGGGTTCGATTCCCTGTGGGGCCATCTGAATCGAACGCACTCACAGAACTTAGTTCCGTGGTGACTTTCGCGAAGTATTCGCTAAAGTATTCCCTGTGGGGCCAGTTCTTTCTTTTTCTTTATAGATGAGATTCAATAGAGGCAGGGCACGATGATCGTCTCTTCCTGAAGGGAGATAGATAGTTGGAATAAAAAGATCTTTTTCTTTCATATAAGAAATACGGTAGTTTTTGAGTCGATTGTAGGTAATGCTGAGAAGGTCCACGCCTGCTTCGTAGATCATATATCCTGACCATAATGCTAGAGATCCTACTTCACGGATACTTCCCCATAATCGCGACATGAGAAAATGTATTTTTTGATTTTTAAATAATTTACTGAAAGATCTCCCTTACCGATGTTGAGTTCTCATGCTTGTTCATGCTGGGGGCTAGTAAAAACGCCAGTGACAACATTTTCTGGAAGAAATTGTTGAATAGGAGATTGTTGAAAATCTATGAAGATGAAAACGCGTGAAATTTTTTCCAAATCCTCTCTGGCTTCATAGATAGATTGTCCTCTAGCTTCTAGCTTTTTGTATGGGGCAATTGATGCTTCGAGCATTTGCTTCTCACGATCTGACAAAAGAGCATAAGGAGTTACGCTGACTGTATATCGTTGCCCTTGGGCGGCTCTTTGTCTTTCTACTCTTCCAAGGACTTCGGGCTGGCTTATTTCATTATGCCGTAGAAGATAACTTCTTGCGTGCTGAGGATGTAAAATAAAAAATCCTCTGCCAAGAGCAGGTGTTGTAATGACAGGAAGCCTTTCCTTAAATAAATATTCCTTAAAGCCTCTTCGGAAGAGCCATTCGAACATGAAGTTTATACGTAGAACCTCTTTAAATTAATAGTGTTTGCAAGAATTGCTAAAAAGAAAAGTTTTTAAATTAAAGAGTGAGTTTTTTTTAATGCAACCGCAAACACTTGTGGTAACTCCAGTATATTGTACGCGAGAGAATCAGCGTCTGCCTTTACTGCTGCAGAATCTCTATTGGGTACGGCAGCAGACAGATAGGAACTTTAGGCATGTTATTGTTGATGATGGGAGCACGGATGAAACGCCGAAAGTTCTGGATAAGATTGCTGCGCGCAACGACAACTTGATTGTGGTGCATCAATCGAATAAAGGATCGAGCGCCGCCATTAACACAGGTGTTGAACAAGGACTTAGACAATGTAATGCTCAGTATATTACTATAATCCATTCAGATGATCTTTTGACGCCGAGAAGTTTGGAGATGAGGGTAAGTGCTGCGAGCAAAAAAGGAGCAAAATTTGTGTACACTGATATGATTCTTTTAAATGAGAGAGTAGGTAATTTTTTCCAAGTCCCTGCTCCCTCATTTGAGACTGGCGCGCTTCTTTACAGTTATCTTCTTCGCCAAGGGCCTCTTCCCTATCCTACGATGTTTTGGGAGAGAGATTTTTTTACAAATGAAGTTCAGGGATACGATCCCGCAATCACTTCTGCTGAAGACTGGGACATTGCTCTGCGAAGCGCACACAATCTGGAGTCTAGACAAGAAAAAACAACACACCTCTCTCGAAATTCAGTAGTTAATCGTCAACATGATCATAATTTGTGGGTTCAGAATGTTTGGAGTGGAGTTCGCTGGAGATGCTATAAACAAATCTTTGCAAAGCATTTGAAAGGCTGGGCTTATCGTAATAGTCTTGCAAAATCAAGTATTGAAGTATTGCGTGCTGTCTTACCTGAGCCTTTAAAAGTTCCGTTACGTGCGATTAAAAGAAGTATTTTTCATCATCAGGAAACATTGAACGCGGAAGATACTGCCTATATTCGCAGTCTATCTCAAGTTAATTACCAGGACTTTTTTTCATACGCTTTAAAATAGATCGCTGCAACTTCTAAAATATCCGCAGCGTTTGCATTTGAGTTTGCAATGGTCTTCCTGCATGACTGCACCACACGCTTCACAGATTTTATAATTATCGCCTTCATGCTGGAGATTGACTTCTTGGGACAGGTTATCCGAGGCTCAGAGTTTTTGAGAGTTTTTTATGTCTTAGTGTTGGCTGATTCAATACAATATAATAGACATGTGATTTTCTCACAGGCGCAAGAATTTCTAATGGAGTTTGTACAATATAAGAGAGATCTCTCTCTTGTTCGCTGTATTTTCTCAACAAACTTTCAGGAATATGAATCGGGTTGACTTGTTTTCCATACGTTTGAAGCATGCCCTCAATTCCTTTAATCGCATTAATGACTGATCCATGGTCTCTGTTGGTCAATCTTCCTATCTCGCTTTTTCCGAGGTGAAACTTTCCTTCTAAAAGATATTGAATTACATGACGGGTACTCAAGAGTTCAGGATTGCGTTTTGGCCCTTTTTCTGCCAATACTTGGTCTTTAGGAACATTCATGAGTTCACACACAAAATCTATCAAATCGCTAGGTGATTTAAGAACTATCTTCTCCATTGCTTTAACAATTTCAATACGTCTCTGAACACTATAATCTGTATTAGTCATATTAATTAATGATTGCTTTGACTCCTGCACCAACGACATAGGCAAGAAGGGCGGCGACGCCTCCAATAAAGAGTGTTTCCAGAGAGGAGTGGAAGGGATGCTTTTTCACGATTGTCCCTTTCACAGCGCCTACTATGATGAGAGCAACGCCTGTTAAAAGAAAGGAAAGGGTGAACTGCAAAGTAATGAGTGTGGGAAGAAAAACTGCGCAGACAAATGAGAGAAGAGGGATGATTCCAATGATGATGAATGAAAAGAATGTTGCTATTGCTGTTTTAAAAGGATGTTTTGCTTCTTTTTTAAAGAATTTTGTTTCTGCGTCGTGGCGATGCAAGTCCTGCTGGGATTTTGTAGAAAGATAGTTAGAAACGGCCATGGAAAAACCATCTGCGATAAGATTGGCGAATCCAAGAATAAGAATAATTGTTGAGGAGAGAGATGCACCCATAGAGCCTGCAACAACTGCGAACGTCGTCACCGCTCCATCGATACCTCCGTAAACAAATTCAGGAAGGTATTTGCGCTCTCCTCTTTGCCATGATGTTGACATCTTCTTGAAAGGAAAGAAGATTATATAAAATTATCAAAAGTCAAGCATAACTTTAAATATGCCTACAAAGTGACATACTTATGAGTAAAGATAAGACTTCTGCGAAGAGTGAAAAGGGCAAAGAAGAGAAATCTCAAGTTTACATTCCTAGCATTCAAGGGATGAATAAAGGTGTTGCTCTTCCCTCTTTGCCGTCAATATCTTCTTTGGGAATGCTTCCTGGAAAAATGTCGCCATCTGCTGGAATGCCTCTAGCTGCAGGAATTCCTCCTGGAATGATGGTTCCACAACAATCTCAACCACAAGCGATTGATTTTGAGAAAGTAAAGCAGAAATTAGAAGGATTGAAGAAAAATATTGTGAAGAAATATAGATTTACTATTGCATTTGGAATATTGCCTGCGCAGGCAGCTCCGATGTTTGAAGAAGATGAGCAGATCCCTAAAGAGATTGCAGATACAAGGCCATTATATGCATTAGTTATTATTCCTGAAGAGCAGTACAAAAATGTTCCTAAGATTAAGCCAGAAATTATTAAGATGGCAAAAGAGACAGGAGAAAATCTTTGGGTTCTCATAAAGACACCTATAGATTTGTGGAACTATGGTCTTGACAGCAAATATGAGTTCTTAGATGCAATTAGCGCGATGTTTCCATTACATGATTCGGGATTTCTTGGCGCATTGAGAGTTGCGAACATTCACAAGTCTCTTTCGTTGAGAAAATTCGATAAATATGTTGCCAGTTATGTCGTTGGAGGAAGTCTTGTTCGAGGAACAGCTGGAAAAGACAGTGATGTTGATGTCTTTATCATTATCGATGATACTGATGTAAAACGTATGTCGCGTATTGACTTGCTTGAGAGATTGAGAAATATTATCGTACATGATTTTATTAGAGAAGCGAATGCATTGGCAGGTGTGAAGAATATACTCAATGTACAGGTGTGGTTATTGACTGACTTCTGGCAGAGAGTAAAAGATGCAGAACCTGTCGCATTTACATTTATTCGTGATGGTATACCTCTCTATGATCGAGGAACGTTTATCCCATGGAAATTATTGTTAAAAATGGGGCGTATTAAGCCAAGCCCTGAAGCAATTGATCTCTATATGAAGCAGGGAGAACAGACTGAAGAGATTGTAAAGAGAAAAATGCTGGATATTATGGTAGATATCTATTATGGAGTTGTTACTCCGACGCAAGCACTGATGATGCTTACGGGAGAAGCGCCGCCTGTGCCTAAAACTATTGTCGCAGATGTTAAAAAAGTGTTTGTCGATCAGATGAAGGTCATGACAGATGGAAATTTAAAAACGTTGGAGAAGGCTGTGCACTATTTCAAACAGTATGAATACGGTAAATTAAAAGAATTTTCTGGCAAAGAGCTGGATGCTTTTCTTAAGGAGACAAAAGAATATAATGCTATGCTCAAGGAACTGCGCAAAAAGATTGAGAAGAATCTCCAACAAAAAACAGCGCAAGAGTTGTACAATGAAGTGTTTGGTTTACTGAAGACGTTCTTTGGACAGCATCCTGCTCCTGAGCTTGTTAAACAGTTTGAAACTCAGATGATCAAGAAAGGTAAGATTTCGGGAAGATTCTCTTTGGTAATGAAAGAACTTGTAAACCTCAAGAGTAAAGTATCCTCTGGAAAGATGGATGCCCTTGAGAGTGACCGTGTGCGTAAAGACGCTTTGGAGCTGATTAATGCTCTCGTGGAATATGCTCAACGTGCTGACCTTGTGAAGACTGAAAAGGGACTTGTGCAGATTACCTATGCAGGGAACAGAAAAGCTGAGGTTGTTTTGCTTGGCAACATTAATTTCATTATTGAGGGAAAGGATATCCGTAAAGTTAGCGATGGAAAGCTAGTTACGTCTACTCAAGAAGAATTTGATAAAGCACTTTCTGAGAATAAGGGGAAATTAACGACGAAGATTTCTGGAGAATTGTTTAAAGTGTTAGAGAAAGAATTAGGGAAGTTTGAGCTGGAATTGTAAGAGGTTCTCTAACAAGTTTGTAAATATGTTATATGTAACATAAATTTGTTATGTATAACATCTTTTCTGTTATTAATAACAGAAAGTTATATATACTTCTTTTATTATTCTTCCTTATGCCTTCCATTGAAGAACATCAGAAAATTGTAAAGGAACTTATAGATGACATCGAAGAAAAGATTCGTCTTGGATTGGTTGTTCAACGACAAAAAATTATAGGATTTGCCGTTTCTGAAGCAGCGACGAATCTTTTTGCAATTTTCCTACATGAACATCTCTTAATACCTCCTGGATTTCACGTGAACCATTCTTTTTTTGCATCTGAAAAACGATCGGAGAATACATTTTCTTTTGCCTTTAACCACAAAGAAGACATTCTTAAGAAGCTTGTTCGTATTGAAGAATTAAGAAATCGCCTCTGTTATGGTAGAGATAAAGAAGCCAGAGAAGCGGAAGAAGCTATTGAATTGTTATTTGCATTACAAAAACTACTTGAGGAGAAAATGTAGCATGCTCGCTTATGTTTATGATTTTCTTTCTGTCTTCTTTGATAAGTTAAAAGATAGAGAAAAAATAAGAAGTATTACTCTTTTTGGGAGTGTAGCGCGTGGAGAACAGAAAAAAGACTCTGATGTTGACTTGTTTATTGATATCAACGATAATAAACTAATCGGAGAGATACAATCGTTCTGTCGAGAAGCTGTCAATGAATTTGAACTTCGCTCTGAAAAAACTTGGAAATTGAGGGGGATTACCCTTCCCCTTTCAGTACTTGTAGGTGACTTGCAGAGTGAACAGTGGAATGAACTACGAAGAGAATTAACTGCTTATGGGATCCTTATTTATGGAAAGTGTTCTTTTGAGAAGAGAGAGGGGGATAACGTTCTTATTTCATACGACCTTTCTTCCTTGAAACAACATCAGAAAATGGCTGTACTTCGTGAGCTCTATGGTTATACCCTTAAGAAAGGCAAAAAAGTTTACCGACGAGAAGGAATTGTTTCTTCGTTGAATATAGATAAACTTTCAAATGTACTTTTTGTTAATGTAAAGGATGCTTCTGCAATTCGAGAAGCTCTTCAGAAGCATAGAGTTAAATTTCGTGAGCTCTAACTTTAGCTTTGGTTTTAATTGATTACGTAGATTTATACACATAAAATAACGCTATTTATAGAAAGATTTAAATAGAACTTACGAGATATTATGTGTATGAATATTAGTAAGGAAGACATTAGTAGAATTGCTCTTGGATTTGGAGGTACTCTTAGTAATAGCTCAAGCCTTGATTTTGCCCTCGATCAACAGCAGAGAAAGAAATTAGGCATTTACAAAAAACTTGCCTATCTTATGCGAGCCATTTTAATTGACCATCCCTTTAGTGATGGAAATCAAAAGCACGATGCGCACTCCATCCTAAAGGATGGGGTTTGGGGAAGCGCTCGTGCTTTGGATGCTCGGGGAGCGACCGTCGATCCCCGACATAAAAAAACAGCCATGTTTATAACATTTGCCTTTGCTGATCAACACAAAAAAACTGTTGATCGAGAATTACTCAAACATCATATGCTTTCCATCGCTTCTAAAAATATTAGTGACATTCGCGTTATTGCAGAGAGGTTGAAACATGTCATTCACTGAAGAATATATCAAATACATTTTTGAGAAGTACAAGCAAGATTTCATGGAGCTGGAGCATTATGACCAGACACGAGAGAAATTGTGGAAACGAAAGCGTATAGATATTACCCTTCCCTTGCGTACTATTAAGAAACTTAAAGAAGTAAGCAAAGCTAAGGGTTCTTCTGTCTCTCGTCTTATTGAACAAGCGGTAGAAGGATTGTAATTAGAGTTTCATTTGTATCTTTGATTTTGGTTATCGCCCTTGCACTCGCTCATCCTAAAGATGGCATCTGGAGCGATGACCATCACTTTCAACAACAGAAACACATTCGCGTATGAACAACAAAAGAATTTCTTGAAGTTTTTGGAGAAAAATTGTTTAGATGAAAATTTCTATTCGATAAAATTATTTTTGTTTATTATTCTCCTCGGAACACCGACGGTTAATTTAGCAGAAACATTTAAATACCCCTGCATTTTATATACGGTATGCAAAGGAGAGGTTTGTTGATAGGTGATAAAAAAGGTTTGAGTGACGTTGTCACGACAGTTCTATTGATTTTACTAGTGTTGGCAGGAGTTGCTATTATGTGGGTTGTTATCAGGCAGTTTATTATTGGAACTACGAGTCAACTTAGTGCGAGTGCTTTAACAACTTCGTTTACTATTCTTCCTGGTGTTACAGATGTTGTAAGGGACGGTTCTATTAGTTCAGTAAAGTTTAATTTAAGAAGAGATCAGGGAGGGTCTGAGGCGAGAGTGAGTGTTTTGAAAGTAATTTTGAGAGATTCTTCTGGTAAAGAAACTGCTTTGGATTATAATGTTCCTGGAGGTAATTTTAAAGAGCTTGAAACTTTACCAATTACAATCGATAATCCTGGCTCAACTGGATTAGCAGGTAGGATCACTTCCGTTAAGGTTCAACCTGTTCTTCTTCTCCCAGATGGTACAAACCAGCCAGGATCTATTTCTGCTGAACAGCAAGTTCAGGAAGGCGATCATCTTGTGCTTAATAAAATTATCGCTTGGTACGGGTTTGATGAGGTTAATCCTTGGACTCCAAATAACCCTACTATTTCAGATACTGCTGGAAGTTATCAAGGTTTGTCAGCTACCCCTGTTTATTCTACTGGGCAGGGTAGTGTTGCGCAGAGTAAGAGTTCTTTTATTTCAGGTAGTGCTTCTGCAGAATTTCTTCCTAGTGGATCTGGTACTACTTACATAACTTTGCCTGCTGTAGCTGCAGACAAGTCTTTAGATTTGATTTCTACAGGTATTACTTTTGCGGTTTGGTTAAAACCAGCGGATTTGACTTCACAGGTGTTGTTAATAAGTGGTCAATCGGGGAATGCTCCTGGCGCAGGATATGGTTTTGGAATGAATGTTGTCACTGCAGGTACCTCTTCGCAATCTTCTTTGGCAGTGGGTGCTGCAGGTAGTTGGAAAGAGTCTGCAAAGGGAGCATTTTTTGATCCTAATAGGTGGACTTTTGTAGTTATTTCTATTACGCCGAGTGGAGGAAGTTGTAAATTTTATGTTGATGGAGTATTGAGAGAATCTACGGCTACAGGTTGCCCTACAATGACTTCATTTACTCAAGTTAGACGTATCGGAGTATTGCAAAGCACAGTTCCATGTTCTACAACGAATTGTAGGATAACTACTGGAACGTCTCCTAATACGAATAGTTTTATGGATTATAAAGGTTTGATGGATGAGTTGATGCTCTTTAATAAGGATCTCTCTGATCAAGAGATAAAAGATCTCTATACTTATTTTAATAAGAGAAGATCTGTTTAGTTCTCCTTTTGGTTTATTTTCTGTAGAGTTTTTAAGTGGACTGTTATAGGATAATTATAGTTGTATGAGGTTGATTGAATAGATTTTTCTGTTATACAAAAGTATCTATTTTTCTAAATTTAAAGAAAGTGTTGGAGGATAAATAATATTGTCGTCGATCGAAGAGCAACAAGATATAAAGATTTATAGAATCTTTATCCCATTTAGCTCAAAAGAGCTAAAGGTTTAAAAACCTCTTTTTTCTTTAAGAGAGATGAAAGGTATTTTAGTACAATTCCGACGCAGTAGACATCGCATTCATGAAAAACATTATTTGATTGATCTTGGACTTTCCAAGAGAGAAGAGGCAAAAAAGTATGTGGGTAAGGCTGTAAGTTGGAAGAGTAGTTCGGGAAAGATGGTTATGGGAAAAATAAGCGATGCGCATGGTAATAAGGGTATTGTAAGAGCTATATTTGAGAAAGGATTGCCTGGACAAGCTATGACAAGTGAGATTGAAGTTTCTGAAGCTGTGACTGGAGGGAAGAAGTAAATGGGCTTACGTAAAGCATTAGCATATTCAAAGAAGATTGCGCGCCCTTATACGCGTAATTCGCGTCGCAAGGATAAGTCTTATATAAAGACAGTGCCTTATAGTAAGATTGTTAAATTTGATGCTGGTGTTCGCAAAGATTATGAGCAGGGAAAATATGGCTATGAAATCAGTCTTGCCTCTGAACAGGCTGTCCAAGTGAGAGATAATGCATTAGAGGCTTGTAGAATGTTATTGACTAAGCAGATGGATGAAGGGGCTCCAGGACAGTATTTCTTAATGGTGAAAGTACATCCCCATCACCTTTTAAGGGAGAATAAGAGTGCGGCGGCAGTTGCAGGAGCTGACAGAATCTCTACAGGTATGACTCAATCGTTTGGTGTTGTTGTTGGAAGGGCTGCAATGGTGAAGCCTGGACAACAGATGTTTTCAGTTGCTTGTGCAACAGAAAAAGGCGCTCAAGTTGCTAAAGCTGCTATGATTATGATAAAGTCTAAAGTGCCTTGCAAGACAAGAGTTGTTTTTGAAAAGACGCAGTAAAGATTTATTAACCTGTTATTCTTTTTCTTAGAATGGTTGGAAAAGGGGAAGTAGCCAGTGATTTTATAAGGTGGTTCTCTGAAAGTGGAGCTCAAGATATTTCTTTGATGGGAAGTAAAGGAGCTTTCCTTTCTGAGATGTATCGTGAAAAATATCCTGTCCCTGCAGGTTTTTGTGTTACGAGTAAAGCCTATAATCATTTTCTTGAAAAATCTGGATTGTCAACAAAAATTATGTCTTTGTTTGAGAACACAGATATGAATGACTTTAAAAAAATTGAGGAGATTTCTGGGCAGATTAAAAAAATGATTCTTGATGCGAGCATACCCTCAGATTTGGCTGATGCAGTTAGTGAAGCTTATGATATTTTAGATGTTGATAAACATGTATTTGAAGGAAAGGATAGCAGCGCACTGGCTATTTTAAAGCGTTCTTTTGAACCTCTTTTTGTATCTGTACGAAGTTCTGTATGCAGTAAAGAAACTGAGAGTTTTGCAGGGCAACATGATAGTTATCTTCATGTAAAAGGAGAGAAAGATGTTTTGCGTAGAGTAAAACAATGTTTTGCATCTCTTTTTAATGCCTGCGCACTCAAATATCGCTCTTTAAAGGGTATGAGTTGGAATGATTTTTCTTTAGGAGTTGTTATTCAGCATATGATTGATTCTGAGAGATCGGGAACGCTCTTTACGAAAGATCCTCTTACTAGTAACCGAATGGTTGTCGAAGCTGTTTGGGGACTGGGAGAAGGTGTTGTCTCTGGAGTGATTACCCCAGATCATTATGAACTGAGCGAGAAAGAAGGCGAACTCTCTATTGAGCGTGTGAACATAGCTTTAAAGAAACATGCAGTCTTGCGAGACTCTTCTGGAGAAAGTAGTATTGTTAAGTTATCTGAAGGCAAGAGTACATATCAAGTATTAAGTGAACGAGAAGTTAAAATGCTTGCGCGTACTGCCTTGAGATGTGAAGAGCATTTTAAGCAACCTTTGGCGATCGAATTTGCATATATTGGTGAAGAGCTTTTTCTATTAGAAGCACGCCCTCTTTGTTTTACTTTAAATGAACCAAGCAATAAGAATTACACTGGAAATGAAATTCTAAAAGGATTTGCGAATGGAGTACCTGGACAAGGAGATGTGAAAATTATCTCTGACAATGATTTTTCTCATGTGAATAAGAACGATGCTGTAGTACGTTCTTTTCTATATCCTGATGCCTTGCTTGCACTCTCTAGCGCAGGTCTTTTGATTGCTGAAGAAGGAGGAAGTACCAGCCATGCTGCTGTTCTTGCTCGCGAACTTGGCATTGCCTGTATGGTTGGAGCAACGGGAGCCATAGGAAGGCTCAAAGAAGGAACTACTGTGGTTTTAGATGGGAGTAAAATATATGAAGATATGTCAGAGAGAGTGGATGCAAAAAAGGAGGAGAAAGAAGAAGCTATTATTGGTAAAGTAAAAGTAAATCTTCAAGAGAGAGAGTTCCTTAAAGAAGCTCCTTCGAATGTTGATGCTCTTGGAGAAAGTCTTTCTTGGGAAAATTTGCCTGTGCCTTTTGAAGAAAAAGATATAGAAGAAGTTATTTTAGAAGAACTTTCCGCTGATGAAAAAGAGACTTATGAACCTGGGTCTCATGACTCTAAACGAGATATTCCTCCTTTGAATGATGCTATTGTCGTTGGAGAAACATTGGATCAGAGTATATTCAGTCGCTTAGAAGACTCTTTGTCATAGAAAGATATAAATACCCACACATATATGTGTGGGTATGGCAACAAAGAATATCTCTCTGACTGAAGAGGCGTATCGAAGGCTAAGAGGCCTTGGCAAAGAAAATGAAAGCTTTTCAGAAATTGTGATTCGAATTACAGGAAAACCTTCCCTGAGCAAGTTCTTTGGAGTTCTCTCTCGAGAGTCTGGAGAGAAATTAGAAAAAGCAATTGAGGAACGGAGAAATAAGCACCGAAAATCTCGCTTTGAAAGAGTCTCTCGAATTGTTAAGGAGCTTAATTAAATGGTTTGCTTAGATACTTCATTCATCATCGACATCTTACGAGGTAGTGAAAAAGCCCGCATTCTTAAAGATCGCTTAGAAAAGAATAACTCTGCTCTTTTTATCCCATCACCTGTTGTCATGGAACTAATAAGTGGAGCACATTTAAGTGATAGACCTGATAGTGAGAAAGAAAAAATTAAACAATTTCTCTCATCTCATTATGTTGTTGACTTTGATATGGAAAGTGCTTTTATTGCAGGTGAGATTGAGGCAACACTAACAAAAAAGAACGATGAAATAGAACCTGAAGATGTTATGATTGCGGCGATTGCTCTGCAACATCATGAAACACTTGTTACGCGTAATGCAAGGCATTTTGAGAAGATTAAAGGATTAGAGATTGAGGCATACTGATGTTTTCATCGCACGTTCTGTCGCGATTCCCTGCAATTGCTCGAAGTCTGCTTTGAATGTCATTTGAGAAACTCCCTAAGCTTCGCACGCAGCGTTATACGAAGCTCTCCTTGCGTGAGATACAGTTCAAGAGGGCTTATCTCGAGAGGGTTTTTTGTTCCAGTATCTATCACAAGATCTTCATACCGAGAACGTTGATGAATATATGAAACGAAAGCGTCTGATTGTCCTAGCTGAAACTTAAATAAGGGGATGAGTGTGATAGGTTGACTTGCTTTTTTCAGAAGCCCTTCCTGGAGAATGGATGGAAGGCCTGCAAATCGTAGGGCATATTCATTTTGAAGATAGAAACGCGTACTTGCACTGGCAAATTGATATTCTTCATCATTAGCTGCTTGTGTTTCTTTCCATCTTGCAGAACGTGCCATTGTTATTACTTCTGCGAGCATAAGAATGCCTTGAGGAATATTGAGAAACTCTTCAGGATGATGAAAATGTTGTGTAACGACTTGAGCTCTTAATAACTCCTTCAGAGGAGCAGTAGCTGTTTTTTGTTCTTCTGGAAGCACAGCTATTAATAAAGCGGCTACGTCTCTAAGTGTTTGCTCTTCCTCTTGAGTATAAAAGAGAGTCATATCTTCTTCTCCTTTTTTCTTTTAGTGAGCTCATGGCATGTTCCTGCAATGATAAAGTACATCAGGTCACCTACAAGCTTTCCTGCCAGAATTCCTGTTTCTGGTCCTAGGACTTTTGTTCCTAGCGCTTTTGCACTAGGACGAATTAAGGGAGTATCAATTACTTCTGCAAGACCGAATTCACGGATGAGATCCCACGAAGTTGAAAGAGCCCCTTGAAAACCATAAGGTTGTTGATTGCGTTGTGCCTGTTTACGATCTTCACGGACTTGCTGAGTAATAATTGTAGTGTAGAATCCTATTGTTTCTCCTAATGTAGCAGCATATCCTATGGCTAAAGCATTATTATTGAAGTGATTTGCTGCATAAGCTCCTGCTGCAAACGCCGATGCTGTACCTATAAGTTCTGCGGGAAGGTAACGAGTGAATTTTTCCTTGACGAGGCGCCAGGATTCAGAGGCAATGTTCTTTCTTAAAGATTGATTGTTCATATTATGTTAAAGGGGATTTAGTGAAAAGTTGAGAAGTATATCCTTTGAGACCCTGAAGAGAACCCTGATACTCTTGAGGCACCATACCTGTCTCACGACAAATAGATTCTCCATCGTGAGAAATCGCAATAGCGAAAACTTCTTTAGGAGTACGAAGCAGGGGTCCAAGGGTATATCCTACAATTCTTCCGCGCAAAGAGACCATGCGAAGAGGAGAAATTTTAGGATGATAAGGTAGAGATGCAATTGAAGCTATATATATTCCTGAAGCCTCTGATTCTGGTACAATATGTTTTGAACCTATCTCTTCTTCAGCCATTCTTCCCTCTTTGATGGCCTTATGAGCTGTTCTATTTAGTGGAAGTACTAAACCGTATCCTACAATCTGTTCTCGATTATTGTCGTGATGTGTGATAAATGTGAAGAGATGAGGATGTCTCAATGCACGTCTTATTTCTTGCTCTGAAGGCTCGCGCCCGAAGCAAGCTCTATCTATTGCACTTAAATCTTCTATATGTTTTGAGTGTATGCCTGAATATATGTGAGTATTTCTCATAATACCAAGCGCATTTCTCTTCTATATAAACATTTCTGTTACTACTATTTAGGCACTATATGCCGAAAGGTTTAAATAGTCTGAATACTGAGGAAAAGTATGGCAATCACACAAGCAGAATATGATACTTGGAGAGGTCATACGAAAGATTATACTTCTATAGAGGGAGCAGCCAAAGGCCTTGGAGCAGAAGATCCTACAAGGAAAGGAAGTTCTCGTGGAAAACTTGAAAGGCTCTTGCGTAAATATGATGGTAGATTAGTTTTTGGAAGGCATGATGTAGATGCTCATCTTTTAAAGCATTACGAACCTGCAAAGCAAGTCTTTGAATCACGCTCATTGGGATCTTTTGCTGTCAATCCTGAAGGAATGATTGATTTTGCATTTACTGCTGATCCTAAGAATCCTGAGAATTTTGCTAAGAACTATTTAAAGATTGATCCCATGGCCTGGACTGAAGTTGAACCTGGCAAATTTGAAAAGAATAAGTTAATTGAGCTTGGAAATTCTGATCGAGAAAGATTGATTGCTCATGTTCATAATGCTTACTATCAATTGAATGAACTTTCTGATGCCAATAAAGAAGCTAAAGATGTAAGAACGATGGCTGCTTTTATTGAAAAAAGTGCAGAGCTTCTTCAGAATGCAGTTGCACAACATCATGTGATAAGAGGAGTTCATCCTGATGTTGCAAATGAGCGCGCAGCTCTTATCAGGGAGACCTATGAGACTTCTCATCCACATGAAGCGGATCGTATGCTTCGTTATACTATCAAAGAATTGGAGAAAGATCTCGATGAGCTTATTCCTGAAGCCCAGCGCGCAGAGTATGCACGCAGTCTCTTGAAGTCAAAAGCAGCGATTAAGAATCATCCAAATTACACTCAGACGTCTAAGGATCTTTACAGCATTGTTGGATAATTTTTCTTTTTATTTTTGCTGTTCTATAAGCTTATCAATAATTGAAGTCATGTCTTTAAGAAACTTTTCTGCAACGACTTGCCATCGGTCAATATCTGCACCCTTGACTTCTGCTATTTCGTGATGTAAAATTCCTTTGTGAATTGTGTAGAGATCTCGCATTGCCTTGACTGCATCCATGTTCAACATTCCTTTATCAACAAATATTTCTTTGAGCATAAGGGGAATTTGTTCCGGTGAGGGAGGGACTTTGCCTGCAGTCATGAGTGCTGCCTGTGCTGAATCCGTCATGCACCAATAAATACCTTCGATGGCGCTCATTTCTGCGTATTTGCTTCGTGAAAGATGGCCTGGTGCACGCTGGAGTGCGGCGTATATGGCCTCTGGAGTAGAATGAATTTTTCCTTTAAGAAGAAGCGCCTTGAGAGGATTGAAAAACCCTCCGATGTCTATGAGTGCTTCTCCATAGCGAAGAATATTAATCACAACGGGATCGCCGTACATTAAGTCTTGCCACCAAGTCGTAAGCTTTACAGTATTGATGTGTAAGTCTGCCTTTTCGTTATAATTTTCTATGATCTTTGCTAGCTCTTCCCGATACCATGAAATGAGCTCGAGATCCCAGTTGATTGAAGCGTCATCAATAATTAGAATGATATCGATATCTGAACCCACCTTGGCAGAATCTTTTGCCTGAGACCCAAATAAAATAGATGCTTTTACCGTTCGATCAAATTTCTCATGCACTTTAATTGCAAATTCTCTGGCAATGTCTTTGGGGTCTGTGATCTTGCGTAATGGGGTGCGAGTGGGACTAGGCTTTTCTTTCCCCTTTTTCTTCTCCATAGGATACCGAAGAGAGGGTTGTTTTTAAACTTTGGGATTTACTACTTGGAATAGACGAGAATTCTATTCCATAGGTGTGCCTGAAACACGACTGCGGCCTTGAATTTGACCACCGAGCTCTACGGGAAGACCTGAAAATCCCGCTCCGTAGATACTATGATGAATGTCGGGATTAAATCCATAGCCTGAAAAGTAGCCTGAACTTGCAAAAGCTGCCTGATTCCAGGCAGGAGCCATTTGATTTGCGTAGAGAGGAGAACCAAACGCTGCAAGCGTTTCTCTTAGAGGTGTCTGCTTGAAATCTTTGAACCATCCTCCTGTTTCAATAATTTTCTTTGCTTTTTTGAAGTTTTCATGTAGAGAGAGAATCTCTTTAGTCTTGACGTTTCCCATTCCCATAGGCAATTCTGTGTGTTCAAGACCAAAATTATCAGAGAGATGAACATGTTTGACGTGCTTTGCAATCGTTTCAGCTTGCTTGATCGTATCCTTCTCACTATACCCAAATTTACGAATCATATTAATATGACCCACGTCCCAGGTTGCTCCGATAATTTTTTCAGACTGCTCTTTTGCTTGTGACTCTGAAAGGCCTAATTCTTTTACTGCCCTCTGTGTAAACTTTTTCTGGCTATCTTCAATAAGATCCCTTAAATCTTCTGCACGGTCGAACGCTGCCGTACCTGCAGGAGGGTTTTCTATACTAATAATGGGAGCAGTATTTTTTGGCTTATTATGCGCAAATTCCTTATATGCATTGAAAGCCACATTCGAGAACGTGTCTGAAGCTTTGTCACGCATAAACTCTAATAGTGGTTTACGCGTTTCAGGAGGATTGAGAGAACGTAAAACATTAACGCCTCTAATGATTTCTTTTCCAAATTTATCTATTTCCTGTGCGTTCTCTATATTATTCACAACCTTAGACATTTCCTCTTTGAATCCATTGAGTTTCTTGAGATCTGCTTCTGCTTTTTCTCTGCGCTCAATATCATTAGACATTGCGTTTTTTTCTGCAGTTCCGTAGGCTTGATTGAAGAGATTTTTAAGCTCATTATAAGAATCCCTGAGGTAGATATCTCCATGCGCTATCTCTTGAATCTTGTTATGGACTGCCTTAGCATAGATTGGATTAAATGAGTCAATTTCTTTCTGGACTTTTTCATCCCCATAGTTTTGATAATATGAAAGAAGAGTTTCAGGCTTCTTTGTAATTTCCTTCTCTTCCTCAGATATCCCTTCTTTAGAATTAAGGGCGCGCTGAACAATCTCCTTTCCCTGATAAGCATGATAATTCAACTGTTGGAGCTTCTTTATCCACTCTTCTTTGTTTACTTTTTGCAGTTCTTTTTTTATTCCTTTCGCATCCCCTGGTTCTCTTTCTTCTCCTGGAAAATACCTTTTTTCTGTCAAAGGTATGCTGCTGAAATTCCCTGATTGTTCATCAACTACCATTATAGTCATAGTTTTTTCCCTTTTCTTAGGATCTTTCTCTTTTTCATCGATAATTTTTGTCTCAGGCTGAAGTCCGGCAACTCCTGAGTGAAATGTGACCACGATATTTCCATCAGGATCAACACGATGAGCACGATCTACTGCACTCCACATCTTTTTTTCTGATTCTACTCTTTGAGATTCATCCCATCCCTGCTTAGTTATGCCTGTTGGTTCTACAAGTGGTCCATGGAATGTGAGGTCAACACCAGCCATCTTTCTTAAACGATTAATTTCATCGAGATGCTGTTTAGGAATATAGTCCAATGCTTCCATCTGAATGGCGGTTATCTCTATTGCTTTGACGCCTGTAGAAATTTTGTCAGAAACTGCTTTGAGCTGGTTACTTGTCCTTGGATCTGTAGTTGCACCGAAAGAGCCGGCTGCAGCAGTGTATCCTGTTGAATAATCAGAAGTTATTCTTCCTCCAACATCTAGAGGATACTGGCCCCCTGGATAAAATGTATGTTCGCCCCCCATACTTTATCGAGGAGATGTATGTTTAAATACTCTTCTTAGACTTCCCAAGGATATCTTCTTCGTGTTTCTTTCTTTTCTGGCTTATTAAGATTGTATTTATCTTCATTATCTATCGATCTATTTTGGATATTTTGAAGCTCCTGATTCTCTCCAATCATTCTTCTACCAAAAGAGTTATCTTGAGGAATAACTGCGGAGCCTTGTGTAGAAAGCTGATACTTTCTTTCTTGCTCTGCAGTCTTAGTGCTTTGAGCATACCATCTTCTTACTGCTTCTGACTCTTCTTGAGGATTTTGCTGAACAGCAGTATTTCCTGTTGTACGTACTTGCTGAATAGAAGTTGGAGGAGCATTAGAACGAATAAGAAAGTTGTTATTTGTGTTTGAAGTTGCCGAGCTTGAGAACTCTCTCTCTACTTCCTCCTCTCTTCTTTCCAGACCTGAAGGGCGTGCTGAAGGAGTGCGTTCTTCTTCTGAAATCTGGCGAATTATTTTTACCTTTGAAGGAATCTCTTTAATAATTATTTTTTCCTTCTTCTCTTCCTGATTCTCTCTTTTTTCCATTATTTATAGAGGTGGGAGAAGTAAATAAATGTTGCTAGTCTCGAAAGTCAAAGGGATAGAAGTCGTATTTGAACTCTTCAGTGTTGAGGATGATCTCAAAATTGTTAATATTATCTGCAAATTCTTCTCTAAATCTTTTAAGAATACTTTCTAATTCTTGATACGATGAAACTTCAAATTCGAGCGAGAGGTCATATGTTCCAATCATTGTCAACATAAATACGATGTTTTTTTGTTTTTGAGCAAAATCAAACATCTCCCGCTCTGTTTGATCGCTCATTTTATGCAGAGTGAAGAAGATACTATATCTCTGTACTCCTATTTTGTCAAATCCTAGTTGAACAGTGTATCCACTGATTATTCCTTCTTGTTCTAGATTTTTTAGTCTATAACGTACCACATCTATTGTAGAATTGATTTTTTCTGCTATATTCACTATATTTTGGCGCGAATTTTGAGAAATTGCTTTTAAAAGTTTTTTCTCAATCGAATCAAGCTCCCATCCTATTATTTTTTCTCCATATCTTCTGACCTTAACTCCTGCCTGTCCAACAAGGTATCCCTTAGTTAATCCAGGAGAGAGAATAAGAAGTGAAACACTTTTCTCAGAGATATACTCTCCGATCTTATGCTCAATCTCCCGATAAATGTCTGTAAATGTTTGCGGACTTTTTGCTAAAATAGAGAAGTTAATATCCCATTTTCCACTACATGATACCACCCAACGCACGTTCTTATTCTTCACTAAAAAACTAATGATTTCTTTCTCTTTTTCGACATTTGTTTTATGCAGCCTCAAAAGAACTTTATAGTGTGTGTATCCTAAAGCAGGTGTGTTTACGAAAGTTACATACTTCTTGATAATGCCCTCTTCTTCCAAACGTTTTAACTTGTAACCTATTGCTTGTTCTGAGAGACCAATCTTCTTTCCAAGTTCTTTATTTGTTGCACGACTGTTTTGGTCAAGCCAATACAGCAGCTTCCTCTCTCTAAGGTCTAGATTCATATCATGTATTAAATTGTACTATTTATATACTTTTTCCTATTAATGAAGAATTAAGTCTCATAGTTTTTATATACTAGCAATAAGATGCCATTTTATGGTAATGAAAATGAATAATAGATCGTTGCAAGCGATTATAGAAACTGTAGGAACTCCTACCTTCGTTTACAGTGAGAACACACTTATCGCAAATGTTAAGAGGGTTATTCAAGCCATCTCTACCTCAGGCATACAGAACAAAATCAATCTCTATGTGTCTTATTTTGCAAACTCTAACCCTCACCTTGCATCACTCCTTGAATCTTGGAAGGTTGGATTAACTTTACAATCTTTAGAGGAAAACGAACAGCTCAAAAGATTTGGCTTAAACTCGATCAGCAAAGTTCTTTCCCCAACTCACCTCTCTAGAGAAGATTTGAACTATTTTACTCGGGAAAGAATACCTATTAACTGTGCTACCTTAAGCAACCTCGAGTTATTGTTGAAATGCGGAGCTGATGAACCAAGAATTCGTGTGGATTTGTCCCCTGAATCCAATCAACGTCAGGGAATCAAACCAGGCCAGTTTCCTGAAGTCAAAGCGCTCTTGAAAAAATATGGAAAAACTCTCTATGGAATTCAAATGTATGCAGGAACAGGCAATGGATTGGAAGTTCATACACGATTCCAAACAAAAGGATTTGAGTGTCTTAGTGACTTCCCGGAACTGAAAGAGATTAACCTTGGTGGGGGATTTAAATTTGATTATGAAAAACAGGAACATTTTGAATGGCTGCCTTATTTTAGAACACTTAAAGAAAGAATACAAAAATATGCTTTGAATAGTAATGTAGTTATTTGCATTGAGCCAGGAAGAGATGTTCTCGCAGATGTGGGGCAACTTGTTTTGCAAGTTAATGGTGTTGAGAAAACATGGGGTAAAGAATGTTATGAAATATTTACAAATGGATCCTATGTATATATGCCTTCAGCCACTATCCGTCCACGACAGCACCATTTACAGTTTTATGACTCTACATTCAGTCTGATCTGTAATGAATCACACAAAGAAAAAGCCGCGCAACTTAGTGGAAATACCACTCTCTCAAGTGATAGACTTTTTCCAGGTATTGTTTACATACCTTCAAGCCTTAAGGAAGGAGATTACATTATTGTTGAAGATGTTGGAGCATATTGTGCGACCCAACATATGGACTTTCTTAATAAAACTCCTGCTGCGGAAGTACTCATTCGAAAAAATGGAACCACTGATATTATCACTTCAAGAGGTAATCTTACTGATAAAACGCGTTATGTCCTTTCTTCTCCTCAAACAATTCGGAGAAAACAATGAAAGCAAAAGATTCACTATTGTATACATCAGCAGATGCCTATTTACATGGGCCTGATGGAATGAATAATGAAGTTACGATGTGGGCAGTTGCTGCAGGAATCTTAATGAAAGAGTCTGTCAGAATGCAGGACATGAAAGGTTTTGGAGGGTTGCACGCATCAAAGGGGCTTGAACGGCGTTTAGCTTTGCCACACCTCTCTTTGCTTGATGCATGCTGTGGACCTGGCAACTTTGCTAATTACATCAGCCTTGTGTATCCCTCTTTAAGTGTCACAGGAGTCGATATTAATCCTATATTTATTGAGGTAGCGCAAAAACGGTTTCAAAAAGATGGTTGGGGATTCTTTTGTCATGATATGTGCACATTGAGTTTTTCAGAGAGATATGACTTTGTTTTAGCAAGCTCTGCATATCATCACATTCCTGATTTGTATAAACAACGATTTATGTGCGTTCTTAAGAATCACCTTAGACCTTCAGGCAAGGTCTTAGTATGTGAAAATCTCCTTCCAAACTATACTAATGATATCGAACGAGTTTTTGCAATCGAGACCTATTATTCTAATCTACGAGATTATTATGCTCAAGGAAACGCTACGCCTGAAGCTTGTGAAGCTATCAATGAAGTTTATCTTTTAGAAGTGGCTTGTGAAGAAGAACATAAAGTTGATTTCGCACTTTTTAATACTCATGTACGTGGTGCTGGACTTGAAATTGAGTTAGATATTCCAGTTTGGCAGCCCTTAGAGTTCAAAGAAAGCAATGCAGGGTCGCATGTTTTTCTTTTACGATAGTCCTGTTTAGAACCCAGGCATATTATGGGCACCTTTATACAGACCGTAGAACTTACGGCATTCTTTACGGGCTTTAATAAGAACAAGTGAGCGCATCACCTGTTCGAGCTCTGAATCAGACGCGATCTCTCCTTCTTTCTTTTCTTTTTTCTCTTCTTTCTTCTTCATGCCAAAAAGTTCTTTAAATGAATCCATCAGAGCAGAGAAAGGATTCCCAGTATCTTTTTTCTCTTCTTTCTTTTCTTTCTTTTCTTTGTCGTCCTCTAAAAATTGATTAATTTCTTCCTGTATTTGCTCTAAACTTTCTGTCGTGGCTCCTTCAATAAGTGCGAACGTATCCTCAAAATCATCCTTATCCACTTCTTTCTTTAGAAGTTCAATCTCTTCATCATTGAGGGCATAACTGGTAAAATTAATATCTACTTTTCCTCGATACCCGTATCCTTGCTGACCTGCCCGTTCAGGTACGCTTCTGAAGTTGAATTGAATAATCAGAATTGCCCTGTACTTGCGGATTTTAGAATTGCTAAATATTTTTGGCAGATTTCCTCTCATTATTTCGTCTCCTACTTTGAACTCTCCTGTCGCAAGCAAGAGCAACTCAAAGAGAGCAGTATTAAATACGCTGACTAATGCTGCGTTTGGGGCTGCCCGTTGTTCAAGCGCCCGTGCTGCGCGAAGGTAAGGCTTTGCCCAGTGAGCATAGAGCTTCACGGCGTTGACTTGACTTTTGAGATAAGTCTTCTCAATCTCAAATCTTTTCTGGAGCTCTTTCCCTGATTCTTTTACCCAACGAAAGAACTCGCCAATACGTTGTTGGACTATTCTTCGCACTCGTTCATTGAGATCTAAACCTCCCTTTTCAACAGATTTTGCGACATCATCTACTGAATTGGCTGACATAAATGCATCAATGAGCGTTACATAATCATACTGTTGAGCCATCATCTTTATCCCAGTATTTCCTCGTTTTGCATCCACAGTATCCATCCAGACCTGCTTAAGAGAGAGCAAAGCCGTATTTTTTTCTACCTCTTTTTTTGAGTTGTTATAAGTGTCATATAAGTCAAGGCGTAGCTTGAATTCCTTAAGATCATAAACAATGTTAAGAATGGACTTAAGAACGTTGTTTGCATCTCCTAGAAGTTTCATACCTTGGTTTTGCATAGTCGTTGCCTTCATACCAAATTCAGAGAAGTGTGATGAGCCTGGTGCAGAGATGAAGTTGTCAGCTAATTTGTCAACATTAAGTACATCATCGTATTCCTTATACAGCTTATCTAGAATCCAGAAATAGATTTGCTCAAGAGATTCGCTTGAAGCATCATATGTGAGTGAGTGTTTTTCTATAGGGTTTTTCAAACCTGCTTTCTTAAACGCGTTTTTATAGGCAATTTCATCAAAGTCCATAAACTCTGCTTTCAGAGGCTTTGCCTTTTTTGCAGCTTCACGAATCCCTTTTTCTTTTTTAATCTGTTTTACTTCTTTTTTCACGCTTGGATCACAGAAAATATCTGGATTGATTGCCGCGATAAGGTTATGAACGTCGAGTGCCATCTTTTTATAATGTGAAGAAGATAAGACTTTATTTAAAAGTTCCCATTGGACTTTTAAACCATGAAAAAGAGAACGATTAATATTTTGGCTAATTAAAGTATAATTTTAAATGAGTTCTTGAGTTCTTTGTAGCCCAAAGAGATGTCATAATCTTTTAAGCTTCCTCGAAGCATATTCTTAATTTCTTTAATACACGAGTGCAGTTCATTTGAATTTTTTACCAAGAAGTCTAAAATCACGTTCCATTCACCAATTGTTTTGAATATTCTTACAACATTCTTATTACTTCTGGCATATTCTTGGAGTTTTTTCTCTTCATTGGCTGTCAGGAGATTCATCAACAAAAGAATAGTATACCATCTGTTTCCTAGTTTATTTACATTGAGAGTTATTGTAAATTTTCGTATGATTCCTGAAGTAACAAGTTTCTTAATTCTGTAGACTACTGCATCTGGACTTAAAGAGAGCTTGGACGCGAGATCTACTGCATTCATGCGACTATCCTCTAAAAGAAGATTGAGTAATTGTATGTCTTTTGCGTCTAGATCTATCTCTTTTTTTCGAGGGACTGTATTTTCCTTGGAAAGGTTCTTTACCTTTCTCATTAGTTCTTGTCCTAAAATAATTTTTGCAAAATGATTATTAACATCAGTGATTACCTCATCAGTTTCATTAAGATTATGGGTTTTTATCGCAATACATAAATCTCTGTTCCCTGAATAATGAATGACTTGAGAAAAGTATTGTGAATCTTTGAGATATGTAAAGAATTTTCCTAATTCTTCATCATCATTTTCAAGAAGCTGGAGAAATAAATAATATTCATCATAATCGAGCAAGCGGTAATTTACATCTAGTGTAAATTTAGAAATAATTCCACTTATATGCAGTCTTTTTACTCTCTCTGCAACAGCATCATGTGAAAGCAAGACCCTTTTAGCGATTTGTTGGTAAGTTGTTCTAGCGTTCTCTTTAAGAATATCAAGAATTTTTAGATCGCGTGCATCGACTTTTTCTATTACTGAGTTTTCCTCATCAATCTGAGACATTATCGTTAATACCTTATTATATATTTAAATATTACGGTTTTTACGCTAATTTAGATAAAAAGCTTCTAATATTCCGATATCTTCTCAAGTGTAGGAAAACACCATGACGCTACAAAAAAAACTTAACGGAACAACACTCCAGAGAACTTATCAGACAGCGATTACAAGCTCCCTTATGCTCCCCATGTATCCGCAGAGCAATCTCAATCTTGATGCACCGCCCATACATGGGTTGACAATCGGAGAACTCCTTGCAGGAGGTACACTCCTTGCGGGACTGAGTGCACTTGTATATACTGGAATTAGACACTTCTATAAAAAACATCAGGCTAAAAAAGACCAATCTCATAGAGATTCGCGAGCATTATCTTCCCGCACCCCATCACAATACTCTTCTGGAACCTATGCATCAAGAAGAAAAGACAAAGGAGATGAGACTCCCTTCGTAGATGCAGGATCTTCTTTAACAGATCTCGTAGCAGATCTCGTAGACCCTGCTCTCAATAATTCTTTCCTTCAAAGAAATCTGCATCAAGAGGAGCTTGAACGCTCACAAAACTATCAACATCCTGTTCCTCAACATCATCCCTTGCTTGAAGCTGAAGAGCCCAAACGTCCTCATACACATCAAGATCACTCGCATCAGCATTTTGGGAGTTCTCATTCCCATATTGATTCTCACTCTTCCCATGACTCTGGAGGATATGACTGTGGTAGTAGTGGAAGTAGCGACTGTGGAGGTGGATGTGATGGCGGTGGAGGTGGAGGAGACTAAAATGAAACTCCAAGAATTTATTAGTAGATCTTGTCAAGTAGGTATAACTGCAGTACTTACGCTCCCTGTGTATGCGCAGAGTAACCTTGAGGCAAAGGCAGAACAAGCTGATGGATTGACACTCGGTGAAAAAATATGCCTAGGCGCAACAATGGGACTATGTGCTCTAGTTGTAGGAACCTGTATCTACAAACTTGCCAAACTAAACAGAAGGTCTTCAAGATATTCGGGAAGCTGCGATTCATCCTCGTTCTTTACATACTTTGGTGGTGGAAGCGATTGGGGAGATAGCGGAGGTGGATGTGGTGGAGATGGTGGAGGCGGAGGAGGAGATTAATCTTTTTTTTGATATATTTTTCTACGTCTAGAAGAGGAATACTTGAGCGAATACTTCGCAAAAGTCGCCACGGAGCTTTGCTCTGTGAGCGCTTCGATTCCGAGCGCCCAGACGAGGAATCGAACCTCGAAATCCTTGCGGAAACCGCATTTCGAGTGCGGCGCAATGCCATTATGCGATCTGGGCCTGTACAAAAAATGAGCATATGCTTTATTAACCTTCTCTTCATTTTTAATAGATGAAGAAGACTTTTATCATTGAACACTTAGAACCTGAAATAGGAGAGTGGACTTTTATTGAATATAGGTATATTTCTAAAATAGTAGGGAAAAATAACTTGTGGTTTACTAATGTTTCTAAGAATAAAGATCAAGAGATGCTTTCGGCTTATGGAAGAGTATTATCTGAATCAGTAAAAAAGATTAAACTAAAAAATCCCTGTATTCTCGATCCCGAAGCCCCTCAATTATTAACACCTCAAAACTCATCTCAATTCCAATATTTTGTCCTAGGAGGTATTCTTGGAGACAATCCTCCTCAAAAAAGAACAAGAGAAGAGCTTACTCAGTTTCTCAAGCAGATGCCTGCATTCAATATTGGTAATATGCAAATGAGCACAGACAATGCAGTCTATACTGTAAAGAAGATTATTGAAGGAACTCCTTTCGAAAAAATCTCTTTCAAAGATGAAATTGAAATAAAGATTAATAAAATAGAATCAACTATTCTCCCTTATAGGTATGTACTCGTTAAAGGAAAACCACTGTTAAGTCCCGATCTTCTTAATTACCTCAAAACACATTAATATGAGAAAATATATCCTTCTTAGAAGTATTGGAATCGCGTGCCTTGTTTGGGGATTATTGGCAATTCTTCATGCCGCTTTTGTTCTTCACAAATACCATGATTTCTTTTGGCTTTGTTATATCGGGCTTTTTTTGATTGGAATTGGGCTTCTCATTAAAAACGATATGCTTGTGCAAAGTCAGCTTCTAATTCTTTTTATTCCTGATGTGCTTTGGACTGTTGACCTCGTGACGTATGCTTTGCGAGGATATTCTTTTTTAGGTATTTCTGACTACTTCTATTCTTCTCCTTTGATCACCCAACTAGTAAGCTTGCAGCATGTTGCTATTGTTCCCTTTGCTCTAATCATCCTTACTAAACAGTCTGCTTTAAAGAAGTGGATTTTCTCTTTTGCAATTGGAGAAATAATAATTGCATTTATATTTAGTAGATTTCTTACTCCGCTTAAAGATAATGTTAATTGTGTATATCAATTTTGCGGAAATATTCTATTTCCTGAACCCTATTTTATTTGGTGGTTTATTCTTACTTTAGCATACATATCTCTTGCTTATGTATGTTTTACTTTCCTTTTCAAGAAAAAGCAGCTCATTTAAAAATATAATTTTCTATAATTTTCCAATAATTCGGAGAATGTTCCTGCTTTAATATGTTCTCTTGCTTTGCACATTAAAGTCTGCAGAAAAAACAAGTTATGATAACTCGCAAGACGCAATCCTACTGCTTCCTCTTCGATGAAAAGGTGCCTGATATATGCCCGCGTATATTTTTTACATACGAAACAATTGCATTCAGAGTCTAAAGAACTTGAATCATCCTTATATTGAAGGTTTGTTATAGTTATTTTTCCCAAAGAGGTAAATAAAGTACCATGTCTTGCGGATTTTGTCGGGAATCTCGAATCAAACATATCGACTCCACGAGAAACCGCTTCTAACAATTCTATAGGATTACCGATACCCATCAAATATACGGGTTTGTTTTCTGGAAGAATATTTTTAACTACCTCAATCATAGCGTATTCTTCTTCTTTAGGCTCTCCGAGCGCAAGACCTCCTATAGAATATCCTTGAAAATTTAAAGCTAGTAGCTCTCGTGCAGAGCGCTCGCGCAGATCTACATGAATGCCTCCCTGAATAATACCAAAAAGAATTTGTCTTTCTTCAGCAGGTAAGCTCTGTTGTATTTTATCATGATATTGTTTACATTGCCCTGCCCAGAGTGTTGTTTTTCGCACGGCTTCTTCAACAGCTTCTTTAGAATGCTCTATAAGGGGCATAGTATCTAAACACATCGCAACATCACTATTCAATCCAAGCTGAATATCCATATTCTGTTCTGGAGTCACAAAGAGTTTTTCTCCACTATATGGATTACGAAAAGTTACCCCATTTTCTTCAGAAGAAACGTAAAGTGCTGGTGAATACATCTGAAATCCTCCAGAATCAGTAAAAACTTTTCCAGAATAAGACATAAATTTGCCAATCCCTCCTTTTTCCTGAATGGTTTTGACGCCTGGGCGCAACGAAAGAACAAATGCGTTTGAAATAATAGCTTCTGCACCCATATTCTCTAAGTCATCACTAGAAATGTGTTTCCCCACAGTCTTTGTTGCTACAGGCATAAAAAACGGAGTCTGGATATTTCCTGACTTTGTCTTTAATATTCCACTTCGTGCCTTTGTTTTTGTGTCTTTTGAGATAATCTCGAAAATCATATTCTCATCGATAATAGTTCCTATAAAAACCCTCCCATCATCTTTTTAAGCTTGCAGCTCTCTGCCTCAACATGGATCGCGCGCTTCTTGATGAACTGCATCATAGAAAAATTATTGACAAGCGTTTTGTCCTCTGGTGGCAACTTGGTTTTGAGGGTAGGCGTCTGTATACGCAAGAAGAGTTCGAGCAAAATCTTACAACCATTACATATAATTGTTACACTTGGGATGCTTCAACTAATCAAAAAGGTGAAAGGCCGCGTTCCTTTCGAGTCTGGCCGCACGGCAATGTTCCTTTCTTTATTAAAAAAGCAACGTTTGATGGTCTCCAGATCGATTGTTTCTTCTCTATCAAACCTCTTTCACATGAAGCTCCCTTTTACAATTTTCAAAAAATCCTCGATGACTTGCATCAAGGAACAAACTTTCATTTAGGTCAGTATTTAGGCACACACATCCGTGGAGCGGTTCTTAATCTTACAGAAGAATTCCTCTTCTGGACTCCTTTCACTCTCGGAAGTAGACCTAGGTATTATGATTCTACTGCTTTTAATCTTGATTCTGGAGAAATTGGTATCCTCTGTCCTATCCACCCGACAAAATTCTATAGAAATCTTGTAGAGAAGACGTGGTCAAAACATGGTTTGCCACAACGAAAAGCCCAAACGCTTGATCTTTATGAGCACAATCTCCAGCTCGTCTCATATGATGAATTTGATAGCACAAAAAATCAAATCATGGTCTATCCTGCAAAAGTGCATCCTGATCGCCTTGATCTTCCAGTCTTTCTTAAAGGTAATCCGAGCACAGGAAAGCCAGAAATACTAGGTACTGGTACAATCTATTTTGGCGATGAAGATCATAAAAACACACTACACTATTGGCCCTTAGATCATCACTATAAAGTAGCCAAGCGTTCTCTTATCGAGCGTCTCGGAGATGCATCAAGAAGATAATCTCCATATCTTTATAAGACTCATTTCATCATCCTTGCTAATGGGGCCATGGTCCAGCCTAGTAGGATTCCAGCATGGGGTGTTGGCGGCCTGGGTGCGAATCCCAGTGGCCCCATTTCTAAAGAAAATGTGTTATCCCGTTAATATTTCCTAACGAAAAGTAAGATTTATAAAGAAACCCTCTTCCTTTTCGTTTATGGAAGAAGATCTCTATTACTTTCCAGAAATTGTAGGAAGCCCTATGATTTATCACCTAAAGAGAGCAGAAGGTATTTGTCTAAATGGATTTTTAGTAATGAGATTTGAAAAAGGATATGATCCCAGTAAGAGCTTTAGACATACCAAATTTACTGTGCCTGAAGGTTCTTTTGAAAGATATAAAGAAACAGTGTTTGAGATGAGAAGAATGCAACAAGAACTGGCGCGCACACTTAACATTCCTGTATTAGCAGAACTTAGACCGGCAACGCCTGAAGAATTAAGAGATTTAACAAAAAATCTGGAGTCTGAAGTAGCATAAAAACCTTTTCATTATCTTGAAAAAATAACAGAAGAACGCATAACTCTTATTTTCAGACAAAGAAAAAAATAAATCATAAAAACGATGCGCTAAAAGCCGTGGTTTGAATAGGCGCTCGTTTTTGGAGATGCTCGGGAACCACCACGCCATGAATGACGTGGTTTTCGTCGGTTCCCGACATAAAAAAAGAAAATGGAGGTTTACTTCTTCTCGAGTTCTGTAATCCGTTCTTTTACGCCTTGAGTCTCTTTCTCCAAAGCTTCCTTGTATTCCTTTAACATCTCTAGTTTTTCCTCGCGTGTGAAAAACCTGCGAGAATCTGCAGAGAGGCAGACTGAAGAGCAAGATCCGTAGTCACAACTATTCATCGTATCATCACCTCCTTTCAAAGATTTCCAATTTTTGACAACTGTCAAGAATTGGTGAATATAAGAGTATTCTTGAAGTTTCACTTCTTGTTTTCGTACGAAGATGACTATATCGGTCATGCGATATATAGGAAGGTAGTTATATTTAAATATATCGGTCACCCAATAAATGTATGAACGAAAAGGAATATTGTTGTGATATGAGAGGTATGCTTTCATTCCTTATCTTGTTCATGCTTTCCAAAAAAACCATGCATGGGCAAGAGTTGGCAGATGAACTGGAAAAACGTAAAGGTGACCGTCCAAGCCCGGGTACGATCTACCCTGCGCTCAAATCTCTAAAAGAAGAGGGTCTAATCCAAGAAAAAAAAGAAGGTCGGAATATTGTCTACCATCTTACCCCGTTAGGAAAAAAAGTGTTACTCGTAGCTAAAGAAAAATTCTGTAAGACTTTTATAGATGTGATGAAGTAGTCTATAGGCGTATTCCCGTTGCTGTGTAGAGTGTAGCTTGAGGCTCATTGACAAGCCAGTATCTTAAGTTATTTAAAAAACTTCCATACGATCTTTTATCACAATGTCCGTCAGAGATATGATAGAACTCATGCTCTACAACTGCAGAGTTATTACTTCCTTTTCTGAAAAGAACGATATAATTATTGTGTGCTACTCTCATTGTCCCTGACTTTCCAGGAGTCTGGATGTCCCAAATAAATCCTATTTTTTTATCAGGAGATATATTTTGCTTCGCGCGTTCTCTTTCAAACATTACTTTCATTTCTAAAGGTCCTTCTATTTTTTGTCCGCATCTCTGAGTATAGGTATTTACTATTCCTAAAACAAGTTGAGATGCAAGTGGTGAAAAACAAGTGAGTGAAAATAAAAGAAGCCCTTTGTTAATAACCTGCCGTTTCGTCCATTTCATATTACGCTAGATAAACAAAGGTTCTTAAATATTATTACGTTATTGTGAACATGTCTCGGAAAGAAAATATAAAACTGATAGAAGAAAAATACAAAAATAAGCTTTCGCCTGAGCAGTATCATGTCTTGAGAGAAAAAGGCACAGAAAGAGCATTTACTGGAAAATACTGGAATACAAAAGAAAAAGGAATATATCATTGCGCTGCCTGTGGAATTGGACTTTTTTCTTCAGATACAAAATTTGATTCTGGAACTGGCTGGCCTAGCTTTTCAGATGTTTCTAGCTCGAAAGCGGTTAAGCTCAATGAGGACAATTCTTCAGGAATGCAACGCATAGAAGTGACTTGTAAAAACTGTGGAAGCCATCTTGGACATGTCTTTGATGATGGACCCTCGAAAACTAAGAAACGTTACTGCATTAACTCTGCATGTCTCATTCTTAAGAATAAAGCAGCTCATGATTAAGATGCTCCTTATTAAAAACTGCCTCTTTTCTTTTTATAGCATGGTTTAATACCAGACTCTCATTCTTTATTCAGTGATACCTTTAAATAACAGACCGTAGTAAGTAGAATATGGGTTTGTTTAGAAAAGAGAGCAATGATATTGTGGACTTTACTCTCCTTCAAAAAAGAGGTATCTTGAAGAAAGAAACTACCACTAATCGACCTTTAACTGCAAATCCTTCTGCAAACTTTATCGATGTAACTTCATCTTCTTCGCCGACCTCTTCAACCCATGCTCCAGATCTTTTAGGTTTTCTCGATTCAAGCACCTCATCACCAAGTATATCTTCTCTAACTTTATCAGAAAATACAGAAATACAGTCACTCAAAGTAAAAATAGATGATTTGGAATTCAAACTTGAGCAATTACTAGAGAAGCTTTCTACAATGGAGACTCGATTTTTAGAAGATAAATAACCGTGGATACTCCTTCTTTTCCTGTTGTTTCTGAACTACGTATTATTAGGGTGTTTAAGGAAAGGGCGCTTCTGATCATTTCTATTCTTTTGATCCTTAATCTTTTTTTTATTGCTACTACCTTGTATGTGTTTTCCAAGACTTCTTCTCCAGATAAAGGAGATTTTAAACTCATTTCCCAGATATCGCATTGCTCAATGCTCAAGAGTTTGTAGAAAGACAGAAATCGTATGACCTTTCATATGCTGACTTAAAATCGATGCTTGTTCCTCTCCTTACCAAGAACGTTAGTGGTTTCTATGGATTATATTATGAAGACCTTCAATCAGGTGCGTGGGTAGGATATAATGAAAGAGAAAAATTTATTCCTCAAAGCCTTTTCAAAGTTCCCTTAGCAATGACGATCCTTAAGAAAGTGGAAAGAGGAGATCTTTCTCTTGATGAAACAATAACTCTTCGAGAAGAAGATCTTGATCCATCTTCAGGAACATTGTATAAAAAAGGTTCAGGACATCAAATGCAACTTAAAGACCTACTTAAAGTCATGATTGAACAATCGGATAATACGGCTGTCCCGTGCCCTTGCAAGCAGATATACCTCCTATGAAGACTATCTAGAAACCATGGCTTCCCTTGGTCTGCCTCCTCCTGAGAATGACATTACAACTGTAACCCCTAAAGAATATATTAACCTCTTCCGCTCCCTCTATATCTCGAGCTACCTCCGTCGACCCTTCTCAGAATTTGCACTTTCTTTGCTTCTTCATACTGAATTTACCTCCCAAATTCCTGCAGGCCTGCCTCCAGACGTTAAAGTAGCACATAAAGTAGGTATCAACAGGGAAGAAAAAATCTTCCATGACTGCGGCATTATTTATCTTCCTAAAAAGAACTACCTTTTGTGCATGATGAGTAAAAACAGCACGCAAGAAGAATCCGACCGTGTTATGAGTGCTGTTTCAAGAACCATTTATGACTATCTCAGTAGAGAGAAATGACTATTTTTTACAGAGGATTAAGCACCATGTTTTGTCGTCGTTTAGATAAAACTTTGTATTTTTAAAGTATAATCTTATTGATTTTTTCAATTCTGATTCATTATAGCGATAGGAAACTGCGACAAGAATCTGATCTCCTTTTGTGAAGGCAACAGAGCGATCTCCAAAAGCGAGCCTTGTATCCCTCAACAGTGTATAATATATTTCTACTCTTGAGTTTTTGTATCGTACTCCGAACTCAACATCTTCTCTCTTAAATCCTATTTGTGTGAGGACTTTCAAAAGAAAATTGTCTGTCAAACTTTGCTTATAAGATCTAACAATATCTTCAGGCTTGGCATTGGTTAAAGCAACACCCATCATTAAATAATCCTCGCTGCTTTCCATCGCTTCCATAATCTCGTAGAGCACTTCATGCATTTCAAAATTACTCAATGTACTTCCTAAGAAGACAAGAAAGTTCTGCCTAAATTGCCCATTACGAAGCAGAGATGCAACATTCTCAAGGTTGTCGAAGTCTGAAATATTCCACTGAAATTGAACCACTTCTCCTTTGTTGAGGCGAGTAATCTTGTCAATTGCCTTAGTAACCATATAACTACTAATGTCTACAGGACAATATCTCAATTTAACACGTTTATACAGCTCTTCAATGATAGGAACTGCTTTTTTACCATCTCCACAACCAATATCAATAATATTAATTGTACTCCCATTAAGAACACGATCGGCAATTTCCGGCATGTATTTCTTGAGCATCTCAATCTCTGTTTCAAACATGTATTTGCTGTATTCTTTATGTTTTTCAAGGTCAAGATATGCCTGCGCCTGTTCTGCAGAAAGATACCATAATTTAGAATCTGCAATGTTCCATACTCGTGTTTTTCCTTCTAGAGAATATCCTCTTTTAATCAATTCTTTGAAAATAAGATCATTGACTTGCATACGTCTATACGATTTGGCCCTTTTTATTCCTTGCGATTAGTTATTTTCACTACACAGTTGCATAACAATTACCACCGACAGCAACATTTAAAAGTCTCTTGAGGTTTTTGACCTCGAGCCCTGTTAGTATAGCAGTCAAGTACGTGGCCCTTTCGCGGCCAAAACCCGGGTGCGAATCCCGGACGGGGCATATACATATCTTGCGATTTTAGTGGGCATTATGTATATCTATAGAAAATCAACCCTTTTTAAGATTCATTAAAGTATATCCTTCTTTTCTTCCCTCACAGTCAATTGTTCGAGTGCCAAGATCTATCCAACTTATACCCATAAAATTATTTAAAACACAAACTATCGCAGGAGGTAATTCCACACGGAACGAGTCAGTTCTAAATTTGTCAGGAACTTCAGTCTTTAAATATAATCCTAACCTTTTAGCTACTTTCGAACCTCCAGCATACCAGACCATTATCGGATCATCTGCAAACGAATCTGTTGATAACGTGTATGTGGTGGGACTAGATAAATCTATATTGAATGCATGTAATACTCTTCTTTCTTCAATAGGTTTTTTCATATCCTGTCCTGCAATATTTTCTATAACTTTTCCAAAATAAAGATTGTTGATTTTTACTGAATTATGATCCAATGAATTTAAAACAATATGGCTCTTTTGAAGCAAATCTTTGATCTTAGGATCATAAAAAACATTCAACTTATCTCTCGCCAAAAAAATCTGGTTACCTACAGCATAAGTACATTCTGCTAACCAAATGGGTTTATCATAAATGTTTTTCCCTACTCCTTGATTCAATAACTCTTGGGTTATCTCTCTAGAACTAACGACTTTTCTATTGTTTCTTACGATTTGCTCCAGACAGTCCTTCCAGGAACCAGGTCCAATTCTTGTGAGCGGCATATTTAAAAAAAAGAGAATGCCTATATAAATCTTTCTTTATTTACTACTCTGTAGTTATAATAAGACTAAGATTTCCGTTATAATGAACCAATCGATCTATGCCAAAATATCCTTTCATTCTCGAAAATTCTTACCCCTACAAAATAGCTATAATACAAGCATTTATAAATATGTAGTGGCAAGGTAATCTATGGTAACTATAAGAGAAAAGAAAACGGGAGAACAGACATATTACTATCTTGAACATAGTGTGCGGGAAGGCAATAAAGTTATTAAGAAAGAGAAATATCTTGGAAAAGAGATACCTAAAGACATTGATAAGATAAAAAGGCAATTCGTTATCGAGCTCTATAAAGAAAAGTGGTTCTCGGACTTTGAGCAAATAAAGAAAAGATATCTTCAAGAGCAAAAGATAACGCCTCCTTCTTCTCGAGCTAAACAAAGAGAAACTTTTGCAGTAAAATTCACTTATAACACTCAAAAGATAGAGGGTTCAACTTTGAGCTTGAAAGACACTTCAAATTTACTTGAAAGAGGAATAACTCCCAATGAGAAGCCCATAAATGATGTAATAGAAGCAGAAGAACATAATAGAGTATTTCATGAGATGTTATCATATAAAAAAGAGCTTTCTTTGCAAATAGTATTATATTGGCATAAAAAATTATTTGAAAAAACAAAGCAGGATGCTGCTGGAAGAATTAGAAATTATCAAGTAGGCATTTCCTTAAGTAAATATGTTCCTCCCATGCCTGCCGAATTGGATTTTCTCATTAAAGACTTCTTTGACTGGTATAATAAAAGTAAAGATAAACTAAATCCTGTCGAGTTGGCTGCTTTAGTACATCTAAAATGGGTAACAATACATCCCTTTGGAGATGGAAATGGCAGAATATCTAGACTTATGATGAACTTTGTCTTCCATAAACATGGATATCCTATGTTGGATATTCCATATACTAAAAGAAATAGCTATTACACCTCACTTGAAAGAAGCCAGCTCAAGAGGGATGATTCTCCATTTCTTAATTGGTTTTTTAAGAGATATATCCAAGATTATAAAATGTAAGCCTCGGATTGTCACGAACTTCCCTATCCCTTAAAGATATCCTTTGCATTTCGACTCTTTTACAATCAAATAAACCAAAACATTTATATATCACTTGATATACAATAGAATATGCAAGTCGTGAAAGAAAACCTCTTTGCACGCTCCCCTACCCTTGAAACAGTATTGATGATAGAACGCGCTATCGAGCAATCTTCGGGAGCTTACAATCGAACAGAGTTATGGAAATCGTTGCCAAAGAAAGTGATGTGGCAAACTTACTTAGTGGTCTTAGACTACCTTGAACAAAGCAATAAAATTGTGACTGATTCAGAAGACAAGATTGTTTGGATTTGGAACCCTGCATTCATTCGAAAGCTTGAAGCAGAGGGACTTCTCAAAAAATGAACGAACGTATTAAAGAAGTGACTTTTGCTAATACCAAATTAAAAGAATCATTTGAAACATTACAAGAAGGAACGTTTGAAGATAAAGAGTTATACAAATTTATTGAAAGAGCTAAGAAAGACTTACTTGAGAATCCTTTGAGAGCTGGAGTACGTGTTCCAGAAAGACTTATTCCACAAGAATATATTTCAAAATATGGAATATCTGCATTATGGAAGTACGACTTGCCTAACGCTTGGCGCTTGCTGTATACTATTGTAGGCAATGAAGTAAAAATTGTGAGCGTTATTCTTGAATGGATGACTCATAAAGATTACGAAAGAAGGTTCAATTACTAATTTCTCTTGACATTAAGGTTGGCATGATCCGAGTTGCTTTTGCATTTCTATCGACTACAAAATATATAAACCTCAACCGCTACAAGAATATTGTACTAAATTTGTATCATGCGTATCTCTCTTGAATTCCATGATGGTATAAATGTCGGTCGGGGCATGCTTCAACTACATCGCTTCCAATCTTCTAATTCTTTCATCAATCGGAGGATGCGTCATAAAGAGATTTGCCACGCGATTCCTATAAGGATCTGACATGAAGAGCGGGGCCGTTTCTTTGGAGAAACGCTTGCGCTCATCTCCGGAGACGTGATCGCCTTTGATTTTACGCAATGCAGAGGAAAGACCTTTTGGATAGCGTGTGAATTTTACTCCAGTTGCATCTGCAGTGAATTCCCTTTTTCGAGAAATCGCAAGAGCAACGAGCTGAGCTAGAATAGGAGCGAGAATTGCAACGACAATACTTACTATAAGAAGAATTGCTCCTGAACGGCTATCCCTATTATCGGAAGATGAGAACCACATGCTTCTTAGGAGAATTTCTGCAGCGATAGAGATCATTCCAATTAATACTGTTGCAAGAGTCATAAATCGAATGTCAAAATTTGCAATGTGTGCCATTTCATGTGCAATGACTCCTTCTAATTCTTGCTTACTTAGCTTATCGAGTGCACCCGTAGTGACGCAAATGACTGCCTTTGCAGGATTTCTTCCTGATGCGAACGCATTAATTTGTTCTGCTTGCATTACATACACTCTAGGCATTGGTAGTCCCGATGCAAGAGCCATGTTTTCAACTGCATGATAAAGCTGACGGTGTGCCGTTTGAGAGGCTGGCTTTGCTCCAACTGATGCGAGGGCAATTTTGTCAGAATTGTAATAACCAAACCAGGTATAAAGAAGAGAGATAACTATTGATAGGATCATGATAATGAAGAAAAAACTAGGATCTAGAATGAGCGCTATGATATATCCAATTAATACAAATACAACAATTATAATTCCCAATAGAATCACGGACTTTATCTTATTCTTTGCAATTTGATCTTCGAAATGGAGCCGTTCAACCATGTATTTCTACTGTTTTCAAGGTATATAAAAGTTTTTTAAAGGGAAAAATAGATTAAATGGGATGAAACATATTCATGTTCTCCTCTTTTACAAGTATGTGAGGATAGAAGATCCTCTATCTTTCAAAGAAAGCCACCTTGATTTTTGTAAAGATATTGGTCTACGTGGTCGCATTCTAGTAGCAGAAGAAGGAATTAACGGTTCAGTCGCTGGAACAGAAGAGCAAGTCGAAGCATATAAGTCTGAACTTCGAAGAGATAATAGATTTGCTGATATTATATTTAAAGAAGATCTTTCTATAAGCATTCCCTTCAAAAAAATGATTATTAAAATAAAAAAGGAAATTGTTAATTTTGGGCAGGAAGTTAATCTTGCTCATACAGGAAAGAATCTCACACCTCAAGAATTCCTAGATATTTATAATAAAGAAAATGAGAAAATAGGAAAAGAAATTATTATTCTCGATGCACGAAATAAATATGAGTCACATGTAGGAAAATTCAAAGGAGCGTTAACTCCTCAAATAAAAACTTTTAGAGAGTTTCCTAAAGTAGCTCAAGAATTACAAGACAAAAAAGACAAGAAAATTATTATGTACTGCACGGGCGGAATTAGATGTGAAAAGGCATCTGCGTATTTTAGACAACAAGGATTCAAAGATGTTTCACAACTTAAAGGAGGTATTCTTTCTTTTGGCAAAGAATTTCCAGATACAATATGGGAAGGCACGTGTTTTGTTTTTGATAAACGGTTAAAGAGCAATGTTAATTCTGAAAATAAGCCAATCACATCATGTGAACTTTGTGGTATTGCCTGTGATCTTTATAAGAACTGCTCTGAATTTTCATGCGACACATTTTGTACTATCTGCATTCAATGTGAACAGCTTTATGGAGGCTGTTGTTCTAAAAAATGTTTTGAATTGAAAAGAGAGACTACTCAATTGCAATGTTCAAGCCCCAAGCGAGCAGATGATTTTCTTTTACACCTCCAGTAAAATTCCTGTAATATTCTAAATAGCGCCGACAGCGCGCAAGATTCTGCTCTGCTTTGCAAGAGTATTTAGGTTTTAATGGGAAATAAGATTCCTCAAAGTAATCTATAAGATATCTAGCGGATAATTCTAGAGTAATTAGTGACATCGCATTTTTTGCCTCGCTTGCGCCTATCTCGAAGCATGACTGTGATCTATATCCTTTCAAGGCTGCATTGAATATCTCTGGTAAGAATTCAGATGTTGACGGTTTCTTTCTGCACCAGCTTCTAAATGCATCTCCAACATCTAAAAGAGGCGAGCCCATCATCAGAGTATCAAGATCCAATAATGCAATAGCCTTTCCTCCTTTGAAAAGAAAGTTATTGAATTTAGGATCTCCATGAATTACAATTTTCCCATCATTATTTGGAAGATAATGTGATTCAATTATATTTGATATAAGTGCATATTCTCTTAAGACCTTCTTCACCTTATCAGAATAAATTGAATCTGAATAAACTACTCTTAGTTTTTTGACTATTGCAGGAGTGTCTCGATAGCCTGGCAGTCTGAACGTAGGATTGAATGAATTCTTAGCCATAGTTGTATGGAACTTTCCAAGCAAGGCTCCAGCCTCAAAAGCCAACTCAGGATCTGGATTTTCAACGAGATCATGAGGTATGTACTCAAAGGCTCGCCAAAGGCATTTTTCTTTAACATAAACAGGCTTCTCATTTCTATCATTGAGAAGAACAGGTACATGCACTCCAGAAGTGCGCAAATAGCTTTGCACAGCAAGATAATCACTAATTACTCTTTCATCCCAAATAGGCGAAAGTTTCTGAAGGATGAACTGCCCCCTATCAGTCACAACCTGAAAAGACTCATTGATGAGCCCATTTTCTAATCTCCTGAAATTTTCAACTCTTCCGAGACTGAATTGATCAGCAATTTCAAATATCTGGACTTCCATATAGTATATAAAATCGAAAAGTATTTAACTATTTTTAATAAATTTATAATTATGTTATGATAATATTTATAAATACAAAATATTTAGAATAAATATGAAAGTGCTTAAGCAAGAAAAAGGAAAGACATTTACCATTCCGACTCGTGAGATCTATTCAAAAGAAGCAGGCATTCTGGGCAGTTCAATCGCAATAAAAATATTGGAGGCATTGCATAAAGAACCTATGTACCCAAAACAGCTTGCCAAGAAAATGAAAATCCATGAACAGAAAGTTTATTACTATATTCACCAGATGGAAAAGGCAAGGCTCGTAAAGATTGTCAAGGAAGAACGTCTCCAGGGAATAATAGCCAAATGGTATTCTCCTGTTTCAGAATCGTTTTTAATCCCAATAGGAGAGTTTCAGGAAAGCTCAAAAGTTGATGAGCATGCATCTCCTTTTCTTACACCTTTTATCGAACAAGGCCAACTTAATGCATTGATTATTGTTGGAAGTCCCGATCCTCATGGACCTCTAAAAGCCAGAAGCCGCGATGGTTATTTTGGAATGGATCTTGCCCTTTTTCTTGGCACATTTCTAAATCGCGTCCCAAACAGCAAGGTCAAACTTGACACAGAAATTCAAGATAAAGATCTCAAAGAACAAAATCTAATCGTCATAGGGGGTCCTATTGTAAATAAAGTCGCAGAAGCTATAGGTAAGCGTATGCCTGTCTTTTTTGATGAGGAAAAAAAAGGGTTTTACTCTACAATAACACAAAAACTTTATGTTCATGAAGAAATAGGAGTGATTAACAAATGCAAAAATCCATTTAACGAAAAAAAAGATCTTCTCTACATCGCAGGCATCAGAAACTCAGGGACAAAAGCAGCCATCCTCACGTTCTTGCAGCAGTTCAAGGAGATAGAAAAAGGCAATCGTTTCGATAAGCATACTTTCTGCAAGGTCGTTGAAGGTATGGATTTGGACTCGGACGGTGTAGTAGACGGTATAGAAATACTAGAATAAATAAAGTTACTACTATAAAATAACATTAATAGAAAAGTTTATAAACCTTAAAACTTCATCTCTATTATGGGTTTGGAATCACTTACAAATTGGAATACAGGCGAGATTGTCGCTGCTACCGCTACAGGCGGTATAATTATAGGATATGCTCTTGGAAGATTTCACGCTTTCTTAAATGGGAAAGACTATTCTGAGAGAGTTCCGCCTCTTCCTTCAGAAACAGTCAAAGATGATGATGAATATCCTACTCGTTCTCTAGAAGATGCTTTGCGCTACGATTCCTCACATATCAAAGGTACTGTGAGAGAGTCAGTGGTTACGCAGAATGGCTTTACAGGAATAATTTCTGATGGTAAAAAAGATGTTCCTTTCTTTATCAATAATAGTGACATTTATATTGAAGAAGAAGCTCTTGTGCCTCTTTTGTTGGGCCACTCGTTACGAAATCAAACTCAAATCTCCCTAGATATTACAAGACATGAGGAGACGAATGTGTTTAACGTTGATAAATTATATGCTCAATTAAACGGCAATGGTTATGAAATTCAAGTAAGATAATCTCTTACTAAACTTCTTACTTTATTTTTCCTAATTTCTTCGCAAGAGCAGTTGTTTCATCTATTAGTCGTTCAAACTCCTTGAGCCCTTGATTCCAGAATTCTTTATCAGTAATATCAATACCCATCTTTAAGAATATATTCCTAGGAGAATCTGAAGTACCTGCACTTAAAAATTCTTTGACTTTTATGATAAAACTAGGATCTTTGCGCACTTTTGCCTGAAGAGATTTAGAAATTAACAAACCTGAAGCATAAGAAAAAACATAGAAGAAATCGCGAAAATGAGGAATATACTCCCACCACGCATCTCCTCCACCTGAAAAGTCCACTGCATCCCCCATATAGGCCTTCATGTGCCTAAGAAAGAGCGCGTGAATAATTTCTTTCGCAAGATATCCTTTGTTGCGGTATTCTATATGAAGTTCCTGCTCAAAGTTGTAAAATGCAATCTGTCTAAAAACAGTACTAACATCTTGATTAAGTTTAAAGATAAGAAGCGCGAGTCTCTGTTCAGGATTGCTGCCTCTCTCAAGTTCTTCAAAAACAAAATCTTCCATAAATGTGCTTGCCACCTCCGCAGTTGACTTAGGAGTATCAAAGGAAAGCGCATGTTGTTGTTTTTTCATAAGTTCATTGTTAATGCCATGCCCGACTTCATGTGCTAAAGTTTTGACGTCTTGCAACCTTCCAACATGATTCAGCATGATATACGTAGGGTGACTCATAAGATTATGAATGCAGTAAGCACCTCCGTGCTTTCCTTCGCGAGGATACACATCAATAGATCCTTCCTTAAGAAATTGCTCGAAAATAGCTCCAAATTCAGTGTCAAGGCGATGAAGTACTTTACGAACAAGATTCACAGATTCTTCATAAGAATATTTCTGATTCAACGTCCCATATGAAAGATTGCGCTCGTAATACTGCAGTTTCGAAAGACCTAGAATCTTTGCCTTTAAAGCATAGAAGCGCTCTGATAAATGAAAAGAAGCACTAACACTTGCAACAAGAGTATCTACCATCTCACTGGAAACATCATCAGACAAATGGCGAGAGCTGTCGGGACGAGAGAATTTGCGGATTTGATCAACTGTTTTCTTGTAAGCAAGAATGGAATTCATCTCAGATTCAACAACATCAGAATGCTTATTTAAAATATCATTCATTGCACGTGCAGCAGATGACCTAACAGGCTCATGAGAACTTTCAAGTAGACCTTGCAACGCTTCAAATGTATGAGAATTCTCCTTTCCTTCTTCATCAAAAATAATACGTGATTCTTTTGAAAAGAATGTAGAAACCATTTTGACCCAATTATCATATGAAGTCGTAGTTAAAAGATTTAAGAGATTTTCTTCAGGCTCTGACAGAACATGTTCTGCTTCTGTAAACATACGCTCGAGAAAATGCTCATACTTCTTAAGCTGTGGATGTTTGAGGAATTTTTGTTGCTCAACATGAGGAATTTTAGCAATGCGCAAAGTAAAAAAATGAATTTCGTTCTGGATAGCCTTACTCCATGCATCGACGTTGTTAACACGAGCCTTAATAAGAGGATTTGCCTGATCTAAGTATTCACGCAGTGAGAAATAATATCCTTCTGCGCCGCTTGTTCCATAAAAACGCATCAGATTTTCATATTCATCAAGAGCCTGTTTCATAATCAGAGGATCTTGGAGATAATCTGAACGTTGCTTCCACTTGCCGACAAACACTTTATGTTTCTCTTCTATCTCTTTCCTTGCTTTTTTCATGGCTAGATCGTCATCGCTTTTGAACAAAGGCGAAAGATCCCAAGTCTCTTGCATATCCATTAAATTCAAAACAAAAAGCAGATTATAAAGATGCTGGTGACAAAAATGAAAACCCTTAAAAACCCACTTATGCTTATAGTAAGATGTCTGGAAAAGAGGTTGCAAAATATATAGGGGTAAGTATTCTTTCACTTCTCCTGGTTTTTTCACTAGTGGTAGGATTTACTTCTCTAAGCGCTCGAGCGTATCTTTCACCTACTATCTATGAGCAAGTCTTTGCAAAGCATGGTTTTTATGAACAAGCACTCAGTAGCTCTGGAAATAGTCAAGTATCATTTCCTAAGGGTGTACTTCAAGAGCAGGGAACAAAAGTTATTCGCAATCTCTTAAGTTATATTAATTCAGAAACAGAAAATCTCGATTTGGTGATTACTCTTGATGCATCAACACTCCGCAGTTCAGTAGAGCAAAAGATTGCTTCTCTTCCTGAATGTACTGCGAATCAGCAGGCAGTTCAAGGAGAAAATGTTGTGTGTAAACCTGCAGGAGCAGATACCTCAAAACTAGTCACGGAGGAATTTCAAAGACGAGGAATTACAGCAGACAAGCCATATACTGTTGACCTTGCACCCATTCTGGATAAAGAACATAATTTAGGAGAAGTTCGCCAGTATGTCTCTTACTTTCGTATCTTTCTCATTGCGTCCTTTGTTTTTGCACTTTTGTGCCTCGTAGGAACTTATTTTCTAAGAGATTCTCTTTCTTCACGCTTACGCTGGATAGGATTACCTTTGGTAAGTGCAAGCATTGCGCTCTTTTTAATCCAAGGAATACTCGGAGCAGCGCTTTCCGATCAATTCGCACAGCCGTCTTCTTCATCTACAGAAAAAGACCTTTCTAGGAGTCCTCTTGTGGTTGCAGTCATGCAAGACCTTGTAACGCCTCTTACATCTAGTATTGCTTTCTATTCAATTATAGTTGGAATTATTGGATTGATAGTTTTTGGATGTTCATTCTTTTTCAAGACAACAACTCAAATTCCTGTGAAAGAAAAGAAGAAATAGTTATTAAGATGTCGAAACAAAGATAATCTCATCAATTGTTTAGTAAAATACTCTTAATAAACTTTTTCTTTAAGACATTTTTCTAAGATCTTTAAAGTACTTAAAATATCTTTTTTTGTAAGATTTGGATGTAATCCGAATCTCACTGCTCCTCTAATTTCTTCTCCAGATAAGCCTGTGGCTCTAAGCACGCGACTTTCTTTCGCACCTTTATCAAGGCATGCACTTTTGGTAGAACACATTACTCCTTTCTGCGAAAGGCGTAAGACAAGTACCTCTGCATTCACACCTGGAAAAACAGCAGAGACATGATCTTCTAAGCGCTGTTCGTGCGATCCTGTAATTCTTCCACCTAACTTTTCTATACGTTGCATAAAAAATGACTGGAGAGGTTTCATCTTTCCTCTTTTTCTATTTACAATCTCCACTGCCTTAGCAAAACCTACAATGCTTGCAACATTTTCTGTTCCCCCGCGTAGTCTTCTTTCTTGACTTCCTAAAATCAAAGGTTGTAATGAAACTCCAGAACACACATACAATAACCCGATTCCTTTTGGTCCTCCCAGTTTATGAGCAGAGGCAGTCAATAAGTCGATATGCCAATCATGTACTTTAATAATTTCCTTTCCAAACGATTGCACAGCATCGGTATGAAACAGTACGCCTCGCTTCTTGCATAGCATACCAATGCGATGAATATCTTGTAATGTTCCTATTTCATTATTTCCATGAATAATTGATACCATAAGGGTATCACTATCAACTGCCTTCTCTAGTTCTTCCCATCTCAGGATTCCTTGCTTATATACACCTATCTCTACTACTTCAAATCCTTGTTTTTCCAAGGCATCACACACATCAAAAACTGAAGAGTGCTCAATCGCGCTGATGACAATCTTTTTCTTCTTTTCATATGCTAAAGATGATGCAAGACCTCTGAAAGCAAGCATATTTGCCTCTGTCCCTCCCGAAGTAAAAATAACTTCATTTGATTTACATCCCATCTCTAAGGCGAGCTTCTTTCGAGCGTCTTCAACTGATTCTCGTACTTCTTCACCCATCTGATGCGGTGACGAGGGATTGCCGTACTTCTCCTTAAAATACGGGAGCATTGTTTTTATCACCTCAGGAAAAACAGGTGCAGTTGCGGAGCTGTCGAGATAGATGGTCTTATGACGCATGCTCGCTCCTCCTCGTCTTTTCAGCATTAAGAAAATCTTGCTGAGTTAAAAGAACATACTTATGCACTGCTTTCACAAGATCGTTGCTCCTTGAAAAGTTAGTGTTTCTTTTTTTCTCATAAAAAGTATAGAGAATCACTTTGATACCAAATTCTTTGAGAGCATGAATCGCTGGAACAAAATCGCTATCTGATGAAATTAAAATAACTCTTTGAATCTGAGGATATTTTAATGGAATTCTCATCAAGTCAATAGTAAGTAGAACATCTACATATTTCTGCTTAAAAATAAGATGGCTGTCAATCAAAAGTCTCTGGCATCTTCCCTCGCGTATCGTAATTAATGAGGATTTCTTTAAGCTTTTAATAAAACGATCATATCCTCTCTTGCGTAGTTCCTCGTCACGTGTAGGTCGATTTGACTGGAACGGTGGTGCAGTATAATAAAAAATATGGCGACAGTCTAACCTTTCTTTTTGAGCAAGCAGTTTTGCAAAAAGAAACTTATCAAACTTAACATATCTGCCTTTCCCAAGATGTTTACTCAACTTAGCAAGAAAACCTTCATCAATAAAAACAAGAGTCTCGTTACAATGAGAATTTTCCTTTGCAGAAAATAAAGACTCATCCGGCGACCCTTTTAGATCACCGGGGAGCATACTGCTACTGTGAATTATTTGTGGTTTATAAATATTGTTATCCGACTCAGGAGGAACCATGTTTCCATAAAAGAATCTTCATTAAAAAATGCTTCGTCTGTCGCCAGAATCTATTTTTCTTCTGCTAATGCATATTCTAAAGCGCGATAGACTACGCGTTCAACTACTTGTGCGTTCGTTTCTCCAAAAAGTCCTGTCTGGGCAAGCTTATCCACTTTATACATCGCCATTCCTCGCAAGGTAATATCATAACCACCTCTTCTCTTATTTCCTGAACGTCTGTCTTCCTGCGGATCTTTAACTCTAAAGGGTAGATAGCCTTCTTTTTTTGCTTGGTCAACGCTTAATTCAAAGAGCTCAAAAAGACGTTTTTGATGAATAAGCCAGTCTCCTACAATCCACTCAATAGTCGCATTCATATTTCTTCCATAACCTCCCTGATGAAGTAGTGTTCTTATCATCTTTTCTGCCTGCGGGGAGATTTTCACTCGATACGTTGCTTCTTTCCCAGAGATAAGTTTGCGCTTATTCATTTAGGTATCTAAGGAGGCATAGTATAAATAATCTTTCTCAGCTCCGAAAAAATCCACAGCAAGGCTTTTAACCCCCTGATCCCTCAAAGATAGATGAAGAAGTCAGCAGAAGAAAGATTCGAGCTTATTAAGAGAAATACGGAAGAAATTGTTACACAGGAAGATCTTGTTACACTTCTCAAAAAGAAACAACATCCAAGAGTCTACTGTGGATATGAACCTAATGGCCCTATGCATTTAGGGCATTTTGTGACTATTACCAAACTCATAGATCTCGAAAAAGCAGGATTTAAAGTAGTCATACTTCTAGCAGATGTTCATGCGATGCTCAATAGGAAAGGTGGAGAAGAAGAAATAAAGAAAGAAGTCGAAAACTGGAGAAAAACTATAAATGCGATAGGAATAGATGCTGAAATTGTCCTTGGGAGCGATTTCCAGTTTAAAAGAGAATACCAAATGGACATTATGAGATTGTCCCAAAATTCAACGATAAATAGAGGATTGAGAAGCATGCAGGAAATCGCAAGAGATATAGAGAACGCGACTATCTCTCAGCTTTGGTATCCATTGATGCAAATTGCAGATATAAAATACCTCAGAGCAGATGTCGCGCTTGGAGGGTTGGAACAAAGAAAAGTACATATGATGGGTAAAGATATGAGTAAAATTATAGATTACAATTTTGTCGCACTACACATCCCACTCATCACCTCATTAAAAGGGCCTGGACAAAAGATGTCAAAGAGCATCCCTGGATCTGGAATCAGCGTTACTGATAGTTATGAAGAGATTAAGAAAACAATTAACAACGCTTACTGTCCAGAAAAAGAAACCAAGGAAAACCCTCTGCTACAAATCACTAGGCTCATCATTTTCCCAAGAATTAATAAAATTGAAATAAAAAGACCAGTTAAATTTGGAGGAAACCTCTCAATCAATAGTTATGAAGAACTCGAAAAAATATATTCTCAAGGCGACCTCCACCCAATGGATCTTAAAAGCAGTGTAATTGAAGAACTAGAAAAAATAATTGCCCCTATCAGAAAAGATTATAAGTAGTCTCGTACTCTTTGAAGTCATCATTGCGCCTTGAATTATAGTCATTCCTTGATTCTAAAAAATCTTACGGGAAGTCCAGTACGATAATCTACATATTTCAGGTTTCCATAAGGGTTGTCAGTATGAACCCTGCTTGTGGTAATATCTTTCCAAGGCCCTTCAAGTTGAAAAGCACACTCTAAAGTTAAAGGCGTTCCATGGCCTGGAGCAAATAACTTTGGAAATCCTTGACCAAAAGAATAGATGAGAAGTTTAGTTTTCATTGGACGTGGTTCAGGAACGATAAAGAAATGTGAAGGAGCAACAAAAACAGAATCTCTCTTCATAGAACTTCCATCGAAGAAATGGGAGGTTATCCTAGCATCTAAATAGACATGCTGCAACGCGTTCGTTTCTACCTTAAAAGGATAAATTGCCACAAGACCCTCATACCCCAAACTGCGCGGCAGATATGACTTTGAGGCATCTTTAACAATTAAAGAACGAGAGAAATGTGACCCTTCAAATTGATTAACAACTGTATATGCGTCAACAGACACAACATCCTCATCTCTAGGGGAAAAGAAATCCTGCTGAAATCCTCGCACAACATATAAAGAATCAGGACGTAGAGCCTCTTTCACTTGAAGAGCATCGCTTGCACGGATCTCTCCTTCTACATTAACTGTTGGAAGCCTGCTTCCCCAGTTTTTCCCTCCCCAGAGCTCTGCAGTATAGGTCTGATAAGGTGAAAGCTCAAAATCAACAGGCATACCTTTGTTATCTCGGACAGATAAATGGAAATAGGTTGATTCGTCTTGATCTGGGTCATTCTGAGATTTTTCTTGCGCAAGAAGAGAAGAGGAAAAGAGAATGGTGGAAAGCGCTGCAGCTTTAAGAAAAGATAAAGAGCGTCCAAGACGTGTAAGTAAATTCACCTTTCCTATAAATGCTATTTATCTTTAAAAACATGCTGTAGATAAGTTTTCCTTGTCACAACCCTTATAACCCTTCGTTTCTTCCTTTAGAGATGGGTTTTTGGGGCGTCGTGGATGATGTGATTGCGAATGCAGATATATTAGTTGTAGTAGGAGATGCACGTATGACTGAACTTTCTCGAAATAGTGAAATTGAAAGAAAAGTTAAAAAACATGGAAAAGAGCTGGTATTGGCTTTCACAAAAAAAGATCTTACTTCTCCATTGCGACTTGAACGAGCACGTAAAGAGTATCCTGATGCTTTTTTTGTTTCTGGGACAAAAAATGAAGGTATTGCTGAACTTCGTAGGCATTTGCAAATTCTTGCGAAACGCTTGAAAATAGAAGAGCCTCACATTGGTGTTGTAGGATATCCTAACATTGGAAAATCTGCTTTGTTGAATGCCCTTGCACGCAGAGCGCGGACACTTGTTGCAGATAAACCTGGAACAACACGAGGTGTGCAATGGGTAAATGCAGGAAATCTACGTATTTTAGATACTCCTGGAGTGATTCCTTATGAAGATGGCTCTTCTAAATTGGTTTTGCTTGGATCAAAACATCCTGATAAAATTGCAGAGCCTGATAAAATAGCATATCAAATTGTTACGATGGCAAAGCAGTCTCCTGAATCTTTAAAAGAATGTTATGGTATTGAGACTGTTACGTTAAAAGATGAGCAAGAACTTGTTGAAGAAATAGGACGCAAGCGTGGATTTCTCAAGAGAGGCGGAGAAGTTGATGAAAAGAAAACTTGTATTCAAATTATCAGAGATTGGCAGAAAGGAAAATTGAGATTATAATGGGAGCCGGTTAATTGCTCCTTGGTAAAGATTCCGCACTTGATGTTGTATGTTAGAATCAGAGATACGATTAAACATCCAGTCAAATTTATCACGCACTTTTACTACGCCTAACTCAGGAACTTTTTTTGTGACAAATCCATCGACTTGTGTTTCAAAGAAACTCATGCTATCACAATCTTTCAACAGTTTTTGTTCAAAATCTCCTCCGACTTCATGTGCTGCTACTAAACTATGAACGCGATCGCAGAGAGTCACAGGGTATGCATGTGATGTCAAGGAACTTGACGCAAACTCCAGCTTTTAAGCTGGAGTTGTTCCTTGAGCATCCAAAAAACGAGCGCCTATTCAAACCTCACCTTTTAAGGTGAGGTGGCGCATCGTTTTTCTGATTGTAAAAATTCCTTAATTACTCTAGCTCCTTGCTCTTGATGATACTTAAGAAATTCAGGGTCACGATATCCATGTTGACTCAGCAAGGGAATTCTGGCAATCTATTCGTTTTTCGTTGCACGCTCAATGTCATGCGCGTACGCTGCAATTTGAAAAGCCTCATCTGCTTCTGCATGATACTCTCTTAACCAGTAGAGCGTTCTCTCAAAATGTCTGATCTGCCCTGGATGCTCTCTGAAAGCATCTTTAACATATATGATGATTTGGTCTAGCATGAGCTTGCCATTAACACAAGGTTTAAAAGACTTTCTTATTTTCTTAACGGAGCAGCTCCGACTTGCGCAAGAACATAATCCTTACTCATGGAAGGAGTAGTTGGATTGCATCCTACATGCCAGAGGATTGCACCCTCTGTATCAGTATACTTTCTGTGCTTGCCTGTTGCGGCATCGACCCAGTTCGTATTAAGATATTCTTTAAGTTCAGGATCTGCTTTCCAGTGAAGGATATAAGGGTATACAAAGTCGGTAACCAGACCTCTTAACTCGCGTTGGAGAGGAGATTGTGTGCTTTGAGAGGCAATTTCTCTGTAGAGGTTGCTCCCAGAAAGCTGCTGCTCCAGCGCTGGAGAGGGTCGTGAATGTACACGATCATATGTGCGCTTGCCTGCTCCAGCTATCAATGCCATTCCGAGGAGACCTGCAAGACTTGCTTTCATCAGCGTCTTTTTCATATTTTTTACAGGCTTTTGAAGTATTTAAATCTTATTATTGTTATCTCTTACTAGTGACTACATTAGAAAGATTTAAATAGCCTATCTTATTCTTTAAAGAATGAATGAGTCTATACAACCTTCCATCACTCTGAAAGATATCCTAGCTGCTTTTCAAAAAAATAAAGCTCAACCTCTTTGTTTTGATTTTGATAGAGATCCTTATTCTCTTCCTCTTCACTTACCTTTGAAAAATAAACCTTATGGCTCGCCCTTTGCCAATTTTAATAAAACTATTTCTTTTGGCGATTATACTTTCAATGAGCAGGGGCTTCCTTCTCCCCGATTTGATGCAAAAGCTGGATACCTTTATCACGGCACGAGTGCAGCCGCTCTTCATTCTATTCTTCAAGATGGAATTATTTATCCTGCCCTTGATCTTGTGCGCCAGAAAAAACTAGTTAGTGGGGAGATGCATAAAGATATGCAGGAATTCCCTGATGGAAAGCCTTGCGGTCCCAAGTGGATGTCTCGCGCCAAGATGATTGAAATGGGAATCATTGCTTCTGATGATTCTCACTTATATGAGTTTGGACATGCTTATGATGTCTGTTTTGGAGCCCACCCTCTAAGTGCAGCAAGCTACGATGCAGAAGATCCTCATGAAAGAGTGATTATTGGTTTAGACAGCAAAATCTGCGAAATCCATGGACATTCTTTTATTAACGGCAAGTCAGAAGGTATTCTACATGAAGGTCCTTTGGAAATTTGGTTGAGCCTTAAGCAGTTACTCGTTCCAGATGAGCGCGTTGAAGAATTTCAAGAAAAGATTCAAGAGAGTTATCTTGCTCATGTCTTCCCTTATAGTCAATTTTCAACATCCTAATCAAGAAAATTTATAAACAATACTCTCTTTGAGAAGATATGAAAAAAGTGGTTGTGGGGTTTGTCTTACTTGCCTTCATTATCCTTATAGGAAGTCTTTCATTTCCTTTCAACTATACTGGAAATGCTGTTGCAAGTGGAAGCTCTGGAACCACGTCTTCTGGAAAATCTCTAAAAGAAGGAGTTTGTGGTCAGGCTCCCTTTGACAGTGATCCTGGCGCAAAAAAATGTGGAAATGGTTGTTGCTTTTCAACACAAACTTGCTACAAAAATCAAGTCTGTTGCGGACCTGGTGAAACAGGAGATGGCCTTCTAGGTATCGTTACGTATTGTAAAAAGAAATGCGATGCTTCTAAAGGACAAACGCAATGTGGTGAGATTTGCTGTGAGAAAGGAGAAACTTGTAAAACACAAGGTCTTGATTTGCCCGGATTTGATCCGAAAGAACATGGTACTTGCTTTAAGGCTGATCAAATCCCTGCCTGCAACGTCGCTAAAGGTGAAACCACTTGCCCTCCTGGAGGAGAAGTTAAAGAGTGCTGTGCTGCAAATCAAGTCTGTAAGGTCAAAAAGTTAGGGATTAGTTTCCCACCTATTAAAATTTCTATTTGGGGATGTAGTGTTGACCCTAAAAAAAATGGTGGATGTGGGGCTGATACATTCTGTGGAGGAACAGGAAAAGAATTTAAAGATTATGCGGTGTGCTGCAAAAAAGACAAGGAAGTATGTGCACTTCACCCGAATGGACAACCTTATTGTCATTCTCCTTTTTCCAAAACAGTTGCTATAGCAGGACCTGGATTTTTTGAGCGTGTGAGAGGATTCTTTAGATGGAGTTAGAATGATTGTTCCTTCTTCTTTTCAACGTATGCTTTTATTCTCTGAAAAAAAACTTTCTCGCCTCTTTTCAGACCGTCTTTTTTGTATCAGCAGCTTTGTCATAGTATATACTGTCTTGCTTTTTTCATTCATTATTCCTTTGCTTTTGCAGAACGAGATGATTATGTGGGATCATGCAGGGCTTTATTTTTCTGTATGGTATGAAAAAATTTACGTTTTCCCAGATATTTTTTCTTGGAATCCTTACTTCTACGCAGGCTACGCTCATAACCAATTTTATCCTCCTCTTTACACCTATCTTGCTGCTGCACTTTCCTATGTGTTCTCAATTGTTTTTTCTCTCCGCATCATGCTCACTATTACTCTTCTTCTAACTCCTATTTCATTTTATGTTTTTGGAAAGTCATTTGGACTTTCAAAAGGAAGATCTGCTATTCTCATGCTACTAATGTTTGCTCTTCTTTTTCTCTTTCCAACATCTTATTATGGGGGAAATTTTTCATCGACATTTAAAATAGGTCTTGTGACGCATGCATTTGGAATGATGCTTTTCTTTTTTTATATTTCGTCACTTGTGCATGCCAGAAGAGTAGGAAGTATCATTTTACCTACTTTTCTTTTTACTTTGATCATTCTTAGCCATATTGTGGCTGCTGTTGCTGCAGGAATTGTTCTTCTTTCTTTTCTTTTTCTTTATGCACGAGAATATAAGTTTCGAACATTTTTATATAAGCATATTACTCTAACATTTCTCCTTACTTCATTTTGGACGCTTCCTTTCCTTGCCAAGCAGCAGCATATGACCGTTATTCATCTTGCAAATAACGCCAATATCTCTTTGCTTTTGGCATATGCACTAGGTTTTGCCTTATTTTTAGTGCTTGGAAAGAAATCCTCTGAAAAGAAAGTGCTCTATCCTATTGCCTTGTATCTTTTAATTATTCTCTCCGCTACACTTGTAGGAGACTCTATTTCATCATCGCCTTTTCATTATTATAGGCTTATGTACTTCATTATTCTGATGTTTCCTCTTGCTCTTATTTTTGTAGTTAAAAAATCTACACTTGCTACCGTTTTGCTGGCAGGCATGGCACTATTGATGATAGTAAGTGCAACACATATTTCTCCTGTTGGCCCATCTTCAATGCAAACTTTTCCCATTCAAAACATAGGTGAAGGAAGAACATTTGTTGTTGCTTCGTATAATGAAGAGAGTGCTCCTCATTATCTCCAACATTTTCTACCTTTGAAAAATCAAATATATGGTATCAAGGGACTCTATGTTGAGTCGACACGTAATGGAGAATACCTTCTCAATTTTGAAAAAGAGATAGATTCTGATGGTGCCCTTTCATGGGGAAATTTTATCTATCATTCTTATCTCCCAAAAAACGACTCTCTTCTTAAAGAAATTCTACCTGCTCAACTTGGATTATTTCAGATTAATACTATAATTTCTTCAGAAGAACATGCGCGAGAAGAATGGTCTGCACTTGGAGAAGTAGCGCGCTACTCCACTAATACAAAAGACATTGTTTATCGCGCATATCGTGTAGGCAATGCAAGTCTTATCGAAGTTGTCAAAACACCTTTGCGCGTAGTAGATAATGCTTCTTGGAAAGAAGAAGTGCTCACATGGTTTTTCTCATCTGCTATTCGTGAGGAGCTTCTTGTTGATCAGCGTATTTCATACATTCCTGCTGAAAAGCAAGATTGGGCAGAGATTTTAGAGCAAAGCCCAAGACAAGACTTTATCAGATTTCGTATTCATGCAGAGCATGCAGTTCCTGTTCTTATCAAAATATCTTACTTCCCTAACTGGAAAGCATATGCGAATGGTAAAGAAATAAAGGTTTATCGTGCTGCTCCTGATCTTATACTTGTTTATGCTAAAGGAGATATCGAATTGCGTTATGAGTCTCTTATAATCGATCGCATGAGCACCTGGCTTTCTTTGGCAGGTTTGGTGATATTTTTAATTCTTTGTGTTAGTTTCTTATACCCAAAGTATAAACTTATGGATTAAGTTTCATCTTATCTATCTCTTCTTTAA
>JBBTBG010000003.1:0-42606 GCA_038043805.1 Nanobdellota archaeon | reverse complement strand
TTTCCCGACTGCTGCACCCCGTAGGGCTGGAAATAGTGTCTCAGATTTCCTCTCAGGGCTTCCTCGCTAAAGGCCCTTACGGATCATCGGCTTGGTGGGCTATTACCCCGCCAACTACCTAATCCGCCGCAGCCCCATCCTCGCGCGAACTTTCGACGATGAATCATTCCAGAAAACATCATCTATCGGTCCTTAGTCTCAGTTTCCCGAGGGTATTACCGGCTCGAGGGCAGGTTAGCTACGTGTTAATGAGCGGTTCGCCTTTTACTTCTTACGAAACAAACGACTTGCATGTCTCAGTGCAAACCAAATAGCCGCAGCCGCCAGCAGGATAAACTGGATTTAGAATTATAAAAATTCTCATGTTACCTTCGGCAAGAAAATAACAACACTCAAAATCCTCCTGTTTGACGACTGTTCATCACATCTGTGTACTTGGAAAAAATGTCAAGAATAAATTCTTAAACATTCAAAAAATATTATTTTTTATATAGAATCAAAACTTAATTTGCTTGCATACCTCATACCTTACTTTGCAATTTGTCGTCGGGAACAAGAGTTCCGTAGACTATATCGTAAGGCACTCATGATTGTTAACATTGTAACGTTGAGATATTACCTTACAAGGCTTTATAAAGGTTTCGTTAAATTTATCGACGAAAGAATTGAAATTATTTCTCAAACTTACGCGATGCGTCGAAAAGTGCAAGTGATCCTAAAATTAGATAGGTAATTGCCGCGAGATTAGTAAGTACTGAAATGGTTTTAAGAATATATGGAAGAGTAGAAAGAGCCGATCCACCACCCCCGAATGCTGCGATGATCATGAAAGCTAGTGAAAGTTGAGAGAATATAAGCGTAAATAGAGAAAGGCCTAGTGTGATTCCTAAGAAAATCCCTGTTGATTTTGCAAAACGCACTTTTTGAGAAATTTCTACAAGCCCTACACTTGCAACAATGGAAACGATAACAGCAAAGCTGTACAAGAAAGAAGTAATCAGAAAAAAGTAGAGAAGCACTGCAATACTGCTGGATGGATTGTCTTCTGAAAGGAAAAACATTAGACCAAAAATAAGAACCAGCACTACTAAGGCTATAATGAGGATCATTTGCCAACGCGCTGCGAAAGGTAGAAAGCGTGAACCTGCTTCTCTTCCCATACGTAAAAATCCATAAGCGAAGAACTCTGATGCAATAATTACTATAATAAAAAGAGCAAGAATTCCTCCACTTTGAAGAAGATCTGGAGAGACTTTTGAAAGCGTAGAACCTTGTGTCACCGTAGGTGTTGATGATGATTGTGTGAGTGAATAAATGAACGCTCCAAGAACAGCCAAAGCCAGAATAAAGCCAATCACACCTGCAACTTTCATTGCTTTCATTCCTTTTTTAGTAGATAGAAGTATTTAAATGTTATTTCGGCGGCGTCAAAGCATCCCAACCTTCTACAAATTCTTGAATAGGTGGAACGGTGACTTCGAGCTTTCTTTTCTCGATGTAAAGTTTGGTGAGAAGATAGAGGATCATGCCAAGGCTCTTATTGCTTTTGTTATTCCCTGGAAGAACTTGTGTGACGCCGTTTGTAAGATTGTTAGTGTCGCAAATAGACATCACTGGAACTTTGATCCTGTTTGCATCTTGGAGGGCGTTCTTGTCAAGCCAGGGATCGCAGATAACAATGAGCTCGGCTTCTGTAAAATTTTCTAAGTTTGTATTGGTGAGAATTCCAGCAGGATATTTCTTAGTAAATGCTCTGATTCCTGTAACTTCTGCAAATTTCTTTGCGGCTTTCCAACCTGCTTCTCGCTTACAGACAAGAATAATTTCTTCTGGGGCAAATTTCGACAGAAATTCTGCACATTCACGTATTTTATCGTCTAAGAGAGCAGTATTAAATACGGCAAGACCATCTGCTCTTCTTCTGTAGACGTATTTGCGCATATCTGGAGTTATCACTCGTGTGCCAAGATGAATAGAGGATTTAAGATAATCTTCCATTGGGACGAGTGTTTCTTTTTTGTCTTCTTCTAGTTTGACTTTCTTTTTGAGATCGACGTCTTTTACTTCCTCTACTGTGCCTTCCAGTTTCTTTGCCTTTTCGAGCAATTTTGCAAGCTTTGCCTTTTTATCTTCAACTAATTCTGATTTCTTCTTTTTAGGCTTATCATTTTCATTAACTATTTCCTGTGCAACTTCACCTATCTTTTCTGCTGTAGTTTCTATAACTTCTGCAGTTTCTTTGATAGTTTTTTCTACAACTTTTTCAGCTTGTTCGATAAGAGTCTCGGTTTTCTTTGCCATGGTAATTTGAGTATAATGAGTGCACGGGTTAATCCAGAGTTGTTTCAGCCGGTACGTGCTCAATATTTTGGAGAGTGAGAGAGGGTTTTTAAATGTTAGTGCTTTCTAAAGTAGAGCTTTCTTGTTATTAAAGAAGTTAGACTTTCTTTGTAGAAACTTCTAAATATCTTAATGGAACCATTACAAGTTTGATCCCTTTATTAAGACTATCTGCAAATTCAACATCTGCATCCTTTGGAGGATTCCCATAAATCATTACGACTGTTCCTATATCTCCTTTTTGAAGACCTTCGGAACGTATATCTATTTTAATCTTTACAATATCTTCTTCCTCAATATCCTGGCTCTTCATAATTATATTATTCTTTGCTTGTTTTTTTATTCAGAGCAATTGCAGTAATAATAAAAACTGCTAAAATCACTAGGCCTATACTAAACTGGAGTGTTTTTTCAGAGACTCTCCATCCTTCATAAAATCCATCTATAATAAGAAGAACTCCTGCAAAGGCCGCTCCATTTGCTAATAAAGATATACGAAGAAGAAAGAATGCTATGATAACAAAAACAATACCCATTATATTTTCAATAATAAAAATATTTCTCTTGTAATGATTACCTGGATTGTATCTCTCACTACATTTGAGGTATTGATTGTTTGCTTCCTCATATGTTTCGCGTAATGCTTTTTCTTGTTTCTTGCATTCTTGAGTACTCTCGAGAGTTGCATTGGTGTCAAAAGAGCATTTGAGTTGTTCGTATGTCGGATATGAGCCGCAGTTGTTCTTAATTTTTTCCTGATAGTCATAATAGCTTCCCTCTGGATAGAATGCCTTCACTCCAAAGATAGCAACAAAATAGAGGATAAGAATAATACCTATCGTATAAGCGACTCTTATTGCTTTAGTCATGAGACTGGCGTGATGATTATTTTTGCTTTATTATTAAGTGTGCTCACTGACTTGAGCTTGAGTAAGAAGGAATCTATAGTTATCTCATCGCCAACTGAAAGAAAAACATTACGTTCGAGACTTTCACTAGTGTATCTCCATATGAAGGAGACTCCCGAAGTAGAAACGGTAGCTGGCTTTAAAGTATATTCACTATTAATTTTAAAGACTACTCGTTCAGCGCTTCCAAGATCTTGTGTTATAGATGAAGAAAGAGTTCCTAGTGAAATTACTTTTTCAGAAGAAGAAACAGATGGAGAGGGAGTTATTGTTCCCCCACCACTAGAGCCTCCACCACCCCCTGTCGGCTCTCTTGTAGGGATAGTAAGTGGCGTCTCACATTTTCCTGCTACACAGACTTGATTATTTTGACAGAGAGTCCAAACATTATTACTACAAATTTGCTGACTGTTAGTAGGATTACATTCATTTGCGAGACATTGAATACATGCTCCATTCGTGCATGAACAACCCACTGGGGAGTAACTTTCCCTTATCATATTCTTACCTTCGCACGCATAGTCGATAGTAGCTGTTCCTTCACAGACATCTGTATATCCTTCCTTACTTCCATCAGAATATGTGAGTGTGACTGTGCCTGCGGTTTGAACTGCTCCACGACCATCGGAGTCTGTACATTGCAAGAGTGTTCTTACCTCTAGAGTGGACCCTTCTTCAATAGCCTGTCCAGTCATCACAGAAAAGCCACTTGGTGATGAACCCCATACTAAAAAAGCAATAAGAGAGAGAATAAGTATTCCGAGAATAGTGTATGCCATGGGCAAAGAAATACCAGGGCCTCTTTTCATCTTTCTTCAATGAAAATAAAGTATATAAATCTACTGTTCATCAATTGTTGATCCTGAGGAGGACTCGAGTTCTGCAGAGTCGTCATCACGATCTACAAATCCCAGTTCTGTGGCATCCTGAACAATCTCTTTTTCTACTTCCTGCTCTTTTGCAACAATTTCCTCGTCAGAAACTTTCTCTTCTTTTACTGCAGAGAGTTTTTCTTTGCGCTTTCTTGGAGTAGGACGACTAATAGCGATTGGGAGAACATGCTCTGCAACTTCAAGTTCTGCGATTTTCAATGAATCATATTTTAATTCTTTAAGCTTTTCCTCAGATATTTTAAGAAGAAGAGGAGCATCCATGGTAATTTGCAGGGCTCTAGCGCCGATAATTCTCGCAAGTTCGTATTTAGTAAATATTTGTTGTTCCATTTTGGTATGACTTAAAGAAACTTTTTAAGCTTTTCGTTTAATTCTTCATATTTTTGAGGTATAACTTCCATGATTTTGAGCAATTCGTCTTGAGTAAAAGGATCCTCTCCGCTTTTTTGGCAAGAATTAAGCATATATTGGCCGTTCCACTTGGAAACTCCTAATGTGATTCTGACATCACAAGCCTCCTGTTCTTCACGTGTAGGATCCAGAAGAATTGCATCTCCGAGTTTATAGAAACTGATAGAAAGAGGAGTTGTTTCTTTAGAAAGAGGAAGGGCATTCTTTGTTCTATGTTTGTAATCCACTCTTCCATCTTTATCAATTCCTGGAAGCACTGCATTTTTCAAAGCGGAAATAGCTCCTATCGTTGCTGCATCTATTAGATTCCCATCATCATTAATAGGGTATACATCAATAATGACTGTCCAGACTTTTTCCCCTTCTTTCACAACAAGTTTCTTGAGGTCGATCACATGAGATTCACGAATGGCACGATCTACTAATCTTGGAAGCTCAATAGCTTCAAATTTTGGAGGGCCTGATTCAAAGCGAGGAGAAGCAAGAGGAAGCAAATCTCCCGAAACCATAAGATTTCCTTTATCGCGAGAATCAGGATAGGGTTCATCGAGAGCCATTTTGATGCCTACTAAAACCTCTGTTTTTCCTAATTTGACTCGCGAGGAACCTTCAGCACAATTAGAAACTTGGAAACTTACTTCGAGAGGACGATATTCAAGTAGCCCTCTGCCATCGAATCGCTTTCCCGCTGATAACATTTTTCTCAACGTGGCGATCGTTAAATTTGACGTTTCCATCGAACTCATGCTGTTACGACCTCCTTAAGAGCTTTTTTCTGAACTTCATAAATTTCTTCACATGATTTATTTGCAAGGTCCAAGACCTCTTTTACTCTTTCTGGAGGTATTTTCCCATCTAATTGAATAAGTGTAAACTCATTTGTATTTGCTATTTTTGCAAGAGGGAAATCTGTAGGACCTTCCCCACCTTCAAAGTCTTCCTCCTCTTTGGTGAGATCCACAACCATTTCTTTATCTTGCTTTCCTATTGCAACCGAACAAATAAGATTTTTCATAGGAATTCCTGCATGCGCTAATGCAAGTGAGGCGGCATTAATGCCTGCCGTTCGAGTCCCTGCGTCTGCCTGAATAATATAAATCTGGACGTCGATCACAGTGTTAGGGAATTCTCTGAGATCGAGAACAGGTAAAAGTGCCCACTCAGTCATCTTTGAAATTTCTTGAGATCGTCTTGAAGGCCCAGGTTTTTTTCTATCGTTAACAGAAAAACTTAGAAGATCGTAATTGCATCTGAGAATTCCTGTTGCAGGATTTTGCATATGTTGTGGATGCAGTAAACGCGGACCATAGACTGCTGCTATTGCAACAGTATTACCAAAAGCAAAAATTGCAGAGCCATCTGCGTTAGGAACGACTCCTACTTTTGCAATCATCGGCCTTAATTCACTCGGCTTCCTACCATCAATGCGTTTGAATTTTTCGGACATTAATTCTCCTGGAACCAGGCCTCCATTTTTTCTGTGAGCCCTTCAACAGCTACTTTTTCAGTAACAAATTCAATGGCTTTCCGTGCCTTGATTTCACCTTCCATAGTTGTGCCTCTCACCCAAATCCAGCCGTTCTGACCGACAGTAATATTACAGGAAGTTTTTTCTTTGATGAGATTAATCATACTACCTTCTCTACCTATAACGCGCGGAACACGATTTGGGCTCACGCGGAAGATAAATCCTCCCTCAAGCTTGCCTAGACCTTTGCCTTTGAGAGTAAGATCAATGCCTCGTGTGTTGACTGACCAGATTTTTGCTGCAACTGCCTCGCCGATGGCAAGAAATTGATCCATATCGCCTTTGTTAATAAATCGAGGAGATTCATCGATAGGAAGAAATCCGCTTGATGCTGAATCGATATCGACTACCCATCCGTTGAATGTAATATTAGTCACGCGTCCGATTACGACATTGTTTCTGCGAGGAACAAATGCGCCTGTGATAGCAATCACTTTGATAACTCTTCCCGCTTCTTCAGCCAGACCGAAGCGATTTGCAACAATGTCTTTTCCTTGTCTTCGTGCGCCCTCGCTCGGTAAGAAATCTTCACCTGAAACAATCACTTCACCTGGAATCACGACGCGTCTTTTCTTCATAGAATCCTCGCCAGCGTCCATAGGACTTTCTTGTTCGTCATGTAATGTTTCTCTCATAATTGTGTAATCGACAATAGATAATCGTAATAGTCTATTGTCTGCTCATTCATTATTAAAAAGGCTACTTCTTAGGGGTTTAAAAACTTTATGCTGCCTTATTTTTAAAATTTAGTCGGATTCATCGAGATAGACATAATCTCTGATAGAGTTCAGACCTTTTCCTTTTATTTTGATACGAATAACATCTCCGTGAACTAAGGGTATTTTCTCGCCGTAACGGTCTGCTCTTAGACACGGATCACCATCTTGATTGAAATCTATTACTCCTAAAGTATAACTTCTATTATCTCGATTTCTTCTGAATAAAAACATTGCTGCCCTATGCCCTAAACGCTCTTCAATTCCTCTAGGTCCGATTGTCCTGTAAGTTACAACCATATTAGTAAAAATATCTCCAGGCAATAAAGAATATTATGAGAATAATAAAGACTGCCCAAAATGCCTGATTACGTTCTTTTTCTTTTTTGATATTTGCGATTTCATAAAAAAGTAAGGCGACAATAAGTCCTGGAACGAAGAAAAGAAATAGTTGGGAAAAAAGAATTTGAGGAAGATCGAATGTAAAAGAAGAACCATCAAGTATTGTTAGTGAAAAGGAAAAGTAGATGATTGTCCAAATAGCTATGCCTAACAGCGCATACCACCAATTCCTTTTCATGCTTTATTGAGGAGCCTCTTGTTTTTAAATACTATCATCCATAAATTCCTTTCAGAAAGGCAATATCCTTTGGAATAATTTCATTATTAGTACATGAAGCAGTGTCCCAGAGAACACTTTTGATATTGGTTGAGTGATCTAATCCAAATGTATGAAGAAGTTCGTGAAGGGCAATATCTGAGGAAGGGCATTCTTCTCCTTCTGTAGGGAGAGGCAAATAAACCGTTCCCTTTACAATAATATTTCCAATAAGTGTATGAAAAGCAAGACCCGCAGTATTAAAATTTCCATCTGGGCGCGTGCTTTCCCTAACTTTTGGAGGAATCTCTCCCTTAAAAACAATATCTGCTGACTCTTCTTTTGCTGCTTTCTCAAAAGAAACTGTAGGAACTGCGTTGTGCAAACGCTCCAAAGCGTATCTTACTTTTAACTCTTTACTATTTTTTATTTGTGAATTATATTCTGAGAAGTTAGTGAAATATGTAAGAGGCATATGATTCCAATGCTCGTCCCGTGCTTGCGAAAAAGAATCTTGTGTTGAAAGAGAAAGATATCTTTTATATTTTGCATATTCTTCTTCTGAAACTATTAAATGAATTTCTTTAAGTTCACTAAAAGTCTCTGGAATGCGATAATTGATTGTATATGCGTTTATCTTAAGAGAGACATTACTGGGAAAGCGTGAGAAATTTTTTAATGAGAGCATTCCCTGACTAGTCTTTGCGTATATGACTCCATCAATATAAACTTCTCCATCAAGATATTCCTGAGTATTATTGATAGGAAATGATAAGATGAGAGATTTCTCAATGACTTGCTCTTGCAGATGAGCTGGATTTTGAGTAAAAAACTCTTTCTTTTCAAAAGAGAAGTTGTTAAAAAAAAGAGCTGAGCCTAAAGCAACAATCATCAAAAGAGCGATACCTAAAAAAACATGTATCTTCATCGTCACTTCTTTTCTTTTATTTCCTCGCTTTGAATGGCTCCGTGAGCAATAGCGTTAAGCTTATCATAAAAATCCAACTGCATTCCTGCAGGGATATTCATAACACACTCGAGATTTCCATTTGAGAGCCACTCTTCTTTTTCTTTGAAGTCCTTTAACAAGCCATAAACTTGCCCTGTAAATCTTGCAGGAATCGTGAGACGAATGTGTTTGGTTTCAAGACGAATGGGGAGAATCGTCTGTAGTTTTTCTATGGCTGCTGTAAGTTGCTGCTCTGGAGGACGGTTGTCAATATGAACATGTGCTTCTTCTAATCCGCGCTTAAGGCGTTCTTCAGTATAAGGTCTTCCGTTCTGATCTACAGAGTTTCGCAAGATTAATTGAAGAACCTGTTTCACTTTTGCGTCTCTTTCTGCATCGCGGTATTCCTGTGTTTTCTGTACCTCGCCAGAAAGAATTATTTTTTGTGCAATTTGATAGGCATCTTCTGTTCCGAAAGCATCTTTTAAGTCTGCTTTTGCCGCATGCAATCCCTTCTTTAGATCAGAAAAAATATTCGGAGTTACTAACGCACTATTGATATTTCCTTTTCCAGTTTTTACCTTTAAAGCCTCATCAAGATCTACAAGAATTTCATAGGGGATATTTTTTATTTTAATGCGAGCTGTAACTTGAGGCATACGTCTTAGAGTAGAGAAGGTTATATAAAGATTATCATACTTTTTCTTGCTTAAACAGTATGGTGAGCTTTACGTCGCAAAGCTTAAAACCCTCAATAACCTATTGGTGGGAGGTGTTGTGATGATTTATCAAAAGGCGGTAGAAACTTACGGAAAGTTTACGAATATATTTTTTCTTTCTAAAGTGCTCTCTCATCTTTCTTTCATTATTCTTATTCTTGTTGCTCTTTCTCTTGTAGGATTGCTTAGTTTCTGGCTCTTTCCTTCGTGGTACTGTCTAGAGTGCCAGACTTCTCCCGAAGAATGTCCTACAAATTATAAGGATATTGTTTTGAAAGGTGCCCTTTCGCTTTGTGAAGAGCTCACTACGGCGCGCCCTCGCTGGGAATATGACCAGTATTGCAAAGAACGATGTAGAGTGGACGTTGCTATTGCTCAACAAGACCCTGAAATATGTGAGGTTATTCCTCGTCTGCGAGCAGGTGCTGAGGCGCGCCCGTCTCTTCGTGATCTCTGTTTTATAGGCATTGCCAAATCGTTAAAAGATACTTCTCTTTGTAGGCGCGCTGAAACTTCCTGGGGTCGTGAAGAATGCAGTAAAGACAGTTAGCTGCTAATTCTCTGTCTGAATAAATCGTAAGAGATTTCTCCATAAAGCTTAAATAGCCTTTTTCTTTGAAAGAATGAAGAGGATATTCTTATTATGGACGTACCAACTGAAATGCAGCATCAGGCTATGGGTTATGATAGAGCTGCGACTATGTTCTCTCCTGATGGTCATCTATTACAAGTAGAATATGCTGAAAAAGCAGTGAAATGGGGAAGCTCGAGTATTGGCTTTGTGTGTAAAGATGGCGTGATAATTATTGCTGACCGAAGAATTCGTGATAAACTTGTTGCTCCGGAGTCTATGAATAAGATTTTTGAAATTGATGAGCATATTGTCGCTACTGCATCAGGTCTTCTCTCAGATGCACGTGTGCTTATTGACAATGCTCAAGTCTTAGCACAACAGAATCGCGTAACTTATGATTCTCCTGTTGAACCTATTGCAGTGATTCGAATGATTGCCGACAGAAAACAGATGTCTACTCAATATGGAGGAGCACGTCCGTATGGAGTCTCATTTCTCCTTGGAGGTGTGAATAAAGGAAAAGCTCATTTGTACACTTCAGATGTTACAGGCAATTTCCTTGCCTATAAAGCAAATGCCTTAGGAGAAAATGACGAAAAAATAAAAGAAATCCTGCGCAAAGATTATCGCGAAGACATGACTATTGAAGAATGTATTAAGTTTTCTCTTAAGATATTTAAGGAACTTCTTGAGAAAAACTTTGACTTGCAAAGATTTGATGTTGGCTATGTCAGAACTGCAGATGAGAAGCTTATGCGTCTGCACGGTGATGATTTGAAGAAATATGTGAAGTAATTTTTCTTTGATTTATGAGGATATTATTAGTTGAAGTAAACATCTATAATTTTTTATCTTCGGTTTCTTCTAAAATTTCTATCTTTTCTTTTTTTAAAATAGTGATTGCTTTTTATCTTTTTAAAAATAAGATAAATAAAAATTACTATAGCAACTCCAAAAGACCAATAAGCCTCGCTGTAGAATTTTGCTTTATACAGTAAATAACTTACGATCAGAGAGAGAATGGCTACAACATCTAGAAAAATAAACCATTTTCTTCTTCTTTCTCTTTGTTGGATCCTATCTATCTCACTTATGTTGCCAGTAGCAATCATCTGAAGATGTTGTCCCCCTTTGCCCTCTTTAACATCTAGCCAGCCCATATATTCTGTAGATAAATCTATCTTATAAATCCTTCATTTATATTATTTAAACTAAATCCAGCCACTTTCTAAGGAAGGACGCGATAATGATTGTGAATACTAAGTATGCCCAGAACCAACTAAAGAATCCAAATATAGTTGCAGGATTTTCTGTGAAGTAATCACTAAACCACCGGAAAAGAAGGATGAGGGGCGCAATGGTAAATAGAGATGGCTTAAGCGTAAGCTCAAACGTGCGAGGAATGAATTCAAAACTCTTCTTCTGCAACTCCATCATCTTTTGAGGATTGTCTTTATGTAATTTCATTTCTTCGTTAAGAGCTTTCTGTTCTGCTTTAAGTTGTTTAGCTGCTTCTTTATCAATCGTTGCTTTCTGCACTAGACTTGTAATGAATGTGAGTACGACTACAATGATGACCATGCCCCAGTCCTTGTTCCAATTTAGAAGAGCTCCTGCAGTGGGATCGAGAATCGCATGCCCTGTGTTTTTAATAATAGGAAATGCATCCCAGAGTGCTGGAATAAAGAGAGCAATAACTGTGACAAGTAGGAAGAGCTTCATTCCTTTCATCGTATCACCTGATTGTTTTTGACCATGTTCTTATCCCATCACCTTTCTTAATGCAGGGTGCATATCTACTGCATGCTGCTGTGCAACGCTTTGGTAGAGTTGATACATAATCATGACTGCAAGAAGAATTGCAGTTCCTGAAACAAGCGCCCCAAGAATATCTGCTATTGCTGAAAGAAGTCCAATGGCAAGGCCCCCCATAACTGTGAGGGGAAAGATATAGCGCTTTAAGATTGATTCAAGAACGCGCTGGTCCTTTCTAAATCCTGGAATCTGAAGGCCTGATGCAAGAATTTTCTTTGCCTGAGATGACTCGTCCATTCCAGATGTTCTAACCCAAAGCACCGCAAAAACTGCTGAGAAAATCATAAAGAAGATAGTATGAATAATGGACTGCCAAATTTGGCGCTGTGAAAGACTTCCTTTGATTGTCGCATCAAGAAGATTTGAATTTGTCAACCAAAATACCAGACCTGAAGTCGGCTGGCCTTGACTAAAAGTTCCGAGAATAGGATTTCCTGAATTTTCTAGAAGAATTCCAAAAAGCTGTAAGTTTGCAAGGAGTGCTGCAACAAGAATAACTGGAATTACTGAAGCGTAGAAAAATGCCAATGGCCATTTCATGCTATGTCCTCGGAGCCGTTCATAGGTTAGTGGAATCTCTACTTTAAGGCTTTGAGCAGCAACAACGAGGAGAAAAATAACTATAGTTGCAAGAATAGCTGCGAGTGCTGCGAGTGCTTCTGTAGGGGCGCCATTGATGACTGAATGAATAATTACAAGAACCTTGCCAACGCAAGAGGTCTGACCCTCAGAGAAATTCGCAAGACAATTCTCTCCTGTAGGAGTAATGAATTGAAAGAGTTGTGCAAACATGCGCCATGCGACTCCTGCGACGATAAACAACGATGTTCCTGATCCAAATCCCCATTTAGTAACGACTTCATCCATGAACATGATAGCAAGACCTCCAAGAACGAGCTGGACAATGAGAATGAGCGTGAGATTAGGAGTGACTGGCTGAAGCCCGCCCATGAGAACATATACCATTGCCTCAAAGAGAATAAAGAAAATAACTCCGAGTTTCTGCAACCCTTGAAAATACTTTTTCCCTTCGGTAGTAGTGGTATCAATTTTGAGAATGCTTGAACCCACAAGTAGCTGTAATATAATAGAGGCCATAACGATCGGACCAATACCTAGACTAATGATGCTGCCAAAATCTGTTCCTAGAATGATTGCAAGATATTCAAAATTTGCCAGAGAATTGGGCCCAAGTCCGTAGAGAGGGATATTTGCAAGAATAAAGAATGCAAAAAGAATAATCAATGTCCACTTAAGCTTGACGTTAAAGCTCACCTTTTTTTCCTGAGGATGTCTAACTTCTGGCAGATTATACAGAATATTTTTAATATCCATACTTTGATGTACAAAAAAGAGTTTTTAAAGCCTGCGGAAAGATTAATTCATCGAGGGCAGGAAAATTTAAGCTGATTTCTTCTCAGCTTTTTTCTTAGGAACTTTTTCTTCTTTCTTTTCTACCTTCTTTTCATCTGCTTGACTTGGAAGAATGAGCGTTCCTTTAGCTGCCTTAATTTTTTCTTGAACTGATTTTGATGCGGCGCTTGCTTTAATTTTTAGAGGAGAAGAAATATCGCCTTCTCCTAGTATCTTATAGCCTTCTAAGTTGATAAAGCCGTCTTTTGATGTGAGAGAAGATGCTTTCTGCTGAACGTCTGAGAGATTGATGACTTGCAGTTTTTTTTGTTGAGTGCCTCTGCGAAGCGTTTGGTCTTTACCAAAATAATTATTGCCTCCTGTAATCTTGACTACGAGAGAATTCTTTTGATCTCCGCGCTTGCCCGTGCCAGCCCATCCTTTCCCTCCTTGGTTTCCAGAACCTCGTGCGCGTGCTGACCTTCCTCTTCGCGCTGACTGAGATCCTCTAAATCGAGAAGATTTGCAACGTTTTTTGGTTTTCATCTTATAACATCCTCAGTAAGAAACCTACGGTTCCTTGAGAACCAAAGGTTCTCAATGGCGCTCAGGAATCTCTGATTTCTGACGTCTTGCTGACAACTTCCATTTGATTGATGACTCATAACATCCTCCCAATGAGCTCATTAATATCTTTCTTATTATCTCCGAGAACTCCACCACGAATTGGATAGTGAAGTTTACTGTCAATGCCTCCGCGAGGAGGATGGAGGCGGAAGAAGGGTTTTAAACCTACACCTTCGAGACCTTTCTTCTCGAGTTGCTCGAGCACTTTTTTTGTATCTACTTTCTTTTTGTCGATAGCAACGCCGCGTTTTTCAACTAAAAGAGCAAGTGTTTCTGGATTAATATCACCATAAGCTATAAAGTTTCTCACACTCTGAAGCAATTTGAGGTTTGAAGGTGTAGATTCTAAAATAATTGCCGAGTATTTTCTTCGCAGCCTCATTCTGAATAATGTTTCTTGCGGCGCTTGAGGCATTTCTACGAGACCTGAGATGCGGATTGCGATTATCATAGCTGCATCTCCTTTGTTTTTTTGAGTGCGTCTATGCACGCTTTTGCCACATTGAACGTCGTCCGTGTCTGCCCACGTGTTACTGCATAGACATCTGCAATTCCAGCAAGACGAAGTATTTTTTTGCATTCATCTCCTACAACCAGACCTGTTCCTCTAGGTGCAGGAATTAGCTTTATACGAATGCTACCACATTTTCCTTGAACAATAAATGGGACTGTATGAGGTTCGACTTTTAATGCTTTTTCCTCTGGAGACTCATATCCTCGCTCCACTTTAATGATGCTCAATTTTGCTTGTCGCAATGCTTTTGTTCTAGAAGGAAGTGTTTCCTTTGCCCTACCCATGCCTATTCCTACATGACCCTTCCTATCTCCTACGACTGCAAGGGAAGAGAAGGTTACAACGTTTCCTTCCATAGTCTTTTTCTGTGTCTGCCTCCATGCTCTACGCTTTCCTCCTCCAAACTTTCCTTTTGCTTGACCGATTAATAGCAGATCATTTTCCAAACGTAACAAGAGATCAACAATTTCACTCTCAAGAATTTTCTTATGAGATGTGAGAAGTTCATCAAAATCTTTTTCCTTTCCAGCTTTTACAGCCTTTCCTAACGCTGTCTTGGGAACCCATGCAGCAAGTGCTTTTTTTTCATTTTCTTCATCCCGTTGAGCTTTTCTTTGAGATTTAGTGAGAGGACGTTCTTCTTCTCTAAGCCTCGCGGCTTGTTCTTCCTGTTGCTTTTCAAGCTTAGCTACTTCTTCAGGAGTTGCCTCGATAAGGTCTTTCATAGTATTAATTGTATCATTTTCAGCCATAGTTAAATTTTATGCTTTATGCCCTCCATAAGTTTATTATTTTTATGTTTTGCAAACATTTCTTGCGTAGGAAATACTTCTGGATTGTGAGGAATAGTAAGCCCTCCATCTACTGCTCCTTTAAGAACTGCGTAAACTCTTGATTTGGGAATGCTTCTTTGCAGACCAATATCAAGAATCGCTTGTGGAGTTTTTGCTTTGGCTTTTTTTGCGATCAAATAGCCTGTGAGATATGCTGCAGGAAGGCTCTTAAGACTTCCTGGTGATTCTTTAGGCCATCCGTGCATAAACAAGTCCTTAGAAGTAACTGTTAAAATTACTTTGTCTTGTGCACCTTCCGATGCGACAATCTGAACAATAAGCAACTTATTTGTCTTTCTAATCACTAAACGAGGTTTACCTGATTTGAGCAGAGCTAAGCGTGCACGATAATCAGTTTTCTGTTCTTTTCTGCGTCTTCTAAATGTTCGTCTCATGGTGAAAGTTGAATTATTCTCTCCTTAAAGTGATTTTTATCTTTAAATGCTCTTGCTCGAATCTCTTTTCTAAGAGTAAGATAGTTCTCTTTCTTGATAAGATCTTTTCTCTTTAATTCTGCAAGATGTCTTCGTAATTTGCGTGTTAAAATAATGTATTGTCTTTTTCCGTTCTTGACTCTCTTTTTAATACTTCCTGCACGTCTTCGTGTTGTTCTTTTTGGAGAAGACTTACGCCCTTTTATTTCCTTGATAACAATCGCTTTATCTGTAAAAAGATCTCGAATATCTTGCTTGGTTATTGCCTCTTTAATGTCTGCAAGACGCGTCTGATTAAGAACTATTCTTTCTTTTCCAACACCAAAAGTTTTTGCTGCAAGAATTTTCTTTTTTTCTAAGTTCATGCTTTAGTCCTCTCTATTTGAGCGTTTATTACGATGATGTTTGATTCTTGAGCTTTCTTAAGTAGTTCTATTTTTTTCTTTGCCCCTATTCTTGCAAGAATTACTGCATGGGTCTTAGGATTTACTTTTGCAAGTTCAGCGGCATTGTGAATGAGTAAGAGTAGGCGGCCTTCTATTTTTCCTGCTGCTTTCTTTTCAGTACCATACCCTACGCCTGGTTGAGTAGGATAACTAAAACGCTTAAGTCGTATTTTGCTATGATGTCCTCGAGGTCTTCTCCACTTTTGGAGCTTACGACGCTTTTTACCTAACCTGAGATGACGAACTGTATCTGAACGTAGGAACGTAGGATTCTTCTTGCTCATGCCACACCTTCCTCAGGCTTACTCGTTATAAAAATACCATCCTGGAAGATTCTCCTGTCCCGATAGCGTATCTTTGTTGCTTTCTCTATATTGGCAGCTGTTTGACCTGCTGCTTCTTTATCTTGAGAAGTGAGAGTAATTTTTGTACCCTTTACTTCCATGATTACTTGAGGGAGGATTTTTGCTGTGCGTGGGACTTTCTCTCCCAGAAAGTTATTGATGATTAGTTTCCCTGGCTCAGTTTTGAGAGTCATGGGAAAATGAACGTTGCACGCTTCTAAAGAATATGTAAATTTATTATTTATTCCAAAAAACATGTTTTGAATATGTGCTATTGTTGATTTTATTTTTTTGTAATCGTTTTTATTTCCCTTTGGCGTATGTATTGTAATATTATTTGATTCTAGAGATATAAGAATTCCTGGAAGAGTTAACTTGCGTGAGATTTCTACTCCTTCTTTTTTACACGTTAGTATTTTTCCTTCTACCTTGCACTCTATTCCTTGAGGAATAGTAATGGATTCTTTCAATTCTTTTCTCATGTTAGTATATGTAGGCTAGAAGCCCTCCCCCGATATTTTTTTCTAAAGCAGTCTGATGTGTCATAAGTCCTTGATTTGTCGTCAAGATAAGAATGCCTATGTCTTTAGCAGGCAGGTATCGCTTAGTATATTTTTCAATGTCTTCTACAGCAATAAAATATCTTGGTTTTATTGCGTTGCATCCATTAATCCTTCCTAATTCTATAGCTAGTTTGACTCCATCTGCTTTATAATTTTTGATATATCCCTTGAGCTTTGCAATCGCGAGAATAGAAAGCAAAAGCTTTGAGTGTGCTTTAAGAGTCACGACTGACTTTCGTGCCCTTTTGGCGTTCATGATTTGATTTAGTGCATCGGCTACTTTGTCTTGGCTCATGTTAACTATATTTTTTGAATCCTATCTTTGTAGCAATCTCCCTAAAGCATTGCCTGCAAAGATTGAGATTATATTGACTAAGATGTGCGCCAAAGCGACCGCAACGCTCACATTTTTTAGATGCGATACCCATCTTGCGCACTTTAGGTCTATTAAATTTGAGGAATTTCTGTAAAACTACTGGCTTATTTTTCAATTGTTTACTTGCTATTTTATTCCAGTCGCTTGCTGTCATCTTTACTTAAACTTCGTCTTGAAGTGATCCTCCATGTACTTGATAATTTCTTGGGCTGTGACATTTTGTTTTTTTGGTAAATGTGCTGACTTTCTTTTCTTATTCGTAACACGTAAGCCTTTACGAGAAAAGACAACTGTAACATTGAGGCCTCTAATGCCTATATCTCTTTGATATTCGGTTCCTGGAATCTCAATATATTCATGGATTCCAAAAGAAAAATGATTGTCGGAAACTTGTTTTTTCTTTAGCAAATTATCTACTGCACCTAAGAGCCTGAGTAGTAACGTTACAGCTTCTTTTCCGCGAAGCGTGACTCGTGTTCCAACTTCCAAACCTGGGCGTACACCGAAATCAGGAATACGTTTCTGAGATGCAATAATTTGCGCCTTGCGTTGAGAGATAAGATCAAGAAGTTTTTTTGCCTTTGTGAGGTCGTCTCCTGTAGCTCCGCAACTGAGAAGAACCTTTTCTATCCTTGGAGAACGTATTGTATTTTCTACTTTTACTTCCTGCTTATTTAGCTGTTGTTTCATTGTACTATAAGCTGGTAAAGTTGTACTACCAGAACCTCCTTGTTGACTTTGAGATGACAAATACTTCCCGATATAGATTCTATTGTTCCTTGCTTTCCCGTATGTTTACCTTCAATAACCATCGCAGTTTTTCCCTTCTCTGGAGAGATATGCTTCTTGACTTTTCCTTCCGCATCCAGATAAAGAGAATCATTGACTTTTACTTTTTCAGTTGTAAGAACATTTGAGCCATCATGAAGATTTAATTGTATTTTTCCCCCCTGAATGAGGCGCTTATCTGTTACTTTCACCAGACGATGTTCTTTGGCATCCTTTGCTGAAACTTCTTCAAGTGTGAATTTTTTAGTAGGAAGAAGAGAAAGACGATACGTTTTATCTGCTTCGAAGATATTGAAAAGCTTAATGCTTTCATGCACGTCCATTATAGTTTTTCCATTAATCTTGAGAAGTTTTTCCTGAACCATTCTTCTGGCTTCCTTGGCAGTTTTTGCAAGTTTAAGCATGTCTCGAATTGCAAGCAGAACGCTGACTGACTGAGAAATATGACTCGAAGCTCTTGCTATATATTTTGTTCCCTTTCTTGGGATGGGTAATTTAGTTGTTACTTGTTGACGTGTTAGATGCATTTTTTTCTCCTACTGTTTTCTTTGAGTCAATTGAAAGACGTCTTGGATCATCTAGAATGAGAGCGATAATCTGCAAGGCTCTTGGATTAAACACTACTGAAACTTTAGTGCCATCTTTTTTTGTACGTTGTATTCCTTCGAGAGTCAGCCGTGCACGAGCGTGATCCACAGAAGCTACTTTGGCCTTTTTCTTTTTGAAGGCGCCACGCACGACAAGCACCTCATCCCCTTTTCGAAGGGGAAGATTCCTCTTGCCATACTTTTTCCTTAAATCCTTAGATAAATGAGCGCTTAAAAACTTATGCCTAATGTGCAATGGAGCATTATGTCTGTATTTGTGCTGCTTTCTTGGCTGAATACTTGACTTCCAAGAAGTTGAAAATGTGGATTTCATAAGACGTATTGCGCGATCTTCGCGACCTCTTTCCAGCGTTCATGAATTTCTCTAGCTACGGGACCTTTGATGAATGTTCCTTTAGGATTGCCTTTTTCATCTTTGAGAATGGCTACGGCATTGTCTTCAAAACAGACACGCTCTCCCGTTATTCGCATATAAGGTTTTTTCTGCCTGATGACTACTGCATCAAAAACCTGTCCTTTGAGCTCTGGCTTTCCGGCTCGAACAGAGACCTTCACCCAATCACCGACTTTTGCATATTGTTGACGACCTCTCTTAGATTTTCCGTGCTTAACTCCTGTAATCCTCACAATACGCGCACCGCTATTATCTGCAGCTACGACATTGCTTCCTATATTGAGTCCTCGAGTAACGCGTGCTGATATAGGTTTCATTGTTTCTTCTCCGCTTCTGTAGAATGAGTAAGTGCCTGTGCAGATTTTATCTTTTTGACAACAATTGCATGAATAATCTTGCTTAATGGTCGACACTCTTGAATGTGCACCAGATCTCCTATATGCACATCCATTCCTTGTGGAAGACGAGCGTGAATTCTGCTTTTCTTTTTATAGAAGCGCTCATATTTTTTGACATATACTGTTCTCTCGCTTTCTACAACCACTCGTGTGGGGAATTTCTTTGTGACTTTTCCTTCGAAGATTCTTCCTCTTGTGGAAATTGTCTGCTGCGAGACATGCTCTGCTCCAGCTACTGATTCCTTCTGCTCTTTCTTACTTTGTTTCTTTTCTGTTTTCATGGTGTTGTCTGTATTGGTCGCTCAATCACTAATTGATTCTTCGGGAAAACCCAGCCCTACTAAAACGGGTCTTACTTGCTTCTTGTGGTTTCCTTGAAGCTCGATGATGCCATCTTTGATGGTACCACCGCAGGCGAGCTTTTCCTTGAGGTGCTTTGCAGTTCCTTTGATGTCAAAGTTCTTGTCAAAGCCGCTTACAAGGGTAGTAATCTTTCCGTATCTTCGAGCTACCGTCGACACGGTGATTTTTTGTTCGCCCTTCGCGATTTCGTCAAACAATTCGGATTCTTCTGGGAATCCGAAGGATGGATCAGGGTCCATAGTTATTTCTTTTTCAACTCCTCCGCAAGGGATTTGTTGAAGGTATTGGCAGTTAGAAGACGTGCAAGTGCCCTTTTAATCTCTTTGGTCTTGGCGGTTGCCTTATGAGCAGTTACATGAGATTTAATTAATGAAAACCGAAGCTCTTGTATTTTTGCCTGCCTCTCCTTGACAGTCATTTTTACTACTTCTTTCATTCGTAATAGAGTCATGTTTTTTCTCCTGCTTTTTGTGATTTTTTCTTTTTCTTAGGCTTATCCTCTTCCTTCTCTTCCTGACTCTCTTCACTTTTTGAATCAGTCATAGTCTTTAATTTTGCAAGCATTTCCTCATCAATTACGATACGATCATGAATATGTGCATTAGGTGGCAAGATACTTACTTTGATACCTACTACGCCTGGAAGTGTTGTTGCTTGAGACATTGCTCTATCAACAACTTTTGCTGGATCTCCTGTCTTTTTGAGATATCCTTGAGAGAAGCGCCAGCTTCTTGCCCGCTCGCTTGGAAGTCTTCCTGAAAGAACAATTTCCACTCCTAAAGCTCCTGCATTCATCATTTCTTGGATCATCTTATAAGCAATCACTTTGAATTTTTGCGGTCCATCGCGCTCAAGACTGAGTGCAATTTCATCCGCAACAAGCTGTGCATCGAGTAAAGCATCCATGATTTCCCTGATTTCAATGTGAGGATTATCAAACTTAAATTTCTTTTTAATAACTCTTGTGAGTTCTTCGATTTTTTCTCCTTTTCTGCCGATCACCATTCCTGGACGACTTGTTGCAATAACTATTTTCTCTCCTACTGGAGTGTATTCAATAGATACGTTGCTAATCTTACCTTTTCCTAGAGCACGCTTGACATACTCTTTAACTGAAAGCTCTTCTTTTTTAAATCCGACGAATTTTTTTTCTTCCATGTTATTTCTTTTCCTCTTGCTTTTTCTCTGATTTTTTTGTTTTTTCTTTCATATGAACTTCCCGTGCCTTGAGGACAACAAATGCCCTTTTAAATCTCATGCCACCTCGCTTAGCTGGACGAGAAGCCCACGTTGATGAACCATAAGTAATTCTAGTTTTATCCAATTCCAGACCGTTAACAATTGCATTACCTTTAAGAGCTTTAAGCAATGGAATAAACTGCTGAGTTGTTTTGATAGGATAACGGCCAGACATGATGCCTGGAGCAGAACGATGAGGAATTTCTCCTTTCATTGGAATAACGCGCTTGAATTTGAGAACTTCTTGTAGTTGGGAGATTGCTTGATCAATAGGTTTGCCTTTGATGAAGTTACAAAGATACATGCAATGCTTTTTAGAGGCGTGAAGATTTATGCCTCTTGCTACTGCTTCGTCTTTTTTTGTTGGTTTTGGAGCAGGTGCCTTTGCAGGTTTTTCTGATGGAGATTGAGAAGGAGTTGTGGTTGGAGATGAGACTTGAGGAGGAAGAGCTGAGGGTGTTGATGTAGAAGAAGTGTTATCAGATGGAGAATGCGGTGAAGGTGATGAAGATATTGGTGAAAGAGTTGGAGAAGGAACTGGAATTGAGGGAGTGACAATTTTTGTTTCCTTAGTAGTATTTGCTGTGGCAACCTGCTTCTTCTCTTGCTTTTGCTGCTGTTTTTGTTGTGTTGGATGATGATGTTTTCCTTCTGGACGAGACTGTGGCTTTTCTGTCATGTTACTTCTTCTCTCCTGCCGAGCTCTTTGTTGATCCAAGACCTGGTGTTCCGTGAGTGACTTTTCCACGCGTTAGTGAGAATTCTCCCAGACGATGGCCGATCATTAATGCGGAGATTTTTACTTCATTAAACAATTTTCCGTTGTAGACTTGGATTGTATGACCTACAAGTTTTGGGACTACTACTATATCTCTTAAGTGTGTTCTGATTTTTTTCTTCATTGCAACTTTCTTCTCACAGCGCTTGATGAATTTTTCAATCATATCAAAATTTCTTAAGACAGTTCTTCTTGAGCGTGAAGGTAGGAACTTTGCAGATTCTCTGACATCCATTTTTTTGAGGTCTTCAAGATTTTTGCCTCGATAAAATATTTCCTTAGATTTAAGAATTACTTCTTCTGCCATTTTTATTTGCTCCTTCCTGTCCTTCTAGGACGAATATGACCGACACGCGTTCCTGGAGGAGCATTGCGCTTTGCGATCTTTGGCTTAATGCGCTTACCTCTTCCTGAACCGAATGGATGATCAACTGCGTTCATCTTTACCGCAGAAGTCCGTGGCCAGAGCTTGTTTCTTGCCTTCATTTTGTAGAATTTGGGACCTGCCTTTATAAATGGTTTGAGTTTGCGCCCTGAGCCTGCGATGATTCCAACAGTTGCCCTGCAATCTCCGCTTACAACTATTAAATTCGTCTTTGCATGTTTGTTCGGCATTTGAATACTTACTTTATTGTGGTCAAGTTTCTTGAGAAGTATTGCGCTTGTGCCTGCAACACGCATCATCTTTCCTCCATCTCCTGGATTGTTTTCTATATTGTAAATATTAGTCCCAGGAATAATATTTTTGAGCATTAGCACATTTCCAGTCTTACACTCAGCATCTGGTTTAATAGTTACGCTGTCTCCTACCACTGCGCCGTTGAATGCAGGGTTATAGCAGATTTCATTATTGACTTTTAATTTAAGTAATGGAGCTGAATGCGCTGCTGAGTGAATAATGCTAAGAATTTCTGCTGAACCTTCTTGCATAGGATATTTGATTCTATAGATGTATGCTCGTTTGCGTACCTGATAAGTTAAGCTTCCATGCCCGCGTGCCTGTGCAATAATGCGCTTACCCATGTTACTTGCCGAACCCCCTGAGGAATTTATCAACTATGGGAAAGGCGACTTTTCTTTCATCTGGCATATAAATAAGGTGGTCGAATCCACTCTGGAAAATAAGACCTCTTGCAGAAGTGGTAACCCTCATCACATTGGCTGCCAGCATGTGAATCTCTCGAGGAAAAACACGTTGAAGAAGTCTGACTCTGTCTTTGTCTTCTCCTACTGCCTCGTAAAATGTCCACACATCTCTGGTCTGCTGTGAAACAGGAAGAGTTCCTATATGACACACTTTCACATCTGTTCCAGGAGAGAGGTTTAGCAAATCAGAAGCATATGTAACCAATGTAGGTTGTTCAGAAGTTACAGGCGCGTATTCAAGTATTTGTTTTATCATATTAAATCATTCCTAGTTTCGTTGCCACATCGATGGCAGGAAACTGTTTGTTGAGCCTAACATAGGCATATTTTTCATTATTTTTGATGAATGTACGAATGTCTGCGACTTTGACGCTGAAAACTGACTCAACTTCTTTTTTTATTTCTGGCTTTGTTGCATGCCTGTCACTGGCAAAGAGAAGAGTGTTTTCGCTATCTATAAGTTTGACTGCTTTTTCTGTGGTTATTGGCTTAAGCATGTTTTTTCTCCTGTTCTTGTAATTCCTTAAGAGCTTGTTGTGTGTAAAGTGTAAGTCTTCCTAGAGGATAGAGATCATGCATTGAGATTTCTGTGACTGATTTTATATCAACACCACTATAAGTTTGTTTTTCTGTTCTTCCCTTAACTATGAGTAGCCCTGCGGTTGACTTATATTTTCTTCCTCTGCGTTTTCCGATGCCTGAGCGGACTTCTTTTCTCTTAAATGCAAGTGAAGCAAGAGTGCCTAGCATCTTATTAATAGTTGCATGAAGCTCCTTTGTTTTTTGAGGAAGAGATTCTATAATGAATGGAACTTGAGGAAGATCTTTGGCTGCTGCGAGAGTCGCGTATCTCTTTACTAGTGCTTCTTTGTTTGTTGTTGCTGCGAAAGCAGTATGTATCGCAATGCGAAGTTCTTTTTCATTAATTTTTCTTGGTCGATGAACACCTAACGGAGGATGCGCGCTTCTTCCACCACGAGTTTGAGAAACTTCTGCACCCACCCAGAAGAATTGTGTACCACGTCGATACATTGTTTTTCTTGGTAAGCGAGCGATACCCTTACCATAATGTCCTTTCCAAGTATGACGCATATGACTAATCGTTCCAGAGGCTGAATGTCTCTTTCCTGCTTCTTTGTAACCTGCATAGGGTTGCATGCGTTTATATTTTTCAGCTTCAAATACTTTTGCAGCCAAGTCTTCTCGAATAAGGGTGTTAAATAAATCTGGAAGATCTATATTTGATTTTTTCTCACCATCTATTGAATAGAGTTGTGCTTTCATGTGAAAACCACCTGCTGGTCTCTCAACACCCTGCATCCAATTTTCATGTTATGAGCTCCTGAAATTCATATTTTCTTTTAGCTGTGAGTTTTGTTGGGCGGAATGAAGGAGTAAGAAGAATTTGACGCTTGACTGGACCTTGAACGCTTCCTTTAATAATAAGATAGTCAGATCTTATTTTTCCGTAATGTTTGAATCCTGTTCCTGGATTGATATTTTTTTCTGCAATAGATCCTGAAGAGATAACATTGAGATTGTAGTGTACACGAGTGAACATGCCGAGTTGACCTGCTTGAGGTGTTCTGAAGGTGACGCGTGCTGGATGCCAAGGAGCCAAAGAACCTGGACGGCGAACGCCTTTTTCTGTTTTATGCTGTTTTAAGGTTATGCCGAATCGCTTGACTGGACCTGAAAGACCTCTTCCAGTTGTCAATCCGCGCATATCTAATAAATTGTATTGTAAAAAATCTTTTAAGGTAATCTCTTTTCCGATAAGAGTCTTTACAAATTCTAGTTTGTTTTCTGCTCTTATACCTACTTCTGCAAGGTCAGGTGTTTTTTTGATGGAAGTTTGTTTTGCCAAGGAGTAAACTATCAGCCTTAAGTCGTCATAGCCTTGAGGAATTTGAGATTCGAAAGTTTTGAGATCTTTAGGAAGTCTGAGAAGTTTTTTTAGTTCTTTATCTTGAGAAACAATCACATCTTTCATAACAATACTATTTTTATAAAAACGAATAGAAAAAATCTTTAAGTGAGGAACTTCAAGAATTGTCACAGGAAGATATATTTTCTTTCCTTTTGAGAGAGAGTCAGAAGTTGTATCTTTAACTAACGCTGTGGCCATTGCTGCTTTATATGCTAGAAATCCTAATATTCCAGAGGTTTTATCTTTTCCTTTAACAACACTCCAGTTCACACTAGGAACGATTTTTGCGGCTCTCTTACGAGGCCAGAATTGCAGACTTCCTGCATGCGGATTGGATAACTTTGCCATTGTTTGTCATATTGGTGATGCAACTCGCTCTTGACGCAAGTTTTATCAGAACTCTTGTCGTATTTCACAATTAGATTCAAAGAGAAGTGTTTTTAGAGGTATTTAAAGGTTACGCGAGCTTTTTGCAAAACTCTATTTAGTAGTTTTCTCTAAGGCTCTCATTGAGGTAAGGTGATTAAGATCTGCGGCATCTTCGATGATCTTCACTATGTGGTGAGCAAATCTAGTTGTTACTCCATCAATTTTTGATAAGGAAAATGACATCTCTCTTACTTTGTCTCTGAGTGCATAAATTTCATTAATATCTTTTGAATTAAACTGATAATATAGATCAAATGCTTTGGAAAGCCCTTCTTTGGAAAGCTCTATCATTTCTTTAAGGAGTTTTGTCTTTTTTACCTTGTATTTGATATTTGCTCTCCAGAGACGCTCAATTTCATCGCTTATTTTCTCGAGCATAAAGGAATAAGTGAAAATAATTCTCCCGTTAATTGTTTCTGCATAGGCCATCCTGTTGATTGCTCTTTCCAAATAAAGACAAAACTTATTGACCTCTATATCTCTTGCTTTAAGATCTTCGAGTGTTCCTTGCTGCTTGCCAAAAATATCCTGCGCTGCAGCATCGTAGAATAGCAATATCATTTGAAAAATTCGCTTGAAAATTTCATCAAGATGAGGATAATTCACACCACTAATGTCTTTAATGACGTAAGTTGAGCCTTGCTGCGATACAAGAGCGAACCCTATAAGGTGAGCAATACTTTTAGTAATTCCTTTTGAAATATCTTTTTTTGAGGTAATTATTATTTCGTCTATACCTCGCGCATAGAGAGCGGAAAGGTGCACGTAAAGCGTACGCTCAGTCCAATCTTCCACATTCAGCAACGCTTTTGCTTCAATAGGGTTATTTTGAGAGCGAATAATAATGGACTTTCCTTCATCGGTAAGGTCTAGCTCGGACTTTTCTGAGATGCCATTTTTTCTTATCCAATCAATGGGAAGTGTAATAGTATATGCCTGTCCTCCTGCCTGTGTGATAACTTTGCGTTTCATTTCTATTATTACTATAAATACTATAAGAAATATATAAATCTTTCCTATGCATTGATAGAATATGAAGCAGTATATCGATCTTCACAGCCATACTATCTACTCTGATGGAAGCGACACACCAGAATCACTTGTGCGAGCGATGCACATGAGCGGCGTTAATGTAATGGCTCTCACTGATCATGATACTCTAGCAGGTTATTCTCGAGCAAAGGCTGAAGCTGATCTGTATGGATTTAGAATCCTTCCTGGAATTGAAATAAGTACTACTAGATATCACATTTTAGGATTGAATGTTAATCCTAACCATATTGGATTGCAAAAACTTCTTCAAAGAAGCCAAGAATATCAGATTGAAGAATGTCATCAAAGAATAGACATTTTGGCGAAGCAAGGAATGCCTCTAACTTTTGAAAAATTAATTAGATTATATCCTGAATCTAGACTTGGAAAGTGGAATGTGATAATGGCGGCTATGGCTGATCCTGAGTGCAGAGAGTATATTTTAGAACAGAATGGAGATATGATGTCTCCCAGAGAGAGTTTTGAATTTTATTTAGGAAAGAAAGGTATTGCTGCGCGCATTGAACACCGTGAAACTATTCATTCTAAAGAAGCGATAGATGCTATTCATGAGGCTGGAGGAATTGCCATTATTGCACACCCTTTCAAAGAAGTTAAAGATATTGAAAAAGAACTTAGAAGATTACGTGAGGAAGGTATAGATGGGCTTGAAATACAACCTAATTATGGAGAGCAAAATGAGTCATTTAGAGAATATTCCCTTAAACATGGTTTAATGATGACGTATGGCTCTGATTTTCATGGCGCAGGATATAATAGAGCTTTACTTGGAAAAAGAGAAAATGGAATTGAATTAGAAGTGTTTGAAAGTATGTTGAATAAGTGGAGAACGTAATGACACATCTTTACCTTATTCGTCATGCAGAAAGCCTGGCGAACTGTTCACGAGAATATATTTGGGGAAGAATGAATGAAACGCCTTTGAGCGACTGTGGAAAAAGACAAGCAGAAGAATTAGGAAAAAGACTTGAAAGAGAAAAGATTGGTTTCGATGAAATTTATTGCTCTCCTGCAGTGCGCACACGAGAAACTCTACGCTATGCTTTGCCTGGATTTCCTTTGGAAGAGGTAGCGTATTGTGATCATTTACAGGAACTTGACCAAGGAGAGTGGGTTGGAAAACTAAAAAGAGAAATATATACTCCTGAGCAAAAAGCAATTATTGATAGAGATAACTGGAACTTTGCCCCTCTTAGAGGAGAATCGCAAGCAGATGTTGGTAAAAGAATGTATACTTTAACCAGTAACTTTATTTTGAAACGAACTGACGCTCCGAAACGCATTGCTTTCTTCACTCATGGAGTTGCAATTAAATGTCTGCTTTCAATTCTTTTGCAGTCGGACAAAGCAATGACTTGGAGATGGGAAATAGATAATACTTCCATTACTGAACTACGTTATGATGAAAGACTTTGGTGGCCTGTGAGAATTAATGATGCGGCACATATTTACGCAGTTTGAAAGTATTTCTTTAATCTCTACGATCGAGCACCATTGTTTTTAAATAGAGAAGAGTCGCGTAAAAAATATGTCAAACAGTCCTCAGCATTATGCTTCATTAAATTCATTTTTTGCGAATACTGCCAAACCTCTCGGATTTAGCCCTCAAGAACGAAGAACTGCCGCAGAAAAGAAATTCTTGGAAAGCGTCCTTAGTGGGACTGGGACGCAATATACGTATGAAGATATTGTTGCTGTTGCATTTGGAACCACACATGAACTTGAAGGTAACAGAATCCATCAAATTCTACTTACGGATAGAGGCCTGCAGGAATTATCTATAGATAGAAAACTTTCTTCAAAATATGAAGTCCTCTTTAAAAGATTAGGATGCCAACAAAGCAGCGTCCCCCTCTATCAGCAAGTCATGAATGGAGCGATTACAAAGCATACTTGTATGGTTGGACATGAAAACGCCCCAGAATTTATCGATATTACCCATGATGACCAAAGGCGCGTTATGATTATTTATTCCTGTGATGTCACTCACCCAGAAGAAGTTGTACGTAGTAAAAGCTAGTTTTGTAAAACAAACTTCAACGCTTCTTTAAGATTTTCATGCATGGCATCACAATAGCCATGATTGCAAGTACTTGCATTAGTGAGAAAGAACTTTTTAGGTTCTTTGGCTTTCTGAATAGTAAGTTGTGCTGATGTTAAGGGTATGATGGAATCATTTTCGGCGTGAAGCATTGCTAGAGGACGAGGAGCGATTTTGGAAAGATAGCGACTTGGATCAATGGATGAGAGGTAACGCTGTTGTGCACTCAAGAAATCGCTTTGTGTATTGAATCCTGCGCTACTAATGACAATAACTCCTTTAATTCTTGGGTCAAGTGCTGTTGCGATTATTCCATATCTTCCACCCATGCTTTCTCCTATGATAATTACCTTGGTAGAGTCCACTTGAGGTTGATTCTTGAGTATATCAAAAGCGGCAAGAACATCATAAACCATGAGATGTTGTTGTGGCTCGTTTTTTTGTAGAAAGAGTTGAAAATCTTGCTCGAAAGACAAAGTTTTTCCTGTTGTTTCTCCGATACCTCGTTGATCGAAAGTTAGAACTGCAAGGCCTTCTTTAACTAGAATGTCTGCGAGGCGTGCTTCTCCTTCTTTTGTACCGCCTCCGCCGGGAAGCAATACAACTCCAGATACTTTGCCTTTGATATTTTTAGGAATAAAAAGTAAGCCATAAACTTCTGTTGGAGTACCTAATAATGGCCTGCTAGTAAAGTGAAGTTTGGATAAACTCCAATTTTCCTTTTCTTCGAGAGGTGTCATGACTAGTTTAGAAATTGGACGATCTTGAAAATAGGAAAAAGTATCGCCATCAAGTAGATAGAGAGGTTGATCTTTGCCTAGAAGAAAGAAAAGAACTATTACTATACTAACTATGATAATAGATAATATTATAGATTTTTTTAGTCTCATCCCAAGAGAATGTTAAAGAAGTAGATAAAGATTTTCTTTTAAAAGCCGAGGTTCTTATTCACAAAAATAAGGGTAATTCTATCAAGGGTAAATTCCTTGTGAATCATAAGAAGTTTGGAAACAAAACTTCCTTCTACTCCATAGGCTTTCTTTGCCCGCTCGCTTTCTAAAGGAAGGGTGTATTCATAGATACGTTTCATTGCCTCATCGGCATCTTTCACAATCTTCTGTGTTCCTACAACCCATATGACTTTGTCTGCTCCATACACATATGCTGGAAGCTGGCTGCCTGTTGCAGATGCAATAAAGACCTTGCCATCTTGAGTTACTGCATGTACACTCCCTATTGTTATTTGGGGAGCAGCGCCGATTTGCTGTATTTTGCGGTGATCTTTTGCCCTGTCTAGGGCATTGAGCTTATCTTTAATGAGCACGTACTTCTTAGAATCCCTCAAGAGTTGCCCGATTCCAAGACTATCAAGCGTTACTGAAGTCATTTCCATGACTTCTGATCCTGATGGAACAAGTTCGAGAATTTTATTCTTTGCCTCTTCTTCTGAATCATATAAGAAAGCATTGATACCATTAGATTTAAGTGATGCCATTGTTTGTTCGATTGCTTTTTTCTCTGCAAGTTGATTAAATATAGGGATGGCCATCACTCAAAGAGCAATAAGAGGTATATAAATATATCGGCTGTCCGATAAATACTTTTTTAAGAAAGACCGAAAGAAGAAGTAAATTCTGAGACCATCTTGTATTTGTCAAGATATGTAATGCCTTTGTCAGTGACACGATACGTTTTTCCCTTTCCCGCAGATTGTTCTATGATAAATTCTTTTTCAAGTAGTTCTGAGAGATATTCTTCCATCATTACATATGATAAATTAGATTTGTAGAGAATATGTGTAGGTTTTATCCTTCCTTGTTTGCTTTTAATGACTTCCAAGATGTCCCTGATAATTTCTAGGCGATTTCTTTTTTTTGTCATTTGTTTTTTTTCAAGGTGCGTAAAAGAGAAATAGTGAAGAGAGTATATGCGCCCAGTTCTATGAGGTGGCTGATGACGTATGTACTAGTATAGAATGCTGAAAAAATAAGGCCTATATTACTAATCAGTAGAAGAATAAATGCGACTGTCACAGAAAGAGTTTTAGGATTTCTTTTTTGTAAATATTCTTCTAGATAATGATGAACTATAAAAGAAAGAAGGAAAACAGCAACAAGCCTAAAGAGAATGACTTTCTGTGCTGAACCTGCGATTGCTATCAGAGGCAAACCTAAAATAAGATAGTAAATATCGCTACGCTTGATATTAAGCGTTGCATATACTAGAGTGGAAAGTCCTGCTGTAAATAAAGCCATATAACCATACAGACCTCTCCTCCAAATTTGAGAGATGCTTTCCAGAGAAAGAACAGAGACGCCCTCAGCTAACTTACTAACTACTGAAAGATTTATAGTAGCCCATGCAAGATAGGAGAGGCTGATCAAGAAGAAGGCTATACTGAAATGCCTGATATTTTTTTCTCTTGTGATTTGATAAATACGAAGAGCCATGCATGCAATGATAAGTGTAATCACACCAAAGACCAGTTCTAAAGCCCCGTCGAATCCGAGAAACCAATTAGGAATAAGGTAATAATAAGTCATATTTCTCGAAAGGCTTGAGAGTTTTTAAGCCTTATGTACTGATATTCTGGAATTTTTCTTCACAAGTGATTAATAAAGGAGTTCTTTAATAAGAATACACAATGCACCTTGTGAGGATGTCGATGGTTCTGATACAATCGGGGGCCTAACCAGCCCCCAAATTCATCTTTCCCCTAGATGAGCAAATGTTTTTTTAGTATAATAGATTGTGATAAGTGCAGCAATCCAATTGATGATAAAAATTCCCCACCAAATGCCTAACAAGCCCCATCCTAAAATATGTGCAAGAAAAGTGAAAATGATAAGAGGAGCAATAATCTGTCTTCCTAACCCTATCCAGAGTGCAAAAAGTGGTTTCTTTAATCCTTGAAGAGCTGAAATATTCGTAAACAGGATAACATACGCCCAAGTAAGGAATGATGCAATTCTAAGATATTGTGCTCCGATAATAATAACCTCGGGATCTTTCGTAAAAATACTCATTAGCATCTGAGCAAAAATAAAAATGATAATTGTACCTAACGTCATAATCGAAAGACCATAGCGAAGGCCAATGGAGAGCGACTCTTTTACACGTTGAAATTTCCTTGCTCCATTATTTTGACTCACGAGTGTTAATGTAGCAATTGTTATTCCGATTGTAGGAAGAAGAAATATTTGCTCAACACGTGTTGCTATTCCATATGCTGCAACACCTGCACTTCCATATCCACTAATAAAATATGTGATGACAAAAATTCCGATCCCTACTGTCATCATGTTAAGAGATGAAGGAATTCCCTGTTTTATCAGTTCAAGGAAAGCTCTTTTTTCAGGAAAAAGGTCTTTTAGATCAATATGTTTGATGAAATGCGTCTTGTACATCTTGAAACCTAAATAGAACATGCCTGATGCCTGTATTACCACTGTTGCCCATGCTAAGCCTGCAATGCCTAGGGCTGGAAAGCCAAACCATCCGTACATGAACCAAGGATCCAGAAGGATATTCATGAAAAAACCTGCGATAAGAAAATTCCTAAATGACTTAGTATCTCCTTCTGCATTGAGAATTGCATTGAAAATATAGACTAACATAAAGAACAGTGTCCCGTAGAAAATAACATTCATATAGGCAAGCGACATTGAAAGATACTCTCCTGATGCACCTAGTAATTTGAATAATAAAGGTGACAAAGAAATTCCAAGAGCAACCATTATAAATGAAAGAATAATTCCGAAAGTGATAGATTGTACTGCAAGATGTTTTGCCATTTTCTTTTTTCCAGCTCCTAGCTCATGAGCTATCAATGCCGTTGTTCCTGTTGATATTCCTGTTCCTATAGCTATAATGATAAAAAAAACTGGGAAAGAAAGAGATAATGCTGCAAGTGCCTCTGTAGAAATTTGGCCTCCAAAGTACGTGTCGACGACATTAAACATCGTGTTAAAGAAAAACCCAATGCTTGCCGGAATCGCGATCATCTTTATAAGCGAAGAAATAGGCTCAGTTGTAAGATTTCTTTTCACATTTCTCTCTAAACAACTTTATATTTAAATGTATTTTAAGAATAGATAATCTAATCCTGTTCAACTCTTGGGGCGAGGACAAAGGAGAGCATGACGTTGCCTGTTGGGAAATCAATGCGCATTGGATGATTGTCTGAAAAAGAGATGGTGACGCGATTTGAGATTTTACTACCTTTAATGAATTTGTTGAGATATTCTAGAGAGAAACGTGCTGTACTGGTGTCTGCGTAAAGTTCTATTTCATCAGAAGAGAATTCTGCGCGAGCTGAATTAAGACCATGCGCTTCTACAACAAATTTGGCGGGATCGGCCATGAATGTGCACGCATCACTAACAACACCACAATCCTCAACCACTTCCACAAAAGAATCTGCATTCATTTTAATAACTGACTTAAATTCCCAAGTGGGCATTTCTTTGTCGTCTGACTCTATATCAATCAGAGCTAGTGTGAAGTCGCGCTTGATGCGATCCTGAATGCTTAATTTAAGAAGATTATCTTCCTTGCTGATAGTTAGAGAGCTTCCCAAACCGCATCTTTTAAGAACCATGCGGAGATTCTCTAAGTTGACTCCAAGAACTTCATCTTTTTCTATTTCGTACTGAGAGAACAGGTCTGCAGGCATCTTAAAATAAACCATGGCGACATTAGCAGGATCAATTGCAGTCATAGACATTCCCTCTTTGTTTATTTTTAGCCTAACTTCCGTGACCAGCTCCGAGATAATGGAGACGATATCTGAAAGAAGTTTGGGGCTTTCCAACTTCAATAACATTTTATTTTAGACCTCTTGAGGCTTTTAAGGATTATGGTGATGCGAGTAACATAAATACTATATAGTCCTCAAGCTGCTTTAGTATATGGAGGAAAAAGAGAAACGTATTCGAGCGATTACACAGTTGTATTATTCTAACCCTAAAATTCAAGAGTGCTTGGCTGCTTTTGCTGTTGGCCGAGAAGTTGTTCCCCGTTACTTTGAGGGATTCGGAAAACGACCAGATACTTTGCATTATCCATCAGATGTAATGGGTCTGGTCTTAAAAGGCGCCACTTCTTTTCATGCTTCAGAAGAAATTTGGAATGATCCCTTGCAATTACACTCAGACATGATTGTGGGAGAGATGCAAGAATTGCGAAAAGGATGGGATTTATTGATTGATATTGACTCTCCGTTTCTTGATTTCTCTAAGATTGCTGCAATGTTACTTCTTTTTGAGCTTGAAAAGTATGGAGTTAGAAATTATGGCATTAAATTTAGTGGAAGTAAAGGATTGCATATTATTGTTCCCCAGAAAGCATTTCCAGAGATATTTGATGGGCAAGAAACGAAAAAAATGTTTCCTGAATGGCCTAAAGCTATCTGTGAGTTTCTCATGTATTCAATTAAATCTGAATTCAATAGAAAGACGTATATGATTTCTAATATCAAAGCTCTTCAACTACGAAGAAATAAGAAAAAAGAAGAACTAGTAAACGTTGTTTGCCCACAATGTGGTGAATCTGTCCATCAAGATACTTGGGTCACTCTTAGATGTGAGTATTGCAACAATGAAATAAGGCAGAAAAAGAGCGCTATTGTAAAAAAGAGAATTTTACGCTGTGAGAGATGCCTGAGTGAGATGAATATTAGCAATGAAGAAGAGTTCTTTGAATGTTTGAATTGTAAAATTTCTAATATCGCGAAAATAGAAAAGTCTCAATCAAAGAATGTCAAATTTACACTTGATGCTTTGCAGGGTGGAGCTGTAGAAATGGAAAAAGGATTGCATGAGAAAGATACTGGTGGTTTTGATTTAGTACTTGTTGCGCCAAGGCATCTATTTAGGATGCCCTACTCATTACATGAGAAGACTGCTCTTGCAAGCATTGTTCTTACGAGAGAAGAAATAGAAGCATTTTCCCCACGAGATGCAGATCCCCTTAGAGTAAATATTCGCGCATTTGTTAAAGATGCTCTGAAGGGAGAAGCGCGTCAATTACTTGCAGATGCTTTAGAATGGAAGAAAAAGACAGAAAGTGAAGAAGAAAGGCAAGAAAAGAATAAGAGAAAAGAATATCACTCTGAAGAACTCTTAGAATTAACAGATGTGACTGATGAGATGTTTCCTGCTCCGATTAAAAAATTACTAAGGGGAGGATTGCAAGATGGAAAGAAACGAGGAGTCTTTATTCTGATTACTTTTTTACGTGCATGTGGCTTTCCGCGAGAAGTCGTGGAAATAAAAATTAGTGATTGGAATAAGTTGAATCAGCCTCCTTTAAAGGCAGGATATCTCAAGAGCCAGATAGACTGGCATTTCCGGCAAAAAAAGAAAATTTTACCTCCTAACTATGAAAATCCTAGCTTTTACAAAGACTTGGGATTGTTAGATAAAAAACCTGATGTCAAAAATCCTCTTGTGGATGTGATGAGATCTGTGCGAAAGCGATCAAGGTAGATTTTACGAAGATTTTTAAAGAACACCCTCTATCAAGACATATGAAAAAGCTGGTGCTTCTAAGTATTTTTTTAGTGTTAGTTCTTCCCTTCATTCTGGCTGAAGAAACAAAGACGAGTGATAGTAAAACTATTGCTCCTGCTGCTGTGAGTGTTCCTGAAGTCTCTCAGGAAGTTCCTGCCAAAGGATATGTTTGTTTGGAAGCGAGAGTAAAAAATCAGACAACGTTTTCTCTTGAACAAGCAATTTTTGGAACGATTGCCCTTGGATATCAAAAACCTCTTATCGATAAGATTAGCTCTGAAAAAAAGTCTAATGATGCCTGCTGGCCTGCTTCTTCGTGTGATGTAAAAACCACTGCCCAGGTTGCCTTGGCGTACCAGCGTGCAGGACAGTCTACTGACACTATTGTTTCATGGCTTGAAGCGCGCAAAGGGAGTGCTGTAGGATTGACATGGTATTTAGAAATTGATATTACTGACCATACCCCTTCTAGCTGCATGGTGAGTTATGATTCTACACAAAAAGAAATCTCTATTCAGAGTGATATGCGTATTGGTCCTGGAGCTTCTACGAACTGTTTTACCCCTTCCGTATCAGGGTATTGGCTAAGGATTGCAGATAGTTGTGTTGACAAGCAATTCACTATTTCTTGCAAGAAAGACTTTATCACCACACTCCTCTATGAAAAAAAAGTAGGTGGTACTGTATATGTGTCTTCTTTAACCCATAATGCTGGAGCGGATGCGAGTACAAAGGAACAAGTTAATGCTAAATGCTTTAAGAATGCAAATGGATGTGATTATGAAGGAAGTTTGTGGGCTGCATTGGCCCTGAATCAGCTTAAGAAAGAAGTGAATGATATTATTCCTTATCTTCAGGCAGTTTCTGAAGACTCTCAACAGTATTTCCCGAACGCATTTATCTACTTCCTCACTCCTACTCAAGATCAGTATAGTGAAATCAGCCAGAGACAGTCTTCTGGAAAATATTGGGAAATTGTTGGAAGTCCATATAAAAAGTATTATGATACCAGCCTTGCTATTCTTGCCCTAGACCGCAGCGCTAGTCCTCGAGTAGAAGTTGCTCAGGCTAAGAAATATCTTGAAGGAACACAAAATAAGGAGGGTTGTTGGAATATTCGTGATACTATTATAGACACTTCTTTTATTCTCTATGCTGCTTGGCCTCGCGCAGGGGCGTCGGGAGGTGGGGGTGGTGGGGGTGGTGGAGGTGCTCTGTGCTCCTCTGTGCCTGGTGCCTCTTGTGAAAGTGATAAGACTGCCTGCCTCAATGCTAAGGGGCGAGAGTTGACTGCAAATCAATGTCTGAAGGCTCGTGAATTCTGTTGTTCTGTAAAAGTTCCTCAACTCTCTTGCATAGATGTTAAAGGATTTTCCTGTAAAGAAAATGAAGAATGCCTTGGGACTCGTATCGATAGTGTTAGCTCTGAACTGTGCTGCTCAGTTGCTTGCTCTCCTAAAGTTGAACCTTCTACCTGCCCTTCTTCTGGCGCTTGTAGAAGTAGCTGTGGAGATGACGAAGATAGATCTTCTACGGCTGTATGTAGTGAAGGAAAACTCTGCTGTTTGCCTAAGGACAAACCATCTGGGCCTAACTGGGCGCTCATTGTCATTCTTATTCTCTTGATTGTTCTTGTCGTTATTGCAATTATATATCGAGAAAAGATTCGTATTGCATGGTTTAGCTGGAGGCATAAAGTTAAAACCGTGCCTGTTAGTCGTGGGGCACCTCCAGCCCCTGCATTTCCGCCACGCATCCCTCCAGGTCCGCGTCCACCACCAGGATATCCACGACCACTTCCTCGACCCATGCCTCGCATAAGAACCGGTGAAAAAGATAAAGAGATGGAAGAGACGTTTAGAAAACTTAAAGAAATGAGCGGCTGATGGCGCTAAGATTTATATACGTTAAACAACTGACTAGCTGATGAGAAAAAGAATTGTTTTTTTTGCGCTTGTTATGATATTCTTTATCCCTTTGACGCTCTCTATGAGTACTGATATGAAAGCTATCTATGCGCCTGGAGAAACAATGATTTTTTATTTTTCAGGAAATATCGTTGAATCTCTCTCTGTGAAACAAGTTTCTTTTATTCGTACAGGAAATGTACAAGAAGTGCCAATGGTTTATGACTTAAAGAAACTCGGAGATAAGTACTATCTTTGGGCTCTTGCCTCTAAAATTGCTCAAAATTATACGTTAATAATAAAAGATGTTGCGACAACTGTTTCTGGAATCCCTAAGAAAATAGAATTCAGACAGAATTTTTCAGTGCAAGGAAATCTCACAGCATATAGCATCTCTCCAGGATTTGTTATTAGTGAAGGAGAATTCCAGATGCATATTCAACTCTACCGTGATGAACCTCTCACTATTTCTATTGATTTTCCTCAAAAGCACGATATTGTTCTTGCGCCTGGAGATAACGTTATAAAATTTCCTTTTGAAAATGTTGCAGAAGCGCAAGTAAAAAAAATTGGTGTTGGCTCTTATAGTATTCCTGTTTACTTTACTCAAGCATCATCAATTGTTTCTTCGACAACTTCGTTTGCATTTACTCCTACTTATCTTAGTAAAACTTTTTCATTGAAGGAAAAAAATAAGACTATAACGTTCAAAGTGGTCAATACTGGAAAAGAACCTCTGAAAAAGATTCTCATTACTTATTCTTCAGATATGTTTTCTCTTTCTCCTGATGAAACAGTCAATTTAGATCCTGGAGAAAATCAAACATATACCCTTCGCCTCCTTAAAGCAGAAGACGGCATTCGCATTCAAGATGAAATTTCTGCTCGCTCTGGAGATTTGAATGTTCTTCTCCCTATTAAAATAGATTTTGTAGAAAAACCTTATGAAAATATAAGCAATGTCAATGATTCTTCTTTGCTCTATCGTTGCAGTGAGCTCGGAGGCTCATTATGCACCACGAGCCAGCATTGTGTAGGTAGCACTAATATTAGCCAAGAAGGCATCTGTTGCACTGGAACTTGTAAGGAAAAGGAAAAAGAGGAAGGAAGTGGGAGCTCTGCATTAGGATATGTTCTTGCAATCCTTGTTATCCTAGGTCTTGGATATTTATATTGGAAGTATAAAAAAACTAAGCCTGAAAGTAATCCTCTTTCTAAAAAAATAAAAGAAGCTGAACATATCCCCTAAGATTTCTTCTTGGACTTGCTTTTTGCTTTATTTTTCTTCCTGTTTTCCTTGGAATCGGAAATGGCTGATTGTTGCCCAACAGTCTGTGAAGGAGCTTGCTGGAAGAGGTGAGGAGCAACTTCTCGGAGTTTCTGCTCTAAAATGTGGCGTTCACTTACCATTCTTTTTGCAATAGAATCGTAATCATGAAGCCTCTGTGTAAGAATACCAGTGATCTCATTTAAGTCTGCATTTGCCATGACTACTTCTTGAGGTGAAAGCACTTCTACGTTAGAAGGCATGTACGCAAAAATAACACCATAATACATCGTTAAACTATCTACTTCAAAAACTATCTCAGAAAATGTAGTAAAAAAATCCTTGTTTTCTTCTACAGGAACAACATGGTTATGCGTTTCTTCAAGAATTTTCACGCCGGGCTCACTTTTTAGCCTTTGTAATAAAGCAGTCATTGCTTCTTGAATATGCTCTGGTGGGCGCCCCAAAATTTCTAGAATCATGCGTGCTTTGATCTTTTTCATGCAGAGCAATACATGTTTCCTCTTTTAAATGTTCTCCTGCTCTCTTCTTATCCTATCCTTTCTAACTATCCAGATGAGAATGCTTATAGCAAACACAAAAAATGTAGCCATCATCCCAAAATGTACTTTTTCCTGTGAATTAATAATAACTCTTCCTGTTGACTTCGGTTGATAGAGGGCTATTTTTTCCTCTTGAGATTCGACTTGAGAGGAAGTATTCTCAAGAGAAAGAGTTATGGAAGGAGAGGGTAATGCATTTTTCTGCCTGGAATTATTTTTTAATTGAGTGGATTTTACCTTTTCTTCTGGATCGTTTTCATTTGATGACGTCTCTTTAGAAGTATTTTTTGGAAGAGGGTCTTCTTGATTCTTGAGGATAATGGCTATACAGAATTCAGGTGTTGGAGGTTTTGTCTTTCTTTTTTCTGAAAGTCTTAATTTGACACAGAGATGTACTGGTGTTGCAAAAGAAATCGCACGCAAGATATATTCCTTTTTCTCAGGATAGGCATCATTAACATAATACCTTCCATTTTTCCAGTTCCCATCTTGAATCTCTGAAAGAATGGCATCTGAATCGTTACGAATATATATTTTAACATCATGTTTCTCAACAGTATCTGCGCTGATCTTTACAGTAAATACATTCTTAAGAGAAATGGTTGAAGGAGCTTCGAGAGTGGTTGCTCCTGCAACGAAAGAAATAAAAAAGAGGCTCCATAAAATTACACTAAATATAACCGTAACTTTGAGTGTGAACAATTTTGTTATACTCATCGAAAAGGTAGAGCGTGTCTCTGTCATTGTTCCAGATTTCTGTCTTTGATTTCCAGAAAAAAGAGCTCTTATTATCATTGCCTTCGCCACTTTCCAGAATGAATCTCTCTTCTGGAGAGACAGTAAAGACGTATGTTTTTCTGCTTTCATCTTTGAGAGACCATCCTTTCATCGAAGGGATAGGACATTTTCGCATGAAAGAAACGATTTCTTTCTTTTTATCAATATCGGTGGTAAAGCAGCCGTACCAAAGCGAGTGCTCCCAGATGCCCTTTCCTTCTTCTATTGCTTGATGTTCTGCTTGAGAGAATACTAAAAGTTCATCTTCAACAACAAGAAATTTTGAAGATAATCCTTTTTCAACGAGCGCAAGATTAAGATAGTTTGAATCATAAAGCCGTGCAAGAGAGCGCTGGTATTTGTCAGTGCCAGTTACTTCTATCTGAATTGAGTTGTTTTCAAAGGCTGATAAAAACTCTTTTGCAAGGTGTGAAGAAGGCATGTTTTTTTCAGGAGCATTGATATTCAGAAGACGAATAGTGCGACCATCTGCTAATTTTAGAGTATCGCCGTCGATTACTCTTGCTACAATGACTGTCTCTTTTTCTTCTATCTTAACTGATGAGAAAAATAGGTAATTGATAGCTATGAGTGTTGTTAAAAGAAAAGCAAAGAGAAGAGCTAGACTCTTATGCAAGAGAGACAACCTCCCAAGGAGAAGAAAGCGATTTACAAAATATTTCTAGTGCCTGATGATTGACCAAGAGTGTAGATGTATTAATGTTGGGGTGAAATCCTACTTGATTGGCTTCCCAGAGTTCTTTGTCTATAAGTAATTTGGTGTGCGATGCATGAATCATTCCAAAAATAGATACGCTTCCTGGAGTGAGATTCAATTCTTTCTTTAGATCTTCAGGAGAAGCAAAGTGTAGTTCTTTTACTTTGATAGATAACTTAAGTGCTTTCATATCTAGGCGCTTATGGCCTGGCATACAGATGAGATAGAACTTTTTTTGATCGTCTTTTAGAAAAAGGTTTTTTGAACGTGCGCCGGGAATATGTTTTGTTACTTCGTCGCTTTCTGTGACTGTGAAAACTGCAGGGTGCTCGTAAAGAGTGTAGTTAACCTTATATTTTTCTAGATAGGACTTAAGAGTAGAGTCCATGGTCCTTCTTTGTTATCTTTCCTTCTTGCCAATCTTGTAATACTAGACGGGCTATTCTATCTGTATCTGAGAGTCCACCTTTTTTAAGAAATCCTTTCTTTTTTCCAAGAATGTCTAAGAAAATCTCTACATCTCCCTGCGAGTCTATATTATAGAATGATTCGAAAGCTATGCGATTGTGCTGAAGGAGCTCTGCAACTGCAATTTCAGGTTCTTTTACTTTTGCAGCATTTCTTATTCCAATATTTGCATGTTTTTTTGCATCTTTTTGAGAAAGAGAAGTATATTCTTTATCTGGAATTACGCCAGGAGTATCTAAAAGGAGAATGTCTTTATTTAGACGAATTTTTTGCACACCTTTAGTAAACCCTGATTCTGGAGAAGCTCTTGCTTTCCCGCTTCCTGAAAGAATGTTCATTAATGTGCTTTTTCCCGTATTAGGGTAACCGATAACTCCCACATGGGCCTTGGCATGTTTGACTTTAAAACGTTTGACTTCAATCTTTATGCGCTCGCGTAGTTTTCCTATTCCTAATCGTTTTGCAGAAGAAATAAGAACATAAGGTTTGAGCTCTTCTAGAATAGGGTTATTTTTTATTTCCTCCATAGTCACTAAGTCGATTTTATTAATTACATTGATGATGAATTTTTCTTGACTCTTGATTATTTTTTCAAGTTCTGGATTGCGAGTTTCTTTGATAAAACGTGCATCTAGAATCTGTAAAATTACGTCAGATATTCTGATTACTTCTCTTGCGTGCGCGGGAAAAGATTTTCTATGCTGGTTATGCGAATCACTCGGACCATACTTTCTCATTCCGTATGCTGCTCTGCCTGCCATGGAATATGCTCGTAAGAAGAGTTTAAGAAGGTTGTCTTGATTGAGAAGAAACATTAATAAAGTAATTTTGTATACTTACGTTAAGAGGCTCTATGTCTGTGTTTACTCAAACTGCAATGTCTTTAATAGATGATCGTGACGTTAAAATATATTACGAATACCTTCTTCGTGCATTTAAGAATGAACTCTTAGGTGTTAGTCGTAGACATATGATTGAAGAAATGGCAAGTAAGTCTCTCTTTTCTAGGACAGACAGTCTTTTTTTACGAAAGATTGTAGAATATGGATTTATGAAGAAAGATCCTTACCAAGCACGTCCCCTTATCCATCATACCTTTGAGCATCCTATTGAACTTCTTAACTATATTGTACAAGAAGGATATACCCCCTCGAGCCCCTTCGTGATCTGGGCTCATAAAAAACTAGGTGTATCGTGGGATCCTATGCATTGGTTCGTCTTTCTTATGCGTGATATTGCTCCTGTTGATCTTGTAACTATACGCAAAGAACTCAAGAGATGCAAAAAGAATACGCTTCCACAAACACTTGAGTTCTATTATCGGTTAGGAACAGGCCTTGAGCGAGTTCATGTTCATCCTGATCAAGGCGTTCGGCGCGTTCTACGCAGAGAATTTGCAGGAGATGAAGCTTATCGTGGCTTTGATCCGATTGATTATCTTGACTATTACTATGGCGGCCTTGATAAAGAAGATATGACTATTGCTCGTACTTTTTATGACCTTCTTCTTGGGCGTAGGCATCTCTTACCTTCTCATGTAAAAGCCCTAATTGTGGGCAATGGGCCTACTCCTGATGAAGCTCAAACGCTTGCCATGATTCCTGAAATAAACACTATTATCCCTGCAGATATTGACCCCCGTAATATTAATATTATGAAGATGCATACCGGTGGAAAGAATCCTCTTTCAACGCAAAAAGCACGTCCTGGAGAAGAACATGCAGATTTTACTTACTATCTCTTTGAAAAACATACAGGAGCACGTTTTGGGTTTTTCTCTGTGAGAGAGATTACAGCAGTCAAAACACTCGACCCCATTTATGTTGATGTTTCACGAAAAAATCCTCTAGATATGCCTAGAAATAGCTTAACAGCTAAAAAGACTAAAGCTGATCTTGTCATTGTTCCTTTTTGCCCAGAATCTATTACAAATAAACTTGAAACCTATAGAAATTATATTTCCAACATTAGTTCTTTAGTTGGCTCTGGAAAACATCTTTGCATGTTGGCTCTTAAACAAGCACGGTTTTATATTTCCGGCGTAGAAAAACTAGATGCTGTGCCTATCGATGAGAAGATTGTGAATGATACTCTTGTAGCCAATGGATTTGGAAATGTTCATATTGTTACTATTGAAACAGGATTTGGCCGTCAACGTGGTTTTTCTGACTCTATGATTGTGTGGGCTACAAAGAAATAGTCTTTTATAGCCCTATCTCTTCTATCTTTATGTCCTAGTTCATGACATATGTCACCACCCCTCAGAATAGCTTATCGAATGCAAA
>JBBTBG010000002.1:0-14328 GCA_038043805.1 Nanobdellota archaeon | reverse complement strand
ATAAACAAAAGGAATAGTTTTATATAAAAGAGATGCGTTAGAAAAAGGCAAAAGAGGTAAAAAAAGTTGGCAAAAAGAAAAGCAGCAAAGAAAAAGAAGAAAAGATAACTCTTTGCTTTCCAAAGAGGCTCTTGTGCATTAATTTTTTATTTAAACAAGAGCCATTGTTTTCTCTATCGATAATTCCTTAAAAATCTATTTCGGCACAATCGCTGCAGTCGAGTAATTTTTAACCAAATCTCGTGCCAACTTCTTTACATCTTTCAATGATACTTCTCGAATATTCTTTTCTCTTCCATAATAATCTTCAGCCTTTGTCGCAAGTTCATAAAACAACAATTCTTGCATCACTCTCGAGCTTTCTTCATGTGAAATTTGTTGCAAGCCAATCAGCCGCTCTTTCGCTTCTTTCAAATCTTTCTCAGTCATCTTCTCTACATCTCTAAATCCTTGCAAAATAAGCTTTTTAACTTCCGGCACTGCTTGCTTCGTCGTTCCAGCATAAATGCTATAATATGAATAATTTTTTTCGGAATTAAGAGAACCATGAACAGTATATGCAAGTCCTTTCTCTTCACGGATTTTCAAAAATAGCTTTGAAGACATTCCATTAGCCAAATAAGCATCAAGAACTTCTAATGCAGAATACAAAGAATCAGAAAAGAGCGGCGCATGACTTCCAAAAAGCAAGTGTGCTTGATCAATTCCATCTCTCTCTTCAGTAAACTCGGAATTCTTTTTCTTTAGCACAAATGAAGTCTTCTCTCTTTTGCCTTTGCTAAACTTTTTCTCAAGCCACACACAGATACGATCAAAATCAACATTTCCCACTAGTGTAACGACATACTGTTCTGGAGTATAATTCTTTTTAAAATAATCGCGGACAAAATCCCTCGTAAGACTCATCACAGTTCCAGCACTTCCTATGATCCCTTCTCCAAAGGGAGACCCATAGAGTTGCTGAACAAGTAAATCATGAACATTGCGGCTAGGATCATCGTGATACATTTTAATTTCTTCAACAATAACTTTTTTTTCTTTCTCAAATTTCTTTTCATCAAACGTAGGATTCGTCAAAATATCATGTAAAATATCGAGCCCGTTAAAAAGATGTTCACTAGGTAATTTAAACCAAAACGAAGTGATTTCATTTGCTGTAAAGGCATTAACAATACCTCCTCTCTTCTCAATTTCCCGAGAAATATCCTCATGTGTTCTAGTCTTCGTCCCTGTAAAAACAAGGTGTTCAATAACATGCGCAATGCCTTTAATTCTGCTTTCTTCAAATGCGGCACCAAAGGGATTAGAAATACTACACGCTACAACAGGTAAATCTCTCTTTTCACAGATCACAGTCATTCCATTCTTAAGCTTCCTGCGTAAAAACTTCACTCCTTTCTCAAAAGAAAATACTTAATAAACCCTTCTTCACTAAATCTTCCATGCCAATTAACGCAGGATATGAATATGTCAACGCGGAAAAGAAGTACTATCAAGCGCAGACATTAGAAGAAAAAATACCTGCGCTCGAAGAGATGATTAAAACAGCACCTAAACATAAAGGATCTGAGAATTTGCTCGCAGAACTCAGAACTCGCCTCAAAAAATTTCTCGAAAAAAAAGAAAAAAATAAAAAAGTAGGTAAAACAACACAAAAAGCAATCAGGAAAGAAGGATATCAAATAGTTCTCCTAGGATTTCCCAACGTAGGCAAATCTTCTCTACTTTCTAGCCTGACCAATGCTCGCCCCAAAATAAGCTCTCTTCCTTTTACAACAATGGTCCCAGAACTGGGAACGCTATATCATCAAGGAATAAAAGCACAAGTAGTAGATCTTCCTGCAATAGGGGCAGAAACATTCGACATTGGAATTGTCAACACCGCAGATTGTATACTGATAGTAATCACCTCACTTGAAGAAATTGAAAAAATAAGCTCTCTTCTTTCAAGAGCATACGGTAAGCGGTTAATTGTGCTAAATAAAACTGATTTACTTTCAGAAGAGGAGCTACGTAAGCTTAGAGAAAAAGTAAAGAGTAAAAAACTAAAAGCTCTTATCGTCAGCACACTCACAAAGCAAGGAATAGAAGAACTCAAAACAAAAGTACTTCAAGAAATGAATGTCATCCGCATTTACACAAAAGAGCCAGGTAAGCTCCCATCCACAATTCCTCTTGTTCTAGAAAAAGACGCAACAGTTAAGGAGGCCGCAGAAAAAATTGTCAAGGGATTTTCTACAAGAATAAAAGAAACACGCATTAGCGGTCCAAGTAGCAAGTTCGCAAATCAGCGCGTCGGCCTTTCCCACGTTCTTAAAGACTTGGATATAGTAGAGTTCCACACAAGATAGCTGATACTCTACCACGAGAAGGTTTTTATAACCTTATAAAGTACCAAAAATATGCAAGAAGTAGAAAAAAAATTTAAATTCCTTCAAGTAAACGGTTCTCCCTTAAGTATCTATGTTTCAGACGAGCTCTTCATGCCAAATCAGACAACTGCTGCAGTTGCAGAAGCAGTGACTCTCCATCCGGAAGAGAGAGGCATAGAAATAGGTGCAGGTATAGGACCAATTTCTATCTTACTTGCTTCAAGATCTGAACTTGGTCATCTCTATACAGTAGAATACGTTGAGAAACAGTTGAATCTTGCAAGAAGAAACATAGCAAAATACGGTTTAGAAGGCAAAATAACTCCATATCAGGGAAATATCTTCGACCCCATCAGACAAAATCATCCCGAAATACAAGTAGATTTCATAGTCTCAGATATTTCAGGAATGGCAGAAGTTCCCGCAAGAGCACTTGATTGGTATCCTTCAGCAATTCCCACTGGAGGTATAGATGGCGCCGACAAAGTTATCTCTCTCATTGAGCAGGCCTCTCAATTTCTTAAACCGACAGGACGCCTCTACTTCCCAGTTGTCGTAAATTTCTCAGATGGAGATAAGATTCTCACAGTCGCAAAAAAACATTTTACAAACGTAGTGCCTAAATCCCGAACTTCCTTGCCTCTGCCAGCAGACCTCTACTCTAAAGTCAAAGACCTTAACACTTCTTCAGGCGTTTACGCTCCTTTCGAGCAAAGAGGATCACGCTTTCTTTGGCATCTAGATGTCTACGAAGCAACTCAGCCAAAAAGCAGAGAATAATGAGAAGTTCAGGCACCAACTAAACGATAGAAATCTAAACTTATCTACACTTAATCCTCTTCACTCTTCAATCCAGGCTTATCTAATCTAATATAAGTCAACACAATCAAAAGTGCAGCAACTACAAAATATAAAATCACACGCATTATACTAAACGTATCTGGTGAGATCCCTGCGCTCCCCCCTAAAAGTCTAGAAAAGATAGAGCCAGTAGAAGCAATTGCAGAGAAAATAGAAATATATCCTGAAAATAAAATCACAAAAACTCCTCCAAGAAGAAGACCCGATCCAATACTTCTATATCCTAATACTAAAAATCCCACAATAATAAACAGTATCCCTATAAGCCCATAAAGAAGAAAAGACACAATCTGATACGTTTGCAATTGATTCGACAAATCTTTTTGGCACATCTCCTGTGTTTTCTGCGCATTTTGAGTACACTGCGAATATCCTTCAGAACTTAAAACTTCACTTTGGCATTTATAAAATTCAGAACTATAATCAAATCCACTTGGCTGTTTTCCACATTTGTTTTCTACAAAAGAACCACAAAGTTTGGAAGCACTACACGAGTCATATGACATTTCAGGAGCCTTATACGCAAGAGAAAGAGCTTCAACTAAAAAGAAAGACACAAAAAGAGCAATGCTCAACGCCGCAACAAGTTTTGCAAGTTCCACAATCTACAAAAGAGAGTCTTCTTTTTAAATATATAGCAAGAGACTGATATGTTTAACCAGTCTTGTCTCTTGCTATATTCGCGGGACATAAGATCTTCGGTTAATTACTTATGTCTTGCGCTATAACTATAAAAATCTGTCTTTCTATATCAGAGCAATATGGAGAAAAAATTATTCTACCTCTTCTGCTCTCTCTTCACAGTTGCACTTCTTTTCTCCCTCTCATTTCTTCCCCCTCAAGAAATTAATTCACAAGAAGAGCTTCAAACACTTATCGACCATCAGAAAGTAAAAGCACAGGGAACAATTCTCAAACACAAGGTAAGGAGTTCTCTTCTCTTACTTACTCTAGAAAACAACATCACAATAATTACCTCTCCTTCTCCTTTTCTCTTGCAAGGAAAAAATATCACCATTGAGGGAATAAAAGAAAGTTATCAAAGACAAGCCCAAATAAAAGCAACACGCATCACATTACATCAATGATTTTATATACTCCTCGCACGTAGACCAAGTATGAATCTTCTCAAGATTTCTAGCATTGCAGCAGTGCTCTTTGCAATCATTTTCTTCCTACACACAATGATCAATCTCTTAGGATTCGCCGTATCTGCTCAGGCACTGCCGACATCAGCAATACCTCAAAGCATCCTTCCAACAATTACAAAAATATTAGAAAATTTCACACTCATTTCGCGCTTACTCATTCTAGCCGAAGCGATATTGGGCGCACTCATACTCTTTACGTTTGAAAGAATAGGAAGCAAAAAGAAAGATAAAATATTACGTCTTTCTGCAATTCTTCTTTTGCTCGCAACTCTCCTCCCTGCAGTTTCAACACTCTTCTCACTAAACAATCTGCCTTTCCCTCTTTCAGAGAAAATACTTTCACTCGTAACTGGCATTCTTACTCTTTTCTTGGGTATTGCGCTTCTGCGTGTAAAAGCAAATTGGGAAGTCATTGCCTCTGCCCTTGGACTCTTAACAATCCTTCAAAGTATAGTCCTTCTTTCTACATTCTACCTTCCAGTCCGTCTTTTGGAATTCTCTATTCCAATCGCACTCATCGAAGCAGTATTCTTCTACAAAAGCCAAAAACTCTAAACGATGATCTTCGAACTGCTCCTCGCTTTCCTACTCGGTATCCTCGCGGGGACATTTACAGGCCTTTTTCCAGGCATCCATATTAATCTCATCGCATCACTTTTACTTCTCTCACAGCCATCTCCAGCTCAAGCGCTAATTCTTCCTTATATTGTATTCATTGTGACGATGTCGATCACTCACACGTTCATCGATTTTATTCCTTCTATTTTCCTAGGTGTTCCAGAAGAGGACACCTTTCTTTCAATTTTGCCAGGACACGAACTCTTCCTAGAAGGACGCGGTCAAGAAGCAGTTGTCATCACACTTTACGGCGCGATAGCTGCACTACCAATCATTCTGATCTCCACTCCTCTTTATCTTATTTTTCTCCCTTCTTTCTACAATGTCTTAAAGCTCTTCCTCCCTTTTCTCCTAATCTTTCTCTCCTGTTACCTCATCTTTCGCGAAAAAGAAATAATTCTCTCAGGCACTATCTTTCTTCTGGCGGGCTTTCTTGGTTATTCTACATTCAATCTACCAGTCAAAGAGCCACTTCTTCCTTTACTTACAGGTCTTTTCGGACTTTCTGCACTTATCATAAGCATTAAGAACAAAACAGTATTTGTCAAACAGCAAATTCTCCCTTTAAAAAAGATAACTCTTACAAAAAAAGAATGTTTCAAAAGTTTCACTGCGGCTGCGCTCTCAGCTCCCCTCTGTTCATTTCTTCCAGGCATAGGCTCTAGCCACGCTGCAACTCTAGGCTCGGAATTAATTACTCAATCGCGCCGTTCTTTTCTCTTTCTTATAGGTGCAATCAATACAATCGTCATGGCTCTTTCATTTATCACTCTTGCTGCCATCAACAAATCACGCTCAGGCACAGCAGCAGCGATAGAAACGCTTCTCCCAAATCTATCTCAAAATCACATCATCCTCATCCTCTCTACAATAATCCTTTCTTCATTACTAGCATTCACAATAGGAATTTTCCTTACAAAAATCTTTGCTCGTTCAATCAATCACATCAACTATTCTAAACTCACATTAGCAGTCATTGCACTTCTGTTCATTCTCAATCTCTTCCTCACAAATTTCTATGGTCTGCTCGTTCTCCTCACTTCAACCTGCATCGGTCTCGCTTGCATTCACGCAAAAGTCCGCCGCATTCAGCTTATGGGTGCCCTTATTCTTCCTACAATTATCTTCTACCTCACAAACTAAACAACTCTTCCACAAAACAAATCTTTATAAAATTAAATATCCTCAAAAAAGAATGAAAAGAAAAATTCCATTCCCTGACAATATCAGACAAGCAAAAAAAAGAGACCTCGTGCTCATGGTCCATGACACCAAACCCATAGCATTTTTAGGAGAATTTGAACATCGATCAAGACATAAAGGTAAGCCCATTGCATGGCTACAGCCAGCATATAAATTAGAAACTCCTAAATTTATATCAGATGAACTCTCACTTCCCCAATGTAAACCTTGGAAGTATGGAATTTACACTCCAAGACATCAAACAGTTTATCGCGGAGAAGAACAAGTATTGCAGGCATTAAGAAGAGAGCCTTGGTTACATCCTTACGTTGCATTTGCAGAATCCTGGGTAGAGGAAGAAAACAAAAGAAAAATAAGAGAGATAAAGTAGGACTAGCACGTAAGTGTTTTCCTTGTCTAAATCACTCAAACACCATAATTTTTATAAGGCTTATTCTCGTAAAAAAAGAATGGGTGCCTTCATTCCCGTGGCGTTGCAAAATGCTGTTGCAGGAGATCTCGTTCTCTTCCTCACAGATGAAAAAGCAATTTTAGGAGTACTCGAGCGTCTCCTAGACAAAGACTCAGATAATCCTAAAGCAGTGATCGGATACCAACGAATCTTTAATCCTGCAATAAAAGACGAAGAAACTGGTATGTATTTTCCAAATATCGAAAGGGGCAGCAGCCCTCTTGATTCTCTAAGTCGATACGTTGTCTATCTTGGTCGAGATGTAATAGCAGAAATATTTAACTCTAATCCTCTCCTCAAGCCATATCTTTCATTCTCAAAGTACTGTGAAACATTAAAAAGAAAAGAGCTACCAGAACATGAAGGGAAAATTAAACCTTCCAAACCCTAAACAGTCTCATTCATCTAAAACCATTTTGCAATACTTTCTTGTTTCTCTTTCTCTCTCCCAAAAATACTCTGAATGTACATCTGAGTCAACTCAAGATTTTCCAGCAGATACGCACTCACATGATAATTGTGCGCCAAATCAAGTGCCGGCTGCATATATTTGAGAATACTTCCTTCAGAAATAGTAAAAATCAACCTACCTCCACATTTTAAACACTTTCCCACAAGTGGCGGTCGACGATAACTTTCATTGCATCCAATACAACGAAAAACTTGCATTGAAAACTTTTTTAAGTTACCTCTCGTATCGCGAATAAAATGTCTCTCGATAACCAGGCGCGCAACATCACTCACATCAACCGCGCGTAGTTTCTTACAAAGAATCATCATCGCTTCAACTTTCTCCTGCATCGTAGGTAATGTTTTATAACTCGAACACTGAGCTCCAAAGTTAAGGTTAGTTGTAGGATAAGAGAAATGCAAGTCTGTAAACTCGCGATCGCCTCCTAAGCGTCCCTTCACTTGTTCCATTTTAATTTCTGAAGGTGATGCGTGACGCGCCCCTGCCTCGTACAATTCTAAAGGAATAGTTTGAGAAACATCCAGGTCAAAAATCATATCATCCACTTCATTGGCGCGAATACGTACATTGAGTACAAGCGGAGCGTCTTGCGTTCCTCCACGGTGACTCGGTAAGAACTTACGAGAAAAATTAAGAAGTAAATCAAGTAAGAGCATAACTGCAGCCTCATCTCCATCACAGTCTCGTCTCATGGCTGCATGAATATAGGGGGAAGCGAGAAGTGCCTGAACTTTAGAAAAACCAATAATTCTCCCGATGACACACGAAGCAGTATGGGGAGCCATACAAGCCAAAAGCATCCCTACAAGATCTTCACGTTTGCTAACATTGAGTAAGCGAGGTTGAAGATAAATCTTCTCAAGTTCATCATCAAGAAATTTACAAACACGAATAAAAACATCATCTGCGCGCTCATCGGGAGACGCAATGCACGAAGGTAAAACAATATCATGGGGAAAGAGCGCGAGAACTTGATCGTCATGAGTAAGAGGAGCGCCAGTAATATCTTTTTCATATCCTAGAGTGTGAAGTCTTTCTATACTCGTCCCAATTTCACTCGCTTTAAAGTGTGTCAGAGGCATTTCAGTCATATCGTAACGAATAGTTCCATCTTTATTCACATTAAGACCATATCTCGAGCGCAAAAGTCCTTTCCCAAGATATTCACAAGCATGGTCTTTGTTACTCGTTCCTCGCACTCCTTTAATCACTTGTTGAATTTCTTCGTTACGTAATCCTAATCGCTTACGGGCGCGATCAAAATACGTTTGAATATCGAGTGAACGGTTAGAATATTCCACTCCCAGACCGTGTTGCTCACAAACGTCTGCATGCGCTGAAGTGCATTCTCGACAATAGAGACGTTTGGTACAAACAGTTTTACAAGCCTCACAAACAGGATAGACATTCTCACACTTACAAACATCACAATAATACAGAGGAAATTCTGCATGAATACTTCCTTGTGAAAGTGCTTCCTGAAAACTACGGAGCCTTCCACCTTCATCTCCTACGGGAAAAAGAACATGTGGGCTTCCCGTTAACACACGAAGCTTTGCTTTTTCAGGCCGCCCCATACGTGCACCAATAAATGTGCCTGATTTATCGCGAATAGGAAAAGGTGAAAGTGCCTGCACACATTCAAGAGGTGTGCTCTCAAGAAGTTGCTGATCACGTAAGTGAGTGCTTATACGTACCGCTTCAGCATCAAGATCTTGCTCATTTTTTACACCAAGCGCGAGAAGAAGAATGCGCGCACCTTCATCTTCAATAACAACATGCTCAGTCGTAAGACGATGTTCGCAGCCTAGGAGTTCAAGTGCGCGTTTACCTAGAGAAAATCGAACTTGATCGATGGAAGTATAGGGGAGAACAAGTTTTCCCTCAATGATCTTGCCGCGTGAAATCCAATCAAGTAATCCTAAGAATTGCTCGCGTGAAATCTCTTTCCAATAAAAAATAAAAGAAGGGTGTAAGGCCACACCATACTGTGTAGAGAAAGCGCATGCTTGCTCAAGAGTAGGGAAAAGTTCGCTTTCTCCTCCTGCTTTAATGAGTTCTGCAAGCCAATACTGCTCAATATATCCTTGCGCTTCAAGAGGATGATTTCTATTAAGAAAATCTCCATAAGGCACTAGCAAATCTCCAAGATAGAGAATCTCGCTAATAGAAGGATACACACGAATAGCCTCTTCATATGTCTTCAATTGTTTAACACTTCCATCATCAAGTTTGACAATCGGACCATCAATACTATCGCAAGATGCAACCGTACATCCTTTCGTAGGTTTCTCTGTTTTTAACTGCGTACCTACTGCAATAAATCCTTGCGTAACGCCCATAGTTGCAGGATGAAGTGCAAGTGTTGAATAGCCTGTATTTCTTGCTCGCCCATAACGCAAACGAAATCCTCCAGAGCGAGAAGGATGACTAAAAACAGGCCTTCCAGCAACAAGATCCTGCATGTATGTTGCTCCGCCACGACTTCCACCTGCCTGTTTTCCCTCTTTAATTTTTTTCTGTAGCTTTACATAGTCTTCAAGCCAATCCCATCCTGTAAGTGTAAACCCTTTATTTTTAAGATTGCTGACGCGCGCTAAAATCTTCGGTGCTTTCTGCGCCATTCCCTCACCGAAAACGAGTGCAAATCCGCTACGGATAAAATTCGTCTCCACACGAGGAAGGTCTTTGTAATTATAGACTTCTTTATCTTCACTCGGATCCCCTGTCAGTTGTATAGGTAAGTGTTGCATTAAGAATTCTGCCTCTTGTTCAGAGGGGAGATATTGTAAGTTATTAATACGTTCATGATATTCATAACATTCATGAACTCCTCGCTTAACTTCATCTTCACTAGGATCGTACAATGCATACCCAAACATCTCTCGTAAGTAATCGATAACTACTAATGAGAAGGCTGCCTCTGTTCCTCCTGCTGAACGAATCGGCCCTGAGAAATACGCTGCCAGAAAGTCTTCACCTTTCGCAGTCTTTTTTACTTTGAGCTGAATAAAACCTTCAATAGGAGAGGAAACATATCCTAAAGTCATGTATCCTAAAGCAACGCGAATACCTGCTTCTACCGCTTCCAGATGATCCTTAAACTTACAAAACTTTTCTTTAGCTACTTCTTCCGCAATCTTTAGAGCAACCGCCGGGTCTAATGAACGATATTCCTTTTCAAGCGCAAGAATGCGCGCCACAATACGTTGATCATAAATTTGCGGATAGAGTACTGACACCAGACCAATCACACGTTCAGCTAAGGTATTCGCAAGAGGTACTTCAACCTCCGAGACAGGATCAAATCCATTCTTCTTCGCAGCATTCGCAACAACATACATTTTTTTTACCTCTTTCTCAAGATGTTGAAAATACTGTTCAGTTTCCATTGCTCTCTCCCCCTTCATCCGTAAAGTCAAGAATTTTGAGTTCTCGTGTTTTGAGATTTAAGACAGGTACCTTACAAGGATCAGGAATATTCCCTACTTTCTCTTCGAAAGGCGTCTGTGCTTGCCAACAACTTCCTGTAATAATGAGAACACCATTATAGTTTTCAATATCTAGCCGATGCACTTCTCCTGTGCAAAGAACATCTGGCACTTCATGAATAACAAGAGGATCGCGGGCAATATTAGGGATATAAACAACAGAAGAATGTGTTGGCGCAAGATGCCTTCTCTTGAGCATATGCCTCACTGCCTTAGCTGGTGTTCGATGCGCTTTCATAATGCGTAATTCAGGGATGTCATTAATAAGTGTGTGAATACTTGCTCCGTGATACATCAGAACCTTGAATTCTTTCTGTCCTTCAAGGATCTTGACAAGGGTAGGGTTCGTAACTTGAATAAGGTTGTCTAAGGTATAAAGTTCAGAGGCATAGGCTGCAGAAATAATGGGTTGAGGTTCAGCGACACGCACGGCGTCGTGCTGTCCAGGACACATAAACATCGTAATATGGGGAGGGATTTGCCGTAAGTACGATGCAAGAAGAGCATATTGTTCCTTCATACTCTTTAATTTCAAAACATGCTCTTGTCCGGGAAAAATTCCTACGCCATCTACATTATCACCAACAAAAAAAAGGTATTTGATTTTATGAGCAAGAGGATCATTACTGCGAATCCAAGCAATAAAATTCTGTAAACTATCTCCTAAATGTCTATCGCTGCCACAGTGTAAATCAGAAAGAAAAGCAATACATATCTCTTCTTCAAATCTACTCTTTTCAGCCAAAAAAGCATCAGGAAAAAAGATATCTTGAATAAACAACATATCTCGGTTTCCACTTCCCTTAATACCTATAACATCATCAAGTTGTAATTCATGAGCAATACCTGCAAGTTCTCCCTTATCCGCTCTTACCAGTGTCTGAATTTCTCCAGTAAGGTCTTCTAAAAGAATAATGATGTTTTTATTCTTAGTAACTCTTTTTTCTCTAACCATTCCGATAATGCTTAATTGCTGACGGTTGCTCGAAATCTTCCCGATGGACATTAAGCTACTTAAATCAGGGCGCTGCATAAGCATACGTTGAAGCTGCGAATAGCGTGCGCGAAAATTTCCCACAAAATCTCCTACGGTAAGCTTTTTATCAGTTTTAGTATCTGCAGTAAAAATCTGGTAACTTCTCTCAAGAGATTTCAAAGGCATAGAAATGATTTTCTCTTCTTTACGAACTTCAAGATGAAGTCCTAATGTAATAAACGTATTTTCTACCCGTGTTTTATCCTGTCCTTCTAAGCTAGAAACAACTTGTTTAAGATAAGAGGAATGATGTGCAAGCATACTGCGAGTAATCATCTTTTCACCAGAATAACGTTCAAGCCCTTCTAAAAAGTTTTTGGCAGATTGTGGATTATCGAGACTATTAAGAAGATCAAAAATTTCTTTTTCTAAAAGTAGGCCGCGATCCTTAATCAACCGTAAAAGTTCTTCGTGCATATTAAAGATAGAGCGATTTTGTTAGAATCTCCTCCGCTTTGTCAATAATGGTGGGAGAAAGCATCAATTTAATCTCGCGCGTTCTTCCTTGCCTTCCCTTACTAATCACTCTTGTATTAATAAGTCCTAACATATCAAATTCAGCTAAGATATCTGAAATGCGCCTCTGTGTCAAAACTTCATTACGTGTTTTTTCACAGAGCTCTTGATAGGCATTATACACATCGCCAGTAAAAATCTCCCCCACATCTTTTGCACGATGAAGAGAAAGCGCCGCCGAAAGAACAAGTTGGAATTGTTTGGGAATTTTTTCAACAATATCGAGCATTTTATCTTTCTCAATTTTCTGGTTTGCAATATCAATATGCTCGACTTTTATTTTCTTTCCATTCTCACGCTCAGTAAGCTCTCCTGCAACTCTTAAAAGATCAAGAGCTCTGCGGGCGTCTCCATGTTCGCGCGCAGCATATGCCGAGCACTTCTCAATGACTCCTTCGTTCAAAACTCCTTCCTTAAATGCAACAAGTGCCCTCTCACGCAAAATATCTTGCAGTTGAAGAGCATTGTACGATGGAAACACAAGTTCTTCCTCATTTAGTGAACTACGCACACGAGGGTCAAGATGATCCATGAAAGTAAGGCTGTTACTTATCCCAATAATACTAATCTGTGCGTTCTTAAGCTCTGAATTTAAACGAGTAAGCGTATAAATAAATCTATCAGATATCTTCTTAACCGCCTCATCAATTTCATCAAGAATAATAATAATAACTTGCTTTTTCACATCAATGAGCTCGATAAATTTCAAGTAAACTTGATCTGTGGGTAGTCCTGTTGAAGGAACACTTCCTTTAAGTTCATGAATCATTTCCGCCACAATACGATACTCTGTATCAGCAACTTTTTTCAATTTACAGTTAACATATATGAACTGAAGATAATCTCCTCCAAGGCTGGTAAGCTTTTCAAGAATTTTATCTCTTACATATTGTACACTAAGCGTCTTTCCACTTCCAGTATTTCCGTAGATAAACAAATTACTTACACGTTCTCCTCGCAAAGCCGGTGCAAGAATTGATGCCACTGCTTCAATTTGTGCTTCTCTATGTGCAATCTGTTGAGGAGAATAATTAGACTGAAGAACAGATTTATTTTTAAATAAATTATTAGAAATAAAGGAACTGAAGATACTATCAAGTTTGTCCATTGTCATCCTCTCTTTTCTTTTCTAAAACAATCTCTCTTATAAACATATCGCTACTCAGGGCTCCATTTCCACTCCAAAAAAGAGGGAAAACACCTAAAAAAAGAAAAAAACACAGACACCCCTATTTCCATTCGAACAATTAAAATACTAAAAATAAAGAAGGACAGTTTAAACATTAGAACGAACAATTACACCTATAAATAATATATATTATACTATACTATATACTATACTATAGAAAACTTTATAAAACAACAAACAACAAACAACACTTCTCAATTCCTTTTTAAATGTTTCCATAAGAAACCATAGGGTCACACCAAACAAAGCATAAACAGTATTAAACGAACCTTTCCATTCAAAAAATAAGAGAAACATTTATATATAAAAGTCACACACACATACTATGGGATTAGAAAAGAGACCACTCAAAGATATCATAGGAAAGCTCGTCGTCACAAAAGAAGGAAGGCGCTTAGGTTATGTAAAAGATCTTTCATTCGAGACGCGCACAGGAGAACTAATTCAACTCATTCTTAAAGACCCCACTCCATACACTCGCAACCTTAATCTAGAACTCTCTCCAGGTAAAGAAGCACTTGTTCCCTATAATACTATCATTGCCGTGGGCGACTTTGTAGTCATCTCCGAAGAAGACCTTATTTAATTTTCAATGCATTCATTAAAAACATATAGAATAATTGGGAAAGGACTATTTGCTATCTCAATTATATCAATATTAAGTCTAATTTATATTTTATATCTTTCTCAAGTTGAGGAAATTAACCCATTGGAGAACAAGGATTTTCTAGTTTGGTTAATCCTCATTATATTTCCTCTAATTTTAGGAATAATTTACACATCCCTACCTGAAAGAAAAATAAATATTTTAACGAATAGCGCACTGAATATTCTCTTTATCACTATTTTCATAACGACAGTACCTGCTCTTATAGGAATATTATTAGGTATCATGATATATTTACCTTTCATTGAAATATTCCTCGGAGGGTTTGTTATCAGCGTACTTCTACTAGTAATTGGCTTAT
>JBBTBG010000001.1:0-9075 GCA_038043805.1 Nanobdellota archaeon | reverse complement strand
TAATTCCTATCGTATTGCTGGATATAGCGATGTAGAATCTAAACTTATTTGAAATTTCATACCCTTCCTAGGTACCCTAGCCCTTCTCTTTCAAGACCTAAAAATGCCTCTCTTTGTCTCTCGAATATCGCAGCAATCCCCTGAGGGTTTTTAAATTTGTGAAATCCGCGCATATTGGTTTTTGCTGAAAACTCGCTGAATGCCCTCTGATTTAATGATTCATCTCTTGAAATAATTGTTAACAATAAGTTTGAATCTTCTTTGATATTTTCTGGTTTTACGTACGCAGAATCATAGGAAGCGCTTAGCAGATAATGAGGTTGAAATGGAGACCAATATCCAATGATTGTTAAGCGCTGATGAGGTAGTCGAAAACTATTAATTTCACCATAGAGCAAGAACTTTTCCTCTAAGTCGCCGTTAAACCAGCAGGATTGCACCAGAAATGGAAGCTTATTTTGAGGCATTAAATAATTATCGTTGGACTTGTTTTGTCTTTCTCATCATCGAAATCTGCTACGAGACCTTCAGTCGTGATGACCATTGCGGCGATGCTTGCTGCTGCCTGTAAGGCATTACGGACGACTTTAGTGGGATCGATAACACCTGCTGCAATTAAATCTTCAAACTTATCTGTTTTTGCATTGTAGCCGAAAGTTGATGGTTTGTCTTTAAGTGTTGCGAGGACTTCAGAGCCGTCTTTTCCAGAATTAAATGCAATTTGCCTGATGGGGCTTTCCAAAGATTTTCTGACAATTCTTACACCTACTGCTTGATCTCCTGTAAGAGAAAGACTATCAAGTTCTTTCATAGCATGTAAGAGTGTAATACCTCCACCAATAACAACACCTTCTTCGATAGCTGCTTTTGTCGCGTGTAAAGCATCATCAATGCGAGACTTTTTCTCTTTCATTTCTGTCTCTGTTCCTGCGCCCACGTTGATAATAGCGACGCCGCCGCCGAGTTTGCCTAAGCGCTTTCGTAAATCCTCTTTACGATAATCTGCAGTTTCCTGCTTGAGCTGTGTTTCAATCATTCCCACACGCTTTTGAATATTCTGTTTTTCACCTTTTCCTTCGATAATTACTGTATTTTCTTTGTCAACTTTCACTTTCTTTGCTGAACCTAGATCATTTGCAGTTACTTCTTCCAGCTTTTCATCTGTATCCTTTGCAATGACTCTTCCACCGGTAAGAACTGCAATGTCTTCCAGCAATTCTTTCTTCTCGTCTCCAAATCCTGGGGCTTTGATTGCACAGACTTTGAGTGCTCCACGCAGAATGTTTAATACGAGCATTGTGAGAGCTTCTCCTTCAACATCTTCTGCAATGATAATTAATGACTTTCCTTCCTGAGCTGCCAGTTCAAGAACTGGAACAATTTCTTTGACAGAAGAGATAGTCTTGTCTGTAATAAGAATGTAAGGATTTTCGAAGGAAGCTTCCATTTTTTCCTGATTTGTCATCATATATGGAGAGAGATATCCTTTGTCGAATTGCATGCCTTCAACGAGCTCCAGAAAAGTGTCGATGCTCCGTGATTCTTCAACGGTAATCACTCCTTTCGTACCTACTTTTTCCATAGCATCTGCAATGAGATTGCCTATTTTATCGTCATTATTTGCTGAAATTGTTGCGACCTGAACTATTTTCTTCTTTTCATTTACGGGAGAAGATTGCCTTTTGAGGAATTCTAACACTTGGATAGTGGCTGCTTCTATACCTGCTTTCATGTCTACTGGATTTGCCCCTGCTGTGATATTTTTTAGTCCATCTGCGATCATGCCTTGCGCAAGTACGGTTGCAGTTGTTGTGCCATCTCCAGCTTTATCTTGTGTTTGTGAAGCAACTTCTTTCACTAATTTTGCACCCATGTTTTCAAACTTATCTTTGAGCTCAATTTCTTTGGCAATGGTTACGCCGTCGTTGCTTACGAGAGGAGAGCCCGATCGATCGAGAATAACTGTCCTACCTTTAGGACCAAGAGTGACTTTCACAATATTTGCGACTTTGTCAATTCCTCGCATGAGAGCTTGACGTGCCTCTTCGTTGAAGATGATTTGTTTGGATGTCATGTTTTACCTGCTCAATCGGCATTTTTAAGCTTTTCTCTGTTAAAGTATATATGAATTAAGTCGGTAGATTAAGTTTCATCTGAGAATAATGTTGTCCTTCTTCATGAAAATGGCGTCGACCTTCTTCTAATGACATCTCTTCAATATATGCGCAAGAAACTGCGCCTATTTTTCCATTTGTGCCTATCTTTGTCGAGACTCCTCTCAATGCGCTTTTTGCACATGATCTTGAACCAGAAGATTTTCCAACTACTGCTATGACATCTTGAAGGCCTTGTGATGGCACTCCAATATAAATTAATGCTCCATTTTCGTGATGCAATACTATTCTTCTTTCACTGTCTAGAGTGTTACCGAAAACAGATCTATCGCCAGTTGCCACATTAAATCCTGCACTAGATAAATCTTCTAATTTTTTACCAATGTACTGTGATATCAATTCGTAAAATTTTCCCTCTCCCGGCTTTTCTGAAGGCTTTGCTTGTCTGAAATAGGCTATTTCTGAATCTTTTTTTACTGTGTCAGTTTTATGATTCAACTTTAGCTACCACATCTTTTAATTCAATAATAAGATGCTTTTCTCCATTAAGTTCGAATTCTTCTGAACTGTACCCTCCGTAGATAACGCGGTCGCCTGCCTTAATAGGAAATGGAGTGTTGTTGTTCATTGTACCAATAGCAACGATGGTGCCTTCTTTCTTTTCATCCTTAGATTTGGGAAGAATAAGGCCTGATTTTGTACGCTCTTCTAATGGCTTAAATTGCTTGATGAGGACGCGCTCGCCTAAAGGGTGAATATTCATGAAGTTTTGGATACTTCAGGGTTTTTAAGGTTTCTTATAATGGAGTAAACATTTATTAATCATATAATCGCCCTTATTTTATGACTGAAATTGATGGTACGGGAGTTGCAACTGGGATTGTCTTTGTTTTGGTAGGCGTGCTTCTCCTCTTTATCTCGTTCTTCTTTTTTGTGATAGCTGTGTACGGACTTATTCTTCTTGTTATAGGAGTTATTATTCTCCTCACACTAAAAGAACAAGATGCTATTGAGCAGATTAAAGAACGGAAAGAAATAAAAAGGGGCAAACATAGACAGTAGCATGGGACTTATCGTTACTACCACTGGTGAAATTCCAGGGAAAAAGATTACTAAGATTCTTGGTCTTGTAAGAGGAAATACTGTGCGCTCAAGACATATTGGGAGAGATATCATGGCAGGATTCAAGAATATTGTGGGTGGAGAGATCAAGAGTTATACTGAGCTTTTGACGCAGGCACGTGATGAGGCATACAACCGCATGGTAAATCAGGCGATTGACCTTGGAGCAGATGCAGTAGTTAATGTACGCTTTGCTACTTCGAATGTGATGAATGCTGCGAGTGAGATTTTGGCGTATGGTACTGCGGTTAAATTGAGTTAAAAATAGTGTTCTTTATTTTATTTTCAGCGCTTCTAGACCTGGAAGTTTTTTCCCTACAAGGTATGCCATGAGAGCGCCTCCTGAAAGGCTGATGGAAGAAAAATGGTTAGGGATCTTATAGGTTGTGATGGTTGTAGTAAGGTGTCCTCCTCCTAGCAGAGAATATATGTTCTTTCTTTGTGTGAGATAAGAAATATATTTGAGAATATCTACTGTACCATTACTAAACAAAGGATTCTCTGAATATCCTAAAGGACCTTTGACGAAGATAGCATTTGCATGTGTGAGGTGCTCTTTAAAGAGGGCAATGCTTGTCGACCCGATATCCCATATTTTTTCATTGAATGGCGCCTCGGCAAGAGGCATCTCTTTACGCTTTCTTTCCCCAAAAGCGAAATCAACGGGGAGAATAATCTGTTGAGAATATTTCTGCAGCAACGCTTTAAGTTGTGGATAGAGCTTCTGGTATCCTTTAGACTTGAGCCAGCCGTTTTCATAACCGAGATCAATGTCTTGGCTTGCAAGAAAGGCATTGGCTAACACGCCAGAAGCAAGAATTTTATGATGAGGGTTATGAAGGACTTTGAAAAATGGCAAATAGTCTTCGAGCTTGGAGCCTCCTAGAAGAAAAACTTTTTTCTGGCTTTCATTCTTGAGAAAGTGATCTGCTGCTTTGAGTTCATGCTCAAAGCTTCTGCCTATCATACTAGAGAGATATTTGGGAGGGAGAACTATGCTTCCTTGTTCTCTATGAGAAACGGAGAATGCATCGTTGATATAGAGATCAAATAGTTTACAAAACGCAGGATAACGATTACCTCTCCCTAGATTTTTCTCGTCGGAATAAAAACGTATGTTTTCAAGAAGAAGTACCTGACCTGACAAAAGATTGGTGATTGCTTTTTTGGCTTTAAGACCAAAAACATCGGGAACGAACTGAACAGGATGATGAATATGCTTTGCAAGTAGTATTGCATGCTTCTCTAAAGAAATGCAATCGGCATCGCCCGATCTGCCTTGATGCGCGATAATGACTACTTTTGCTTTTTTTCTTAGAAGCTCTGTGATTGTCTTTGCATGCTCGAAAAAACGCGGAGAGTCAAGTATTTTACCGTTGTGTAATGCAGAATTAATATCGATACGTATAAGGCTTGCTTTGTTTGCAATTGTGAAAGCATCAATCGTTTTGAGCGCCATAAAAACTTATTTTCGCCCTTTTGACGAAGACTTTTTGATGAATTTTTCGCTTTCGAGAATCATCTGAGCAACGTCGACGAGTCGATGAGAGTATCCCCATTCATTGTCATACCATCCTGCAATGCTAATCATGTCATCGATGACTTGTGTGAAATGTGCATTGAAAATACAGGAGTGAGGATTGCCTATAATGTCTGTAGAAACAAGAGGTTCGTCTGAATATTCTACGATGCCTTTGTATTCATTAGATGCTTTTCTCTTAAAGACTGCATTGACATCCTTTGTAGAAACTTTTTTTTCAACTTTTGCAATAATGCTTGTGATGGATCCATCTGCTACTGGAACACGAAGCGCGTAGCCTTCAATTTTTCCCTTGAGTTGAGGAAGACTCTCCACAACAGAAATTGCGGCTCCACTTGTTGTAGGAACAATATTCATTGCTGCTGCCCTCCCTAGTGAAAGGCCTTTTTTATCATGCCCATCAACAAGTAATTGTACAGCAGTATAAGCGTGGGTTGTGACAAAAAAAGCGCTCTTGAGATTATAAGCTTCATGAAGGATTTTGATCATAGGAGATGCGCAATTCGTTGTACAACTACCAGCAGAGAGAATTTTATACTCTTTTCTGAAATCTGCATTATTGACTCCTGGAATAATAGTGCAGTCGTGCCCTTTCGCTGGAGCGGAAATTAGGACTTTTCTTGCTCCTGCCTTGATGTGCTTTTCTGCATCTTCTTTATGAGTAAAGAGGCCCGTACATTCTATAACGAGATCAATATTTTCTCTTTTCCAAGGAAGCTTAAGGGGGTCTGTTTCATGGACTGTCAAGAACTTTCTCTTACCTATGATAAGATTTTTTCCATCATGGGAGATAGGATCTTGAAAAGGTGTGTGAACTGAATCGTGTTTTAATGTGTATACTGTGTATTCTGGATCGCCCAGTTCGTTAATGACGATGTTCCAAGGAACGTTGCGTTCTATACATGCCTTGAGAAAGAGCTTCCCTATTCTTCCTAAGCCATTAATGGCCACATTCATTGCTTCACCCACTCTTTCATGAAATCATGACGAGGAGGACATATTTAAAGATGGTGGTTTTTAAGAGATTTTGAGTGTCACTTTAAAGGTAGAAAAATTAAATGTAGAGTGTTTTAGGCTTTCTCTGTAAGGGGTGGAAGTTTATTTTCTCTTGGCTGAATATAGGCTGCTAGAGTTTGCTCGTGTGATTGAATCTGTTTTTTAGTAGTATACCTATTAAAAAAACGATAGGTTTCACTAAGAATAGGGATGGCGAGTAACCAATACTTATGAGGTGTGTCTAAAGAGAAGACGCTTCCTACTCCTATCATAGAAATTATTGTTGCAAATACATTTCTAGTCATATGTCCTTCTCCCTCTTCGTCAATCGCACGTTGTCTTCTTTCTAATCCATCTCCTCGGAAAAATTGTTCGTATCTAACTCTCTGCTCTTTGAGTATTTCTATTTCTTTTGTGCCTAAGAGATAATCAATAAGAGACATAGAATATTTATTTTAAGATAGTTTTTAAGGATTTATATTATGCTTTTCCCTCACTACCAAACAGCTTTAGATGCTCTTCCACAGACTTCTGTGTTGCTTCTTCTGCATAGGAAAGGGCATCACGAGGATTGATGGATTCGGGATGATGCTGTGTATGTTCGCGTAGAGCTGTAGAGAATGCGAGGCGAAGGTCAGTATCCACGTTGATTTTGCAGATACCGAGGCGAATGGCTTTCTTTATTTGATCTTTGGGAATTCCTTGCGCCTTTCCTAAGGTAATGCCTGTATTGCGTGCTTTTGTAATATCTTTTTTTTGCACAAGAGAAGCGCCGTGGAGGACGAGAGGTATGGAGACATGTTTACGTATTTCTTTGAGGATATCAAGACGTAAACTTATGCCTTTGGTCTTGTAAGCACCATGACTTGTTCCGATTGCGATTGCAAGAGAATCAATACCTGTTCTTTTTACGAATTCCACGGCTTGTTTTGGATCTGTGCACCAACTTGTTCCTGAGAGATCGTCTTCTTTGCCTCCTATGATCCCTAATTCTGCTTCTACTGAAATATTTTTGGAGCGAGCACTTTTAACGATGTCTTGAGTAAGGGAAATATTTTTTTCAAAATTATAGTGAGACGCGTCAATCATGACTGAAGTATACTCTGCTTTTATGGCTTGTTTGATAAGAGAGATATTTCGCCCGTGATCAAGATGGATCACTACTGGGACTTTTGCTGCTCTTGCAGAAATGTGCATGAGCTCTGAAATTGTTTCTAAACCTGCATAAGTAATTGCCGATTCACTTGTCTGAATGATAACTGGAGATTTGAGATGTTCTGCTGCTTTGATTACTGCGTGCAGTGTTTCAATATTGTAAATGTTGAAGGCTCCGACTGAATATCTCCCTTTCTGTGCTTTTCTAAGAACTGATTTTGCTGTGGCAATCATGGCAGAGATGTGCGAAGTCCTGTGTGGGCTCCTATGTGTTGTAAGACTGAACGTGCTTCAGTTGTTCCATAAGAAAGGGCAGTTTTGAGCTCTTTATTCTTAATGAGGGCATACACGACTCCTGCTGCGAAGGCATCGCCTGCTCCTGTTGCGTTTTTCGGATGAAGATTCTTGATATGATAAATGACATGCTGATTTCGTGTAAATGCATGAACGTTCTTTGCCCCATCTGTTATAATAAGCGTTCCTTGGAGATGTTGAAGAATAGTTTTTGCTGCTTGCTGAATATCTTTTTTTCTTGAAAGCAACTCTGCTTCTTCTCGGTTAAACATAAGAACGTCAAGATTCTTAAGGAATGAAGAGAGTTTTTTAACTCCTAAAGAGGCCACGTATTGGCTGATGTTGGCGGCCGTTTTTATTTTGTGGTCTCGTGCGTAAGCTGCAATTTCTTTCGCGGTTTCGAAACTTTTTCCATGGAGAGTTGAAAGGTATATCCATCGTGTGGAAAGAGGCTCTAGAATATCTGTAGATGTTAAGGAATCATTTAGACCTTTGTAAACAAGAATTGTGCGGTCTTCTTTTCCTGTGAGGATAATTGAGTATCCTGTATGCCCTTCTTTTTGCTTTCCTAAGAATGCAACGCGCTCTTTATGAAGATCAGAGAGAATTGCTTCTGCATGATCGTCATTACCTATGCAAGCAATGGCTCCTGTTTTAAGGCCTAAACGGGAAAAGGCAATTGATGTATTTAGGGCCCCGCCTCCTGTAGTAAAGAAAAGATTTTCCACTAAAACCTTTTCACCTTCGTGAAAACAAAGATCTAGGTGATCGTGATGTTTCTTCTCTGACTTCTTTCCCAATACAAAGAGATCGCGATTCATTCCTCCAACTGTGATGATGTCGTATTTCATAAAGTGTTAAGTGGTTTTTTACTGAGAAACGACGTGATATTTTCGATGGTTGTTGTGAGAATGCGCAAAACAGACTCCTTGCTGTAAAATGCTGTGTGTGGGGTGTAGATAACATTGCTATTCTTTAAAAGAAAAGATTGCTCTGTGTTGGGATGGCCTTCAATGAGACTTTCTTCATCTTCTAAGACATCAAGTCCTGCTCCAGAAAGATCTCCTTTTTTAAGAGCCTGCACGAGTGCTGCCGTTTCTACTACTGGTCCGCGTGAAGTATTTATAAGAATTGATCCCTTCTTGACATGCTTAAGGTTTTCTTTGTTGAGCAGATGATGTGTTTTCTCACTGAGAAAAACATGAAGAGTAATCACATCAGATTGCTTGAGCAGATTCTCTAGAGAAACATAGGTAAATCCAATTTCTTTTGCTGCTTGCTTGTTTTCGATAATGTCATAAGCTATTACGTTCATGCCAAATCCTTTAGCAATATGGATTGCTGACTGGCCGATACGCCCTGTACCAATCACTCCGAATGTTTTTCCTTTCAGATCGAAACAAGGAAGTGTTGCAACGGGCCTTTTCTTTTCCAAGACTTCCTGACGTGCTTGCGTCACTCTTCTCGAGAGTTCAAGAATAAGAGCAAAGGCATGTTCTGCTACTGTATTCTCTCCATAAGAAGGAACATTACAAACGGTTATCTTTCTTTTCTTACATTCCTCTCGATCAATGTGATCATATCCTGTGGAACGCGTTGTGATGCATTTAAGATGAGGGAACTGATCAAGCACTTCGTGCGTGACTTTTGAATAAATATAGACGGAAAGAATTTCTGCTTCTGCTGCCTTTTGTGTGTTTTTTGCCGTTAAAACTTCTGGAGAGAAAATTAGTTGATGGCTTTTAAATGTTTTCTTTAATTCTTTTTCTTCATCCGGATGAATCTCAAAAAATGCGATCTTCATGCTCTTTATTCTTCTGAGAGTGTAGAGGTATATAAAAAGGTATTGTGTAG